>JAEZEB010000079.1 GCA_023438115.1 Pseudomonadota bacterium | reverse complement strand
TTCGCTGAAGGGCATTGCCCCACCCTGGCCCGAACCAAAGGGCACGGCCACGGGACATCCTGCGCAAGTGACCGCGGACCGCCCCGCGTCAACTCAGCGACGCGCCGTACCGCCCCCCTCCCGCCGGCGCCGCGATCTTCCCCAGCTTCACCAGCCGCTGCTCCACCGCGAAGCGCGTGCGGCCCAGTTCCTGCGCGACCTGCTTGAGCGCGATGCCCGCATCGAACGCGGTTTCCAGCGCGGCGTCTTCCTGCGGCGACCAGGCCTTGCCGGCGTTGGGCGGGCGGCGCGCAGCGTCCTCCCCGGTGCGCGGTGCCGCCTCCAGCGCGCGCGACACCGCGTGCAGCGCCCGGATGACCGGCGGCGCGTTGTAGGGACTGTCTTCCGGCATGGCCTCGCCGGTGACGGGATGGATGCCCTGGGCGAGGGTGTCGATAATCTGGCGTGCGATCCGCAGTTCCATGCGATCCTCCTGAGGGAAGTGGCGACGGCTGTATTCATGTACAGCCTCCTCGCAACGCCCGCACCCTGATTCGCGTTGACGTTCCTATGTCACAAGCCTCCGACTCCCCCTGCCTGCGTTGCGGCGCCTGCTGCGCCGCCTTCCGCGTCGACTTCTCCGCCTTCGAGATGGAAGACGAAGGCGGCAGCGTGCCCGCGGGCCTGGCGGTGGAGGTGATGGCCGGCACCTGGCGCATGCGCGGCACCGACCACGTGCCGGTGCGCTGCGCCGCGCTCACCGGCAAGGTGGGCGAGCGCGCCGCCTGCGGCATCTACGAGTGGCGGCCCAGCCCCTGCCGCGAACTCGAGCCCGGCAGCGAAGGCTGCGGGCGCGCGCGCATCCGCCACGGGCTGCCGCCGCTGATGCTTGAAGCCTGAACAATTTTCGGCCGCTGTTGGAAGCAACCGACACCACGCCCATTTTTCGCGGCGCAAACTCCGCCGCATGCCAAGACTCTGGGACATCTCTGCGCCGGTGGATGCCGGCGCGCCGGTCTTTCCCGGCGACACGCCCTACACCCAGCAATGGGCCGCGAGCATCGCGCCCGGCTGCCCCGTCAACGTCAGCACGCTCACGCTGTCGCCCCACGTGGGCGCGCATGCCGATGCGCCCCTGCACTACGACCCGCAGGGCGCATCCATAGGCGCGCTGGACCTGGAGCCCTATCTCGGCCGCTGCCGCGTGATCCACGCGATCGCGCGCGGCCCGCTGGTCACCTGGGAACACATCGCCCACGCCGCCGACGGCCTGCCGCCGCGCGTGCTGGTGCGCACCTACGAGCGCGCGCCCGTCGATCGCTGGGATCCGCAACTCGCGGCCTATGCGCCCGAAACGATCGAGAAACTCGCCGACGCAGGCGTGCGCCTGGTCGGCATCGACACGGCCAGCATCGACCCGGCCGACAGCAAGACCCTGGACAGCCACCAGGTGATCCGCCGCCGCGGACTGCGCGTGCTGGAGAACCTCGTGCTCGACGCCGTCCCCGAGGGCGACTACGAACTGATCGCCCTGCCCCTGAAACTCATGACCGCCGACGCTTCGCCCGTGCGCGCGGTGCTGAGGGAACTCACATGACCACCTTGCAGGACTGCCGCGCGCTCGACGCGCAGGATCCGCTGCGATCCCTGCGCGATCTCTTCACGCTGCCCGCAGGCGTGATCTACCTCGACGGCAACTCGCTCGGCCCGCTGCCGAAGGCGGCGCCCGATCGCATCGCGCGCACCGTGCGCGAGGAGTGGGGCCAGGGCCTGATCCGCTCCTGGAACACCGCCGGCTGGTTCGAGATGCCGCAGCGCCTGGGCGACAAGATCGCGCAGGTGATCGGCGCGGGGCCCGGCGAAGTGGTCGCCACCGACGGCACCTCCATCAACCTGTTCAAGGTGCTGAGCGCCGCGCTGTCCATGGCGGCGGCGGATGCGCCCGCGCGCCGCATAGTCCTCAGCGAACGCAGCAACTTCCCCACCGACCTGTACATCGCCGAGGGCCTGTGCCGCGAGCGGGGCTACGAGCTGCGCCTGCTGGAGCCGGAGGAGATCGCCGGCGCGCTGGACGAACGCACGGCGGTGCTGATGCTCACGCACGTCAACTACCGCACCGGCGCCATGCACGACATGGGGGCGGTCACGCGTGCCGCGCACGAAGCGGGTGCACTCGTCGTCTGGGACCTGTGCCACAGCGCGGGCGCGGTCGAAGTGGACCTGCGCGGTGCGGACGCCGACTTCGCCGTCGGCTGCGGCTACAAGTACCTCAATGGCGGCCCCGGCGCACCGGCCTTCGTGTGGGTGCATCCACGCCACGCCGACCGCTTCTGGCAGCCGCTCTCCGGCTGGTGGGGCCACGCCGCGCCCTTCGCCTTCACGCCCGACTACCGGCCCGCCGCCGGCATTGCGCGCTACCTGTGCGGCACGCAGTCGGTGCTGGGCCTGGCCGCCCTCGAATGCGGACTGGACACGGTGCTCGCCGCGCAGCCCCTGGGCGGCATGGCGGCGCTGCGGCGCAAGTCGCTGGCGCTGACCGACCTCTTCATCGCGCTGGTGGAAGAGCGCTGCGCCGGCCACGGCCTGGGCCTCGCGACGCCACGCGAACACGCGGATCGCGGTTCGCAGGTGTGCCTCACGCGCGAGGAAGGCGCCTACGCGATCGTGCAGGCGCTCATCGCGCGCGGCGTGATCGGCGACTTCCGCGCCGGCCGCCCCGACATCCTGCGCTTCGGCTTCACGCCGCTCTACCTGCGTTTCGAGGACGTGTGGCACGCCGCCGGGCACCTGCGCGAGGTGCTGGAAGCCGGCGAGTGGCGCCGCCCCGAATTCAACCGGACCCACGCGGTGACCTGACCATGACCGAAACGACCCGACCCGAGGACATCGTGCACGCCGAGCGGGCGCAGCTGGATTTCAGCCGCGACATGAGCTACGGCGACTACCTGCAGCTCGACGCGATCCTGGGCGCGCAGAAGCCGCTCTCGCCCGAGCACAACGAGATGCTGTTCATCGTGCAGCACCAGACCAGCGAGCTGTGGATGAAGCTCATGCTGCACGAGCTGGGCGCTGCGATCGGCTGCATCGCGCGCGATGAATTGCCGCCGGCCTTCAAGATGCTGGCCCGCGTCTCGCGCATCATGGAGCAGCTGGTGCACGCCTGGGACGTGCTGGCCACCATGACGCCGCCGGAGTACAGCGCCCTGCGGCCCTACCTCGCGAACTCCAGCGGCTTCCAGAGCTGGCAGTACCGCTGTATCGAGTTCCGCCTGGGCAACAAGAACGCCGCGATGCTCAAGCCGCACGAGCACAGCGCCGCGCGGCTGGCGGTCGTGCAGGCGGCCTACGAGGCGCCGTCGCTGTACGACGAAGCGCTGCGCCTGCTGGCGCGCCGCGGCCTGCCCGTGCCGGCTTCGCATGTGGAGCGCGACTGGACGCGGCCCTACGAGGCGAGCAAGGACGTCGAGCAGGCCTGGCTGCAGGTGTACCGCCAGCCGCAGGCGCACTGGGACCTGTACCAGCTCGGCGAGGAACTCACCGACCTCGAGGACGCCTTCCGCCTCTGGCGCTTTCGCCACGTGACGACGGTGGAGCGGGTGATCGGCTTCAAGCGCGGCACCGGCGGCACCGGCGGCGTCAGCTACCTGCGCAAGATGCTGGACGTGGTGCTGTTCCCGGAGATCTGGCAGC
>JAEZEB010000076.1 GCA_023438115.1 Pseudomonadota bacterium | reverse complement strand
GGCGCTCGCCGCCCGCGGTGCTTTCCAGCAGCGTCGCGCGCAGGCGCAGCACGCCGGCGCTCTCGGTCGCCGAGGCGAACACCTGGCTGAACTCCTCCAGCTCCACGCGCAGCACCGGCGGGTTGGGGCCGCCGCGGCGCGTGAGCGCGGAGGCCGCGCCCGGATCGAGCACGGCGCGGTCGCGTCCCAGCCGCTCCCGCAGGCGCTGGTGCACCAGTTCGCCGGGCGGCGAACTCCAGCGCGCGAAGGCGTAGGGCTGGAGCGCGTTGGGGTCCTCGTAGGCCAGCCGGTACAGCATCTCGGTGCCCTCGAGCGCGGTGCCCACCTGCACGTCGGACAGCAGCAGCGCCGGACGCTCCGCCGCGGCCGGCTCGCCGTTCGCGGCGGGCGCCGGGCCGAAGTCGTACATCCTCTGCTGCACCGGCTTGTCCGGCAGCGAGCCGCAGCCGGCAAGCACTGCCGCCAGCAACAGCGCGGTCGTCACTCGCATCATCGGCGCACCCCCGCCTGGAAGCCGGGTTCACCGGGGCCGGGGCGCACGGCGCCTTCGCCGTAGATCAGCATCTGCGGGTTCTCCGTCAATTCATTGATCGCGCGGTCCAGGGACCGCATGGTGCGCGTGGTCTGTTCCGCCACGCGGTTCAGGCGCGGCAGCGTGCTGGCGCTGACGGTCTCCACCGCCTGCGCCAGCGCGTCGGTGCCCTCGCCCACGCGGTCCAGCGGACCGCCTTCGGCGTTGATGCGGCGGGCCACGGCGCTGATGTCGCCGGCCGCGCCGTTCACGCTGTCGGCGGCCTTCTGCACGTTGCCCATCGTCGCCGTGAGTTCGACGATCGCCGGGTCGATGCGCTGGCGCACGGTGTTGTCCAGGCGCACCGCCAGCTGGTTGGTGTTGCCCGCGGCCTGCGCGATGTTCTCCAGCGCCGCCGCGATGCGCCTCTGGTTGTCGTCGCCCAGCACCTGGTTCACGCGCACCGTCACCTCCTCCACGCGGTCCATGAGGATGTCGCCGCGCTCCTCCAGCCGCGCGAGCAGGCCGGGCCGCAGCGGGATGCGGGGCGGCGATTCCTCGTTCGGCTGCAGCCGCGGCGCGGGCTTGCCCTCGTCGGCCAGCTGCACGAAGGCCAGGCCCGTCACGCCCTGGAAGCTGAGCGTGGCGAAGGTGTCGCGGGTGATGGGCGCCTCGCGGCCGATCTCCATGCGCACCAGCACGTTGCCGATCACCTTGGGATCGAAGCCGACGTGCGAGACCTTGCCGACGTCCACCCCGCGGAAGCGCACCGGCGCCTGCTCCTGCAGGCCGGTGACGGCTTCCTTGGTGGAGATCTCGTAGGTGTCGCGCACGCCGGTGTCGCGCGTGAGCCAGCCGGCCAGCGCCAGCACCAGCGCCGTCAGCGCCGCCACGAAGATGCCGGCGGCGAGGGCATGGGCCTTGTTTTCCATGGTGTGTTTCCTAGCTTCTCATGGCGCTCAGATGGCGAAGGGATACTCGCGCAGCAGTTCCATCGCGCGCTGCCCGCGCTCGCCGAGGAAGAAGTCCTCGACGAAAGGATGGCGGAAGGCGATCACCTCGCGCGGCTTCGCGTTGACGATCACCCGCTGCTCGGCCAGCACCGCGATGCGCGTCGACAGCTCGAACAGCGTGTCGAGGTCGTGCGTGACCATGATGACGGTCAGCGCCAGCTCGCGGTGCAGCGAGCGCAGCAGGTTCACGAACCCGTCGGAGCTCTCCGGGTCCAGCCCCGCCGTCGGCTCGTCCAGCAGCAGCAGCGGCGGATCCATGATGAGGGCGCGCGCGAGCGCCGCGCGCTTGATCATGCCGCCGGACAGCTCCGCCGGCATCTTGTCGGCCGCGTCCGGATGCAGGCCCACCATCTGCAGCTTCACCATCGCCGCTTCCTCGATCAGCCGCGGCGGCAGCGTCTTGAGCTCGCGCAAGGGGAAGGCGATGTTTTCCAGCACCGTGAAGGCGGAGAACAGCGCGCCATGCTGGAACAGCATGCCGATGCGGCTGGAGGCGCCGCGGCGCGACAGCTCCTGCACCGGCTGGCCCATGATGCGGACCTCGCCGGCGGCGGGCCGCTCCAGCCCCAGGATCTGCCGCAGCAGCACCGTCTTGCCCGAGCCCGAGCCGCCCACGATGGACTGCACCTCGCCGCGCTCCACCACGAGGTCCAGGTCCTTGTGGATCACCACCCGCCGCTCCGGCGTGTCGAACGCCGACCAGAGCTTGCGGATCTCGACGATCGGGGCTTCGCTCACATCCCCACCTCGCTGAAGACGATGGCGAAGAGCGCGTCGACCAGGATCACCACCGTGATCGCAGTGACCACCGACTTCGTGGTGCCCTCGCCCAGGCTCTGCGTGTCGGGCCGCACGCGCAGGCCGAAATGGCAGCCGATCAGCGCGATCAGGATGCCGAACACGACGGACTTGGACATCCCCAGCCACAGGTTCGGGATGCTCACCGCGTCGGGCAGCGCCTGGATGAAGAAGATCGGGCTGATGCCCAGCGACAGGTCCGCGGCCACCATGCCGCCGATCAGGCCGGCGATGGTGGTCCAGCCCGCGATCAGCGGCATCGCGATCGCCAGCGCCATCGCGCGCGGCATCACCAGCCGGTAGGTGTGCGAGATGCCCATGACGCGCATCGCATCGAGTTCGTCGGTCACGCGCATCACGCCAATCTGCGCCGTGATCGCCGATCCCGAGCGGCCGGCGATCAGGATGGCGGCCAGCATGGGCCCGAGCTCGCGCACCAGCGCGATGCCCACCACGTCGACGATGTAGGCGTCGGCGCCCAGCTGCCGCAGCTGCTGCGCCGTCAAGTAAGCGATCACCACGCCGATGAGG
>JAEZEB010000034.1 GCA_023438115.1 Pseudomonadota bacterium | reverse complement strand
GTCTTCGGCTACCGCCGCGGCATGAAGGGCGGCATCGGCAGCGCCTCCGTGACGGTGGACGGCGTGACGGTGGGTGCGATCATCGCGTGCAACGCGCTCGGCGACGTGGTCGATCCCGAAACGGGCCTGCCGCTGGCGGGCGCCCGCACCGAGGATGGCCGCAGTCTGCTGGACACGCGGCGCGCGCTGCTGCGCGGCGAAGTCCCGCGGCCCATGCTCGCCGGCAGCAACACCACCATCGGCGTGATCGCCACCGACGCGGCGCTCACCAAGGCGCAGGCCTCACGCCTGGCGACCATGGGCCACGACGGCCTGGCGCGCGCGATCAATCCGGCGCACACGCTTTCCGACGGCGACACGCTGTTCGCGCTGGCCACCGGCACGCGCGGCGTCGGTCCCGGAATGATGACGCTGGGCGCGATGGCGGCCGAAGCCTGCGCCCTGGCCGTCGTGCGGGCGATCCGCGCCGCGCGCGGCGTCACCGTGGATGGCGTGCACCTGCCCGCCGCCGGCGATCCCGCATGAGGCCGGCGAGGATCTTGCGCCACACGCTGCTCTCCCTGCGCGACCTGCTGATCTCCGCGGGGCCGGTGGCGCTGCTCGCGTCAGCCCTGCTGGCGCTCGCCTACTGGTGGCTGGACCCGAACCCGCCCAAGACGGTGCGGCTCGCGACGGGCCCGGCGCAAAGCGCGTACGCGGAATTCGGCGAGCGCTACAAGCGCGCACTGGCGCGCCACGGCATCGAGGTGGTCCTGGTGCCCAGCGAAGGCTCGCCCGCCAACCTGCGCCTGCTGCGCGCGGGCGAGGCCGATCTCGGTTTCGTGCAGGGCGGCGGCAGCGAACGCGACGCGCAGCAGGAGGAAGAAATCCTCTCGCTGGGCAGCCTGTTCGTGGAGCCGGTGTGGCTGTTCTACCGCGCGGAAGCCGCGAAGGACCTGCCCGGCGGCGCGCTCACCTCCCTCACGCAACTGCAGCCGCTGCGCGTGAACATAGGCGCGCGCGGCAGCGGCGCGCCCTTCCTCATGCGGCGGCTGCTGGAGGCCAACCGGCTCGATCCCGCGCAGATGCAGCTCACGCGCCTCGACCAGACGGCTGCGACGGTGGCCTTCCTCGCCGGCGATCTGGACGCGATCGTCTTCGCCTCCGCGCCCGAATCGCTGATGGTGCAGATGCTGCTGCAGACGCCCGGCGTGAAGCTGATGGACTTCAGCCAGAGCGAGGCCTACTCGCGGCGCTTTCCCTTCCTCACCCCGGTGGTGCTGCCGCGCGGCGTCGTCGACCTCTCCGGCGACCAGCCGCCGCAGGACGTGCGGCTGGTGGCGACCACCACCTCGCTGCTCACGCGCGAGGACACGCATCCCGCCCTGCTGCAGCTGTTCGCGCAGGCGGCGAAGGAGCTGCACGGGCCGGCCGGCTGGTTCAACCGCGCCGGCAGCTATCCCAACATCGAGCACAGCGAGTTCCCGATCGCGGCGGAGGCGGAACGCGCGATCCGCAGCGGCCGTCCCTTCCTGCAACGCTGGATGACCTTCTGGATGGCCAACCTGGTGGAGCGCATGTGGCTCGCACTGGGCATCATCCTGGCGGTGCTGCTGCCGCTGACGCGCATCGTGCCGCCGCTGTACCAGTTCCGCATCCGCTCGCGCGTGTTCCGCTGGTACGGGCAGCTGCGCGAGATCGAGCAGCGCCTGCTCGCCCACCCCGCGGAGGGCGAGTCGTTGCTGCGCGAACTCGACGCGCTGGACGAGAAGGTCAACGGCATCAGCGTGCCGCTCGCCTATGCCGAAGAGCTCTACACGCTGCGCAACAACATCGAGAAGGTGCGCCGCCGCGCGGCGGCCACCGCGCCTTCCGCCGCGTAACCCTGGCTACCAGCCGATCGCCTTGGGCAGCCAGGTGGCGATCGGCGGCCACAGGAAGACCAGCGTCAGCCCCACCGCCTGCAGCGCGATGAAGGGCAGCGCGCCCAGGTAGATGTGGCGCGTCGTCACCCCCGGCGGCGCGACGCCGCGCAGGAAGAACAGCGCCCAGCCGAAGGGCGGCGTGAGGAAGGACGTCTGCAGGTTGATGGTGATCAGCATCGCCAGCCACACGAGGTCGACGCCGGCGGCCACGAACACCGGCAGGAACAGCGGCACCGCGATGTAGCTGATCTCGATCCACTCGATGAAGAAGCCCAGCACGAAGATCACCGCCATCAGGAACCAGATGGCCGTGGCCGTGCCCCCCGGGAGGAAGGCGAACAGGTCCTCGATCAGCCGCTCGCCCTGCAGGCCGCGGAACGCCAGGCTGAACACCTGCGAGCACACCAGGATGAACAACACCATCGCCGAGGTCCGCGTGGTGCTGCGCACCACCTCGCGCAGCACGCCCATGTTCAGGCGCCGCGCCATCGCCACCACGAGGATGGAGCCCAGCGCGCCCATGGACGCGGCTTCGGTGGGCGCGGCGACGCCGCCGATGATGGAACCGAGCACCGCGAACACCAGCGCGAGCGGCGGCACCGCCACCTTCGCCACCCGCAGCCACAGCGCGCGGCGGGACAGCGCATCGCGCTCCTCGCGCGGCACCGGTGGCACCGCGTCGGGACGCACGAGCCCCACGCCCACGATCCACAGTACGTAGAGGCCCGCGAGCAGGAGCCCCGGCATCACCGCCGCGGCGAACAGCGTGCCCACCGACAGCTGCATGATGTCGGACAGCAGGATCAGCACCAGGCTGGGCGGGATGATCTGTCCCAGCGTGCCGGAGGCGCAGATCGCGCCGCACGAGATCGCCGGGTCGTAGCCCCGGCGCAGCAGCGTCGGCAGCGTGAGCAGCCCCAGCGTGATCACCGTCGCCCCCACGATCCCCGTGGTCGCGCCCATCAGCACACCCACGCCGATGATGCCCACGGCCATGCCGCCGCGCAGCCCGCCCGCAAGATGGCCGATCACGTCCAGCAAGTCCTCCGCCAGCCGTGACTTCTCCAGCATCACGCCCATGAAGACGAACAGCGGGATGGCGAGCCACTGGTAGTTGGCCACCACGCCGTAGATGCGCGCGGGCAGCAGGTTGAACAGGGATTCGCCGAAGCCCAGGAAGCCGAAGAAGAAGCCGCTCGCGGCCAGCGTGATGCCCACCGGCACGCCCAGCATCAGCAGGGCGAAGAAGCCCGCGAGCAGGCCCAGGGCCAGCCATTCCTGCGGGCTCATGACGCACTCCCGCGCAGGCGCAGCGCGGCGCCCACCGCCTGCGCCGCCGCCTGCAGGCCGAACAGCGCGAAGCCCACGGGGATCAGCGCCTTGAGCACCCACCGGTGCGTGAGGCCACCCGGATCGGCCGAGATCTCGCCCACCGCGTAGGACTGCTGCACGAACTGGATCGAGTAGCGGATCACGAGCAGCGCCATCCCCACCGCCAGCAGCGCCGAGAGCAGGTCCACGGCCGCCTGGCCGCGCGCGCCGTAGCGCGCGTAGAGCACGTCGACGCGCACGTGGTCGCCCTTCTGCAGCGCGTAGGTCATGCCGAACAGCACCAGCGGGGCGAGCAGGTGCCATTCGAGCTCCTGCGCCCAGACCGAACCGATGCTGAAGCCGTAGCGCAGCAGCACGCCGGCGGCCATCAGCACGCAGATCGCGAGCGACAGCCAGGCGGCGCCGCGCCCCACGGCATCCACGAACGCATCCACGCGGTGCACGAATGCGGCGGCCACGCCGCTCCCGGCGGGCCCCGGCCCCCCAGCCCGGTCCAGCGCCCCCAA
>JAEZEB010000032.1 GCA_023438115.1 Pseudomonadota bacterium | reverse complement strand
CCCGTCCCTCCCGTAGGGTGGGCAGCTTTGCGGCCCACCATTTCCCGATGCGGCGCCTACGTCCGCAGCTTCCGCCCCACGTGGCCCTCCACCGCATCCACCTTGCTGCGCAGCCGCGGCTCGGAGCCGGCGCGGTAGTCCATCTTCAGGTTCATGCCGATGCGGCGGCAGTCCGCCTGCAGCGCGCGGAAGCACTCGCCCACCACGGCCATCACTTCGTCCCAGTCGCCTTCCAGGATCGTTCCCATGGCGGTGAGCTGGTAGCTCACGCCGCTGCGGTCGACGATGTCGAGGATGCGCGCGACGTGGCGGCTGACGCTTTCGCCTTCGCCCGCGGGTGTCATCGCGAATTCGAGCAGGACCATGCCAGTCTCCCTTTCCGGTGTTGCCGCGATGCTGCCTGAATGCGGCGCCCGGCGGAAGAGCAGGTAGGCTAGCGCTTTCGAAGGAGGATTCCCGCTTGGCTTCCCGACGACCCCGCATCGGCCTCGCCCTGGGCAGCGGCTCCGCCCGCGGCTGGGCGCACCTGGGCGTGATCCGCGCCCTGGAGAAGGCGGGCTATCCCGCCGACGTGGTGTGCGGCACGTCCATCGGTGCGCTGGTCGGCGCGGCCTACGCCGCCGGCGACGCGCAGCGCCTGGAAGACTGGGTGCGCACGCTCACCTGGCAAGGCGTGATGGGGCTGATGGACTTCCGCATGTCCGGCGGCCTGATCCAGGGCGCGCGCCTGGTCGACTTCTTCCGTTCGCATTTCCAGGACGCGGGCATCGCGCAGCTGAAGAAGCCCTTCGGCTGCGTGGCCACCGAGCTCACCAGCGGCCGCGAGGTCTGGCTGCGCGAGGGTTCGGTGGTGGACGCCGTGCGCGCGTCGATCGCGCTGCCCGGCTTGTTGTCGCCCGTGGCGCTCGACGACCGCCTGCTGGTGGATGGCGGCCTGGTCAATCCCGTGCCCGTGTCCTTGTGCCGCGCTCTGGGCGCGGAAGTGGTGATCGCGGTCGACCTGAACTGGGACCTGATCGGCCGCCGCAACCGCGTGCCCGAGGAAGTCGAGCAGGTGGGAGAGGGCGCCGTCGAACCCGGCATGCTGGCTTCGCTGCTGGCGAAATTCCGGCGCCCGCGCAACGGCAACGGGCCGGCCGTGCCGCCCATGCCGCCGCTGCTGGACGTGCTGACCACCAGCCTCAACATCATGCAGGTGCGCATCACGCAAAGCCGCATGGCGGGCGAGCCGGCGGACGTGGTGATCCGCCCGCGGCTGTCGCACATCGCCGCGATGGACTACCACCGCGGCGCCGTCGCGGCGGAAGAGGGCGAGCGCGCCGCGGAGCGCGCGCTGCCCGCGATCGCCGAACTGCTGGAGTGAATGCCTTCAGAAGCTCAGGCTGGCCGCGCCGGCCTTGAGCTTCTCGTGCACGATGCTCGCGCCGGCGATGGTGACGCCTTCGATGAAGTCTTCCTGCGTGTAGCCGCGCGACTTCACGCACGGCGGGCAGGCGACGATGGCGCCGCCGCGGCCCAGGAAGTCCTCCATCAGCGTCTTCAGGGGATCGAGCGGCGCCACCTGCGTCATCTCCACGCTCTTCCGGCGCACCAGGTCGACCGCCGAGCTGGTGAGGAAGGCGGTGACCTTCAGGCCCGAGGTGATCGCGCCGGAGGCGATGGTGAAGGCGACGGACGACAGCTCGTGATCCGCGCCGCGGGTCATGAGGACGACGAGTTCGCGGTTGTCCTGGTTCATGGGGTGCTCCGATGGGGTGGTGTGGAAAATGCGGGGAGACCGCATGATCCGCAGCGGACGCGCCCGCCGCCATGGCGCCGCGTCCGCGGTTCTTGACCGAAAACCCATCCGGCGAAGGACGAGCAGCGATGCCCACGGATGCCCTCTCGGAAGTGCTGCGCATGATCCGCCTGCGCGGCGCCTTCTTCCTCCACGGCGAATTCCACGCGCCGTGGTGCGTGGACGCGCCGCCCGCCGTGGAGATGGCGCCGGTGCTCTGCCCGGGCGCGAAGCAGCTCGCCATCCTGCACATGGTGCTGGCCGGCCGCTGCTGGATCCGGATGCCGGGCGGCGAACTGCTGCCGCTGGAAACCGGGGACGTCGCTGCCTTGGCCGCGGGCGAGGGTCACCTCATCGGCACCGGCGTGGACCACGCGCCGGTGGACGAGCGCCACATGCTCGACGTGAAGGTGCCGGAACTCACCGGCATCCGCTACGGCGGCGCGGGCGAGGGCACGCTGCTGGCTTGCGGCTGGTTCGCGTACGAAGGCAGCGTGCCGAATCCGCTGCTCGCGGCGCTGCCGCGGGTGATCCGCGTTTCCCTTGCGCGGCGACCCGCCGGCGCGTGGATGGAGCAGTCGGTGCGGCATGCGCTGCGCGAAGCCGCCGGCGGCGCGCCGGGCTCGACCGCCGTCGCCGCCAAGGTGGCCGAGGCGATGTTCGTGGAGACGCTGCGAGCCTACGTGGAAGGCCTGCCGGCGGAACAAAGCGGCTGGCTCGCGGGCCTGCGCGATCCGCTCGTGGGGCGCTGCCTGGCGCTGATGCACGAGCATCCCGCGCGCGGCTGGACGCTGGATGGCCTGGCCGAGGCGTCCTTCACTTCGCGCAGCGTGCTGGCCGAGCGCTTCACGGCGCTGGTGGGCGTCGCGCCCATGCAGTACCTCAAGCGCTGGCGATTGGCGCTTGCCGCGCGCATGCTGTGCAGCGAGCGCGGCAAGCTCGCGCAGGTGGCCGAGGCCGTCGGCTACGAATCCGAGGCCTCGTTCAGCCGGGCCTTCCGCAGCGAGTACGGCGTGCCGCCCGGCACGTGGAGAAGCATGGCGGAGAACGTGCCTCCGCCGTGACGCGGCGTGCGCCGCCTCAACCCATCTGGATCTGCTTCTTCAGGCTCGAGACCTCGTCGTGCAGCCTCTGCACGGATTGCTGGGTCTGCGGGTCGACGCTGCCGCCGGCCTGGCGGCAGGCCTGCATGGCACGGTCGCCGGTCTGTTCCATCTGCATCACGGACTGCCGGATGGTGTCCTGCCCCATCTGCGGCGAGCCGCTGTCCACCTGCTGCTGCACCTGCTTGGCCTGGTCGTGCAGGTTCATGACGCATTCGCGCAGCTCGGAGGGGATCGAGGCCTGCTGCTGCACGGCCTTCTTGGCCTCGTCGGCGCATTCCTCGATGCGGTGGATGCTCTGCTTCAGTTGATCGGCTTGCATGGGCTTCACTCCTTGTGTTGATGGGCGGCCGCGGCCGCATCCAGTCATTTCAGTGGTGTTGCCGCCGGCCGTCAGGCAGGGCAGGGCGCGCGGGTTTGTCGGCGCGCATCGACTCGGCATTGACATCCATCCTGGGACAGAGGTGGCGCCGAACGGCGAAAATAGGCGGTTTTGCCGAATCCGCGATCGCTTTCCATGCCGTACCCCCTGCCTGAACTCTCCTCCATCCGCACCCTCGCCGAGCTGCTGGCCTGGCGCGTGCGCAGCACGCCGGAGGCGGAGGCCTACAGGCAGTTCGACGAGGCGCGCGGCGCCTGGGCCGGCCTGGGCTGGCGCGAGTTCGGCGAGCGTGTCGGCCGCTTCGCGCGCGCGATGCTGGCCGCGGGCGTGCAGCGCGGCGAGCGCGTGGCCATCCTGCTGCCCAACGGCCTGGATGCCGTCAGCGTCGACCAGGCCGTGCTGGCGCTGGGTTGCGCCCCGGTGCCGATGCACGCGATCGACAATCCCGCGAGCATCGCCTACATCCTCGGCGACAGCGAGGCGGCCGTGCTGGTGGCCGACACGAAGGCGCAGTGGCAGGCCATCGCCGCCACGGGGCAGGTGCCGTCGACCCTGCGGCAGGTGGTGCTGCGCGAGTGCGATGGCCCGGCACCCGAGGGCGGGCCGCAGGTGCTGTCGCTGGATGTGTGGCTCGCGCGCGGCGATGCGGCCGCGGCCACGCCCCTGCCGCCCGGCCCGGGCGAGGAGGATCTTGCCGCGCTGGTCTACACCTCCGGCACCACGGGCAAGCCCAAGGGCGTGATGCTGACGCATCGCAATGTGCTGTCCAACGTGGTGGGCGCGGTGGAACACCTGCATCCGCGCGCCGACGACGTCTTCCTCTCCTTCCTGCCGCTGTCGCACACGTTCGAGCGCACGGGCGGCTACTACCTGCCCATCGCTTGCGGCGCCTGCGTGGCCTTCGCGCGCTCGGTGCAACTGCTGGCCGACGACATGAAGGTCGTGCGCCCGACGGTCCTCGTCTCGGTGCCGCGCATCTACGAGCGCGTGTACGCGAAGGTGCAGACCACGCTGGCCGAATCGCCCTTCAAGCAGCGCCTCTTCGCGCAGGCGCAGGCGGTGGGCTGGCGGCGCTTCTGCCGCGAGCAGGGTTTGCCGATCGAAGGTGATGCCTCACCGCTGCGCGACGCGCTGGCGTGGCCGGTGCTCTCGCGCCTGGTCGCCAAGCCGCTGCTGGCGCAGTTCGGCGGCCGCCTGCGCTTTGCCGTGAGCGGCGGCGCCGCGCTGTCGCAGCCCATCGCGCACGCCTTCCTGGGGCTGGGCCTGCCGATCGTGCAGGGCTACGGCATGACTGAAAGCTCGCCGGTGGTTTCGGCCAACAAGCCGCACGACAACGATCCCGCGACGGTGGGCCGCACGCTGCCGCGCGTGGAAGTGCGCATCGGCGACAACAAGGAACTGCTGGTGCGCGGCCCCAACGTGATGCGCGGCTACTGGAAGCGCCCGGAAGACACCGCGCGCGCCATCGACGAGGACGGCTGGCTGCACACCGGCGACCAGGCCGCCATCGAGAACGGCCGCATCCGCATCCTGGGCCGCGTGAAGGAGATCATCGTCACCAGCACCGGCGAGAAGATCGCGCCGGTGGACCTGGAGATGGCCATCGTGGCCGACCCGCTTTTCGAGCAGGCCTACTGCTTCGGCGACAACCGCCCCTTCATCGCGTGCATCGTGGTGCTGGGCCGCGAGCCCTGGGAGCGGCTGGCGAAGGAACTGGGGCTGGACCCTTCCGCTCCCGCGTCCCTGCAGTCGCAGGTGGCGGTGAAGGCCGTGCTGGCGCGCATCAAGGAACTGACCAAGGACTTCCCGTACTACGCGCAGCCGCGGGCCGTGGGGCTCACGCGCGAGGCGTGGACCGTGGAGAACGGGCTGATCACGCCGACGCTGAAGCTGAAGCGGAACAACCTGATCGCGCGCTTCGACGGGGAGATCGAGCGCCTGTACCAGCGCTGAGGCGCCGGGCCGTTCATGCGATGACGTGCACGACCTCCGGGTCCCGCGTCGTCCTCAGCGCCAGTTGCAGGTCGTTGCCGCTCGGTTGCTGGTAGAGGCGCAGGCCGAACTCGGGCAGCACGCCCATCAGGTGCTCGAAGATGTCGCTCTGCGTGGCTTCGTACTCCACCCAGGCCACCGAGGAGGTGAAGCAGTACAGCTCCAGCGGCGCACCTTCCGGCGTGGGCTCCATCTGGCGCACCATCAACGTCATGTCCTGGTTGATGCCCGGGTGGTTGCGCAGGTACGCATCGACATACGCGCGGAAGGTGCCCAGGTTGGTCAGGCGCCGCTGGTTCGCCACGAGCGCCACCTTGTCGCCGAGGCGCGCGCGTCGCTCCGCGTTCTCCTTGAGCACCTGGTCGGCCTTGGCCTGCATGTAGGGCGCGAGCAGGGCGATGCCCTCGAAATGGCGCATCTGCGCTTCGTCGAGGAAGCGCACGGTGGTGGCGTCGATGCGCAGCGTGCGCTTGATGCGCCGGCCGCCCGACTCCTGCATGCCGCGCCAGTTGCGGTAGCTCTCGGACATCAGCCGCCACGTGGGGATGGTGGTGATCGTCTTGTCCCAGTTCTGCACCTTCACGGTGTGCAGGGCGATGTCGATCACCGCGCCGTCGGCGCCCACCTGCGGCATCTCGACCCAGTCGCCCAGGCGCAGCATGTCGTTGGACGACAGCAGCACGCCGGCGGTGAAGGACAGGATGGTGTCCTTGAACACCAGCATCAGCACCGCCGACATCGCGCCCAGGCCGGAGAGCACGATCGCGGGCGAGCGATCCAGCAGCGACGCGATCACGACCACGATGCCGCCGAGGATCACCACCAGCTTGCCGAGTTGCACGTAGCTCTTGATCGAGCGCGTGCGCGCCTGCACGGCCAGCGCCGCCTGCGGCGCGCGCTGCTGCACGTCCAGCGTCGCATCGAGCAGGGCCACGAGCGCGCGGACGACCTGCACCACCATGAAGGCCTGCGCCACGTTGCCCAGGACGGTGGCCACCTCGGGCGCCAGGTGGGGAACGTGCTTCACGCCGGCGGCGAAGACCATCGAAGGAAGGACCCGGGCCACGGCGACCAGCACCTCGTCGTGCAGCCCGACCTCCGTCAGCCACGTGCCGGCGCCCTGGCGCACGCGCTGCAAGGCCGGCTTGAAGATCAGCAAGGCGAGCGCGCGCGTGGCCAGCGCCACGAGGCAGAGGGCGCACAGGCCAACGACGGCCTGGATCCAGGCTTCGGAGGTGGAGAGCGACGAGAGCGAGAACGGCAAGGCGGGAGCTTCCTTGGGGATCGAATGGAGATGAGGAGCGCCTGGCCATGGCGGCGAGGCGCAGGGGTGCCGCGGGCACCCGGCCGTCCCGGCGGATGCGGGAGGGCAGGACGGAGTCTAGCGAAGTGGGAGGCCGGGTGCGTTGCGAGGGGGTTCTTCGCAACGATTTTCAAGAGCCGAGGCCAAGCAGATCTTGGCTACTTCCCCCAGCTGTCCTTCAACCCCGTCACCCGGTTGAACACCGGCCGTCCCTCTCCCGGCGCATGCTCCTTCCGATCCGCCACGAAGTACCCATGCCTCTCGAACTGGAACTTCTCGTCCCCGTGCGCCTTCCCGAGTGACGGCTCCACATAAGCCGTCACCACCTTCAGGCTGTCCGGGTTGATTTCCTCCAGGTAGTCCTTGTCGCCCGCGCCGGGATTCGGCACCGAGAACAGGCGGTCATACAGCCGCACTTCCGCCTTCACGCCGTCGGCCACGCCCACCCAGGTGATGTTGCCCTTCACCTTCACGGCGTCCGCGCCGGGCGTGCCGCTCTTCGTATCCGGCACCAGCTTCGCCTGCACTTCGGTGATCGCGCCCGACGCATCACGCGTCGCGCCGACGCATTCGACGACGTAGCCGTACTTCATCCGCACCTTGTTGCCCGGGAACAGGCGGAAGAATCCCTTGGGCGGGGTGTCCTCGTAGTCGGTGCGCTCGATCCACAGTTCCTTGCCGAACATGAACTCGCGCTTGCCGCGCTCGGGCGCATGCGGGTGCACGGGCGCGGAGCAGGGCTCCAGGTGGCCGGCGCCCATCACCTCGTCCCAGTTGGTGATCACCATCTTCACCGGGTCCAGCACCGCCATCGCGCGCGCGGCCTTGGGATCCAGGTCGTCGCGCAGGGCGATCTCCAGCGTGGAGTAGTCGATCCACGAGTCGGCCTTGCTCACGCCGATGCGGTCGGCGAAGAGGCGGATGGCTTCGGGCGTGTAGCCGCGGCGGCGCAGGCCCACGATGGTGGGCATGCGCGGGTCGTCCCAGCCGCTCACGTGGCCCTGGTCGACCAGCTGCTTCAGCTTGCGCTTGCTGGTCACGACATACGTGAGGTTCAGCCGCGCGAATTCGTACTGGCGCGGATGCGGCGTGTTGACCAGGCCGCCTTCGCTCAGGCGATCGAGCAGCCAGTCGTAGAAGGGCCGCTGGTCCTCGAATTCCAGCGTGCACAGGCTGTGCGTGATGTTCTCCAGCGCATCCTCGATCGGGTGCGCGAAGGTGTACATCGGGTAGATGCACCACTTGTCGCCGGTGTTGTGGTGCTCCGCGTGCTTGATGCGGTAGATCGTGGGGTCCCGCATGTTGATGTTCGGGCTCGCCATGTCGATCTTGGCGCGCAGCACAGCCTTGCCGTCCTCCAGCTTGCCGTCGCGCATCTCGCGGAAGCGCTGCAGGTTCTCGTCGATGCTGCGGCTGCGGAAGGGGCTGTCCACGCCCGGCTTGCCGAAGTCGCCGCGGTTCACGCGCATCTCCTCCGGCGTCTGCTCGTCGACGTAGGCCAGGCCCGCCTCGATCAGGTATTCCGCCGCGCGGTACATGAAGTCGAAGTAGTCGCTGGCCTGGTACAGGTGGCTGGTGCCGTGGGCCTCCCAGCCGTAGCCTAGCCAGCGCACCGCGTCCTTGATGCCGTCGACGTATTCCTGCTCCTCCTTCTCCGGATTGGTGTCGTCGAAGCGCAGGTGGCAGATGCCGCCGTACTCCTGCGCCAGGCCGAAGTTCAGGCAGATGCTCTTGGCGTGGCCCACGTGCAGGTAGCCGTTGGGCTCGGGCGGAAAGCGGGTGCGGATGCGCGCCGGGTCGGCCTCGCCGGCCTGGTGCGATTTGGCATCGCCCGGGCCGCCGCCCCAGTGGCGCTGCGCGTACGTGCCCTGCTCGAGGTCACGCTCGATGATCTGGCGCAGGAAGTTGCTCGGCTTGGTGGCCGGGTCTTTGTCGGTGGAGGGGGGAGCGGAAGCCATATCCCGGGGATTTTGTCATGCCTTGTTGCACTGCACAGGAAGCCGCGGCAATGGTGCTTCGGCGCCACGGATCGCCCGGGGTTTACGCGCGGTTTACCTCCCGCAACGGATAAGACGCTCCGTTCATCCTCCGTTCACCTTCGCGTGTGTTCAATACAGGCAGGGCACGAAGGCCCGCCAACCGACAAGCAGGAACCGAAACATGAAACTGAAGCTCTCCCGTCTTCTGGCCGCGGCCGCCACGCTGGCGCTTGCCGCGTTCGCCTCCACGGCGCAGGCGCGCGACGTCCACTGGTCGGTGGGCATCCACGCGGCGCCGGGCGTCCACGTGGGCGTGGGCACCGGTTACCCGGTCGTGGCCGCGCCGGTGTACGTGGCCCCGCCGCCCGTGTACTACCAGCCGCGCCCGGTGTACGTGCCGGCACCGGTCTACTACGCGCCGGCTCCCGTGTATTACGGCCCGCGCCACGGCCATCGCCATGGGCATGGCCACCGCCACGGTCACCGCGGCCATCGCGGCCACGGCCACCGTCACTGATCTGGATAGCGAAGAAGAAGCCCAGTCCTCCGTGCGAAGCCTGGCCCCGTGCCCACCCGGCCGGGGCCTTCTTTTCGTGCCCTTGGCTTGGGGTGTCGCGCCGTCCCGCGTTGAAACCGTGTCTGCCGGCTAGCGGTGGTGGTCGTCCTTGCCGGGGTGGGGCACCTCCGGCCCGGGATAGGGCTGCTGCATCAGCGCCTTCAGCCGGAGCTGGTCGCGCAAATGGGGCCGCACGCTGTCCGCGCCGTGCCCGCTGTGGGTTGCCGCCGTCGCCCGTTCCACGAAGCCGCGCTGCTTTTTGGCAGGCCCGGCTTTCCGCCCCGCCGGCGCGGCTCGCCGGGCGTCCGGCTCGCCTGCGCTGTTGGGTTTTCCGTCCTTCATGTCGTGTTTTCCTCTGGGTGTTAACACGATAAGGGTGCTGCAACGCTTTACATGACGGCGCTGCCCGACGGTAGGCGTCGGACGCCGGCGACCGGTCCGTAGGCGCCGCGCGCGGACCCTTAGGGAAAACGGAAGGCCCCAAAAAAGAACCCCCAGGTGTGAGCCTGGGGGTAACAATGCCAGTCGCGGGACGGAGGGCCGGACCAGCTCACCCCGGAGGAGGAGGGGACTCAGAGGAGTCGGGGTGACCGGGACGAAAACGCGCTGTTCGAGTCGGTTGTGATGCGTCTTTCGTGCAATTCGATGGCTTGTAGTAGACCCGCCGTGCGCGGCAGACCCTGTAGGACGGCGCCCACAGCGACTGACGGACGAGAGCCCTAGTGCGGTGCAGGCTCGTGCGCTGCGGCGGCTCCCTTGTTCGGGCCGCGCGAAGCGTGCTTCACATCGCCTTGAACAGCTGCGCGTACAGGCGGCTCACCGCGAGCCGTTCGCTGCGGCCCTTCAGCGACAGGTGCAGCTTGCCGGCCTCGTCGCGATGCACCGCCTCGATGGCGGTGGCGCGCACCACGGTGCCGCGATGCACTTGCCAGAACAATTGCGGATCCAGCTGGGGCAGCAATTCCTTCAGCGGCGTGCGGATCAGGACTTCCCTGTCAGCGCACACCACGCGCACGTACTTGTCGGCGGCCTCGAAGTACAGCACTTCCTCCACCGGGACCATGCGGATGCTCGCGCCCACGCCGGCCTGGATCACCTTCAGCAGCGCTTGCGGCGCTGCGGGCGCGCCTTGCAGCAGGTGGCGCAGCTGTTCGAGCGTCGCTTCCATGGCCGGCGGTTGCGCGCCCCGTTGCACCAGCATCTCCTGCAGCTTTTCCACGGTCTTCTGCAGCCGCGCGGGCTGCACGGGCTTGAGCAGGTAGTCGACGGCCTGGGCCTCGAAGGCCTGCACCGCGTACTGGTCGTACGCGGTCACGAAGACCAGGGCCGGGAAGGGCAAATCGTGCGGCCAGGCATCGGCCAGTTCCGCCGCAGCCTCCAGCCCGCCCTGGCCCGGCATGCGGATGTCGAAGAACAGCACGTCGGGGCGGTGCTGCAGGGCCAGGCGCACGGCGGCGGCGCCGTCGGACGCGAGCTCGACGACCTGCAGTTCCGGCCAGGCGCGCGCCAGTTCCGCCTGCAGCGCCTGGGCCAGCAGGGGTTCGTCTTCGGCGATGAGGGCGGTGGGCTTCATGCGATGGGCAGCAGGATGCGGGCGCGCGCGCCGTCGGCACGCGCCGTGAAATCGAGTTCGGCGCCTTCGCCGTGCAGGGAGGCCAGGCGCTCGCGCACCTGCGTCAGGCCGAAGCCGGGCCGGCCGCTTCCGCTCGCCGCGTCACCGCGTCCCGTGTCGGCCACTTCCAGCACCAGGTGCCCGTCCTCGCGCGCGGCGCGCACGGCGATGCGTCCGCCTTCGATCTTGGGCTCCAGCCCGTGCAGGATGCTGTTCTCCACCAGCGGCTGCAGCAGCAGCGTGGGCACGCGCAGTTCGGCGACGTCGGCCGGCAGGTCCAGCGTGTAGCCGAGGCGCGGACCCATGCGGATCGCCATCAGCTCCAGGTAGTCGCGCAGGCGCGCGAACTCGTCGCGCAGCGGATGCGTGGTCGCGCGCGAGGCATCCAGCGTTGCGCGCAGGTACGCGATCATGTGGTCCAGCATCTGCTGGGCACGCCCGGGGTCCACGACGATCAGCGCGCGCAGGTTGGCCAGCGTGTTGAACAGCATGTGCGGTTCCAGCTGCGCTTCCAGCAGCTTCAGCCGCGCCTCGTTGGCGTGGCGCTGCGCCTCGCCCATCTTGCGCTCGAGGTAGGCGCTCTTGCTGCGGCTGTAGAACCAGTAGCTGCCGGCGATGCCGGCCACCAGCGTGATGAGGAAGGACGAACGCAGCGTCGCGCCGGGCGTGGCGTGCATGTCCGCGTGCACGAAGCCCAGCGCTTCGATGGCCGACTCCGCACCCGGCGTGCCGACGGCGAAGCCGGCCACGATGCCGCCCGTCACCAGCAGCGGTCCGCCCCAGCCGGCGGGCCAGCCCGTCTCGCGGGCCGAGGGCAGCAGGTGGCGGCCCAGGTCGATCACGGCCCAGGTGATGGAGCCGATCAGGAGCGAGAACACCACCGGGATCGCATAGGGCCGCTCCGGCACGAAGGCGAACTGGATGGTCGCGATGAAGAGGCAGAAGGCGAAGGTCTGCAGCAGGTGCTGCAGCTTGGCGATCCAGTCGATCCTCATGGCCGGCGGTCGCGGCGCAGGCGCTCGCGCTCCCGCTCCACCAGCCGGTCGCGCCAGGCGCCGCCCTGCCCGAGGACGAACACCGCCACGCCGTGCAGCGCCACGCCCAGCCCCCATCCGAGCACCGGCGCCAGCGACCAGCGCCGGCCGTCGGAGAGATGGGAGAAGGTGAGCATCGCCACGTTGACGACCACGTACACGAGCGCATGGATGTACCACCCCAGCTTGGCGGTCGCGCGCTTGTGTGCGAGGCGTTCGATCTCTTGCTCGGTCATGCGCATGGCGAAGGCATTCTAGGGGAGCAGGTGGCGGGCGAAGAACGCGGCGATGCGCGCGTCGCGAAGGCGTCGCCCTTCAGCTCATGCCCACGCCTCACCACGGCTCCTGCGCGGCCTGCAGGCGGCGGCGTTCGCGTTCGACGAGGCTTTCGAAGCCGCCGCCGCCGGCAATGAGGTAGACCACGATGCCGTGGATCGCCAGGCCGATGCCCCAGCCGAGCGCGGGATAGATCGCCCAGTTGCGGTCGCTGCCGGAGGCGATCACCGCCAGCATCAGGTTGACGGCGATGTACACGGTGGCGTGCACGTACCAGCCCATCTTCATGCCGGCGCGGCGGCGGGCCAGGCGTTCGATCGCGTTGGTGTCGAGCTTGCTCATGGTGGTTCTCCTTGGGGTTGGTGGGGTCAGGCGAGGCCCAGGCCGCCCCAGACGAGGCTTCCGAGATAGCGGCTGGGCAGGAGGGTGAAGCTGCCGGCGACGATGCAGGCCCAGAAGTAGAGCTGCTGCATGACGAAGCGGTGGCCGGCGATGTCGCGCCGCGCCAGCTTCCAGAACGCGCCGAACAGGCCCACGAGCGTCAGGGGGACGAGCAGGTGGACGGGCGTGTAGCCGGCGAGGTTGGGCAGGCGGAAGTCACGGATGAAGACGGCCGAGACGGCCGTGGCCAGCATCAGCGTCACCCAGGCGTAGCCGAAGGCGCGGTGCAGGCGCGGATGCTGGGTGCGGGAGCGGCGGGCCCACAGCGCGACGGGGCCGAGGGCCAGGGCGCCGAGGGCGGCACCGAGATGGATGGCGATGACGGGCGTCAGTTGCATGGTGTCTCCTTGCGGATGGAGACACTGTGCCCGTGGGGCCCCGGTGGGGCGAGGGCGCTGCGACGAAACGCGGAAAAGGCGCCGCGAAATGCGGCAGGGAGGGAGCGGGTGGGGGTCGGCGGGGCGGGCCCGCCGGCCGGAAGCGGGGCTGGGCCGTCAGCCCCAGACGCGGCGGTACTTCTCGGCCAGCTGCTGCTGCCGGAGCATGATCTTCGGCACGTCCGGGTGCATCGGGTTGATCTCCCGCATCGCCCAGCGGTAGAAAGCCTGGGCGACCATCACATGGAGCAGTTCGAGGATTTTCATGCCCGCATGATGGGCGGGGCCCCGGGGGGAGCTTGTAGGTACCTTGCGCGACGGTCGGCGGCGGTTGGCGATACGCCGTGTCGGACGGCGCCTGCCGCTGAGCCAGGGCGCGGCGCCCCAGCGCAAGAGCTGCAGGTCCCATAATCGGCCCTTTGCCCGGGAGTTTGCGTGGACGTCGTGTTGCTGGTGAAGGCCGCCATCATGGGAATCGTGGAAGGCCTGACGGAATTCCTTCCGATCTCGAGCACCGGTCACCTCATCCTTGCGGGCCACCTGCTGGGACTGCACGCCGAGCGCGACAAGGTGTTCGAGATCGCCATCCAGACCGGCGCCATCCTGGCCGTGATCCTGGTCTACTGGCAGAAGATCCGCGGCACGATCGTGACCCTGCCCACCGAGGAAGCCTCGCGGCGCTTCGCCGTCAACGTGGCCGTGGCGTTCGCGCCGGCCGTCGCGCTGGGCCTGGCCTTCGGCAGCGCGATCCACGAGAACCTCTTCACGCCCGGCGTGGTGGCCACGGCCTTCATCGTCGGCGGCTTCGTCATCCTCTGGGCGGAGCGCCGCACGCAGGCCGTCGCGCGCATCCACGACGTCGACGACATGCGCTGGACCGACGCGCTGAAGCTGGGGCTGGTGCAGTGCCTGGCGCTGGTGCCGGGCACCAGCCGCAGCGGCGCCACCATCATCGGCGGCATGTTCCTGGGCCTCTCGCGCAAGGCCGCGACCGATTTCTCGTTCTACCTGGCGATCCCCACGCTGATCGGCGCCGGCGTCTACAGCCTGATCAAGGAGCGCGAGCACCTGTCGATGGCGGACCTGCCGATGTTCGCGGTGGGGCTGCTGTTCTCGTTCCTGAGCGCCTGGCTGTGCGTGCGCTGGCTGCTGCGCTACATCTCCAGCCACACCTTCGTGCCCTTCGCCTGGTACCGCATCGCGTTCGGGCTGATCGTGCTGTTCACGTCCTGGACCGGCCTGGTGCCCTGGAGCGCGTAGTGCGTACGTCGGGGTCGGCTTGCCGACCCCGGCGTCACCCGCACATAGCCAGCAGCGCCGCCACGATCGCCGCCG
>JAEZEB010000010.1 GCA_023438115.1 Pseudomonadota bacterium | reverse complement strand
TCCATCACCAGCCGCGCGGTTTCGCGCGCGCGGACATAGGGCGAGCTGAGGACCACCTGCGGGCGCTGCGCGGCCGGAAGCTCCCGGAACCAGCGGCCCAGCGCCCGCGACTGCTCGACGCCCAGCTCGGACAGCGGCACGTCGATGTCGCGGTGCTGGATCGCTATCCATGCGTGCCCGGCGGCCTCGGCCGCGTCGCGCGCGACATTGCCGGCGCTCTGGCCGTGGCGCGCGATCCACAGGACCTGGGGCCATCGGGTTTCCATCCGGGCGAGTGTGGGCGGTCTCGCAGCCCCGGGCTGTGCAAGGAACCCGGCAGTCCTTGTAGGCCTTGAGGTGTTTTCCCACTCGGGTCCTCCCGGGGTCGCCACGGCAGAGCAGGGGATTACCCTTGCGGCAAGCGGTCCGCCGCAACGAAGCTGGAGATCTCCCCATGCGCATGCTCGCCTGCACGCTGCTGCTCGCCGTGGCTCCCGTCCTGGCCCAGGACATCGTCGTCGGCCAGTCGGCCCCGCTCACCGGCGGCAATGCCGAACTCGGCAACGACATCCGCAAGGGCGCGCTGGCCTACTTCCAGAAGGTCAACGAGGCCGGCGGCCTGCCGCAGGGACGGCTGAAGCTGGTCACCCTGGACGACCGCAACGAGACCAGGCAGTCCGCGGAGAACACGCAGAAGCTCCTGGGCGAGCACCAGGCCATTGCCCTCTTCGGCTATGCGTCCTCGACGCTGAGCATTCCTGCCATGCCGGCCGTGCTGGCGAACAAGGTGCCCTTCTTCGCGCCCTTCACCGGCGCGGACGCCATCCGCAAGCAGAACGAGTACGTCTACACCGTGCGTGCGACGTACGCGGACGAGATCACGAAGATCATCAACTTCTGGGGCAACCTCGGGAACACGCGCGTGACGGTGCTGCACTACGACGACGCGGTGGGCAAGCAGAACTTCGAGACCGTGGCCAACGTGCTCAAGAAGTTCGATCGCACGCCCGTGTCCGTGGCCATCAAGCGCAACGCGGAGATCACCGACACGGACTTCCAGGCCGTGCTCGCCTCGGATCCGCAGGTGATGGTGGTCACCACGCTCTACGCGCCGGCCGCGCAGATGGTCAAGCGCCTGAAGGCCGCGCACCGCGCGACCATGGTCACCAGCCTCTCGTTCGCAGGCGCCAGCCAGCTGGCGAAGACGCTCGGGCCCGATGCGAGCGGCGTGTCGGTCGCGCTCACCGTGCCGGTTCCGCGCGCACGCAATGTTCCCGTCGTGCGCGAGTGCGACGAGGCCTGGACGGCCGCGGGCAACAAGGAGCCGATGTCGGTCACGGCCCTGGAATCCTGCATCGCCGCGAAGGTGCTGGTCGAAGGCATGCGGCGCGCGGGCCGCGACCTGACGCGCGCTTCGCTGCACCGCAGCCTCTCGGCGCTCGGCCGTTACGACGCCGGCGGCTACGTGGTGGATTTCAAGCCCGACTTCCGCCATGGCGGCAGCTTCGTCACCATGGTGCTGCTGCGCCCGAACGGCGAGGTGCGCGAGTAAGCCGGCCGGCCGCGCCGGGCAGGAGTCGTCCTGCTCCTACGTATGGCCGAGCGACGGAGCCGATACGCTGGACCTGCGGCCAGTCCGCGACGAGAGGACCAGCATGAGCAAGGAAGAACGCCCCATCGGCGGCGGAGACGGCAGCCAGCGCGACGAGTCGCGTGAGCGCACGCTGACCACGCGCCAAGGCCATCCCGTGCACGACAACCAGTCGCTGCGCTCCGTCGGCGAACGCGGGCCGGCGACCCTCGAGAACTACCAGTTCATCGAGAAGATCACCCACTTCGACCGCGAGCGCATTCCCGAGCGCGTCGTGCACGCGCGCGGCACCGGCGCGCATGGCTGGTTCGAGGCCTACGGCACGGTTGGTGACGAGCCGGCGAGCAAGTACACGCGGGCGAAAGTGCTCACGCAGACTGGCGTGCGCACGCCGGTGTTCGTGCGCTTCTCCACCGTGATCGGCAGCAAGGACTCGCCGGAGACGGCGCGCGATCCGCGCGGCTTCGCCGTGAAGCTCAAGACGGTGGACGGCAACTGGGACCTGGTGGGCAACAACCTCAAGATCTTCTTCATCCGCGACGCGATCAAGTTCCCCGACATGATCCACGCGTTCAAGCCCGATCCCGTGAGCAACCGGCAGGAGAACTGGCGCTTCTACGACTTCGTCTCCAACAGCCCCGAGGCACTGCACATGGTCACCTGGGTGAAGAGCCCCTGGGGCATCCCCGCCACCTACCGCGAGATGGAAGGCTCGGGCGTCAACACCTACAAGCTGGTGAACGACGAAGGCGTGGCGCACCTGGTGAAGTTCCACTGGGTGCCGAAGCAGGGCGTGCGCAACCTCACGGCGCAGCAGGCGGCCGAGATCCAGGCGAAGGACGTGGGCCACGCCACGCGCGACCTGTACGACGCGATCGAGCGCGGCGACTACCCGGAATGGGAGTTCTGCGTGCAGGTCATGGAAGACGGCGAGCATCCCGAACTCGACTTCGATCCGTTGGACGACACCAAGCGGTGGCCCGAGGAGCAGTTCCCGCTGCTGCGCGTGGGCCGCATGGTGCTGGACCGCAATCCGGACAACGTCCATGCCGAGACGGAGCAGTCGGCCTTCGGCACCGGCGTGCTGGTGGACGGCATCGATTTCTCCGACGACAAGATGCTGCAGGGACGCACGCTGTCGTACTCGGATACGCAGCGCTACCGCGTCGGCGCCAACTACCTGCAATTGCCGGTCAACGCGCCGCAGGCGCAGGCGCGCGCGCGCACCAACCAGCAGGGCGGCGAGATGGCCTACCACGTGGATCCCACGGGGCACAAGCACATCAACTACGAGCCCAGTTCGATCGGCGGCCTGAAGGAAGCGCCGCGGCCGGCGAAGGAGTACCACCAGTGGGTGGAAGGGCACCTGGGCCGCTACCAGACCACGCGCACGACGTCCGACTACACGCAGGCCGGCGAGCGCTACCGCAGCTTCGAGGACTGGGAGCGCGATGACCTCGTGAACAACATCGGCAACGACCTCAAGGAATGCCCCGAGGTGATCCAGCTGCGCATGGTGTGGCACCTGTGGCATTGCGACGAGGACTACGGGCGCCGCGTCGCGAAGATCGCCGGCATCGATCTGGAAAAGGCGAAGGCGCTGCCGCCGCTGGCGGGAAGGCCGGCGCCGGGGCAGGACCGGCAGCGGCCGACGTACACGAGCGGAAAGCCGGAAGGGCCGGCGGGATCTGACGACACCAGCGACAACCGCGAGCCCGCGGCGGCGAAGTAAAGGGGATCAGCCCAGCACCGGGTGGTCCGGCAGCTCGTTCGGGTTCGCGTCGCCGGCCGCGGCCGGGAAGTGCCGCACCAGCAGGGCCGTCACTTCGTCGACGGCCTGCTTCAGTCCCTGCTCGTAGCGCCCGGCGCGGAATTCGTCGCGCATGTGCGTGACGATCTCCTGCCATTGCTGCGGGCCCACGTGGCGGCTGAGGCCGCGGTCGGCCACGACCTCGATGGCGTGTTCGGCCAGCAGCAGGTAGATCAGCACGCCGTTGTTCTGCTCGGTGTCCCACACGCCCAGCTTGCCGAACAGGGCGATGGCCCGCTCGCGCGGCGGCGCGTCGCGCCAGAGGTAGCTGAAGGGCAGGCCCGCCTCGACGTAGATGCGGACCTCGCCCGTGTGCTGCCGCTCGCTGTCGGCGACGTGCTGCGCCAGGCGCTCCACCACGGCGGGCGGGACGGCGCGGCGCGTGTCGGTCTCGTCCAGCCAGCGGTGCCGCAGCAGGCGGCGGATGCGCTCCATCATCACCATCCTCCCGAGGCGCCGCCGCCGCCGAAACTGCCGCCGCCGCCGGAACTGAATCCGCCGCCTCCGCCCCAGCCGCCGCGGCCCCCGCCCCAGCCGGAACCGGGCAGGATGACGGGTGCGCCCCAGCCGCGGCTGCGGCTGCGCCCGCCGCTGCCCATGCCCCCGGGCGGTCCGCCGCCGGACAGCAGCGTGAAGAGCAGGGCGACGATCGCCGCGATCACGGCCACCACGATGCTGGAGGTGAACAGCAGCGCGAGCAGGCCCACGCCGCCGCCGGTGACCACCGCGCCCAGCTTGCGCCCGAGCATCGTGCGCAGCACCGAGCCCGCGATCGGCACGGCGAAGAAGACGAAGATCGCCAGGTCGAACCAGTTGAAGCCGGCCGCTCCGCGCCGCTCCGCGCGCTGCCGCTCCGGTGCGGGCAGCGCCTCGCCGGTGATCCGCGCGATGAGGCGGTCGACGCCCGCCAGCAGGCCACCGGCGAAATCGCCGCGCGCGAAGGCCGGTGTGATCGCCTCGTCGATGATGATCTTCGCGGCCAGGTCGGGCACCGCGCCCTCGAGGGTCCTGGCGACTTCGATGCGCACGCGCCGGTCGTTCTTCGCGACGATGACAAGGATGCCGTCGCCCACGTCCCGCCGGCCGATCTTCCAGGTGCCGGCGACGCGGTTGGCGTAGCTGAAGATGTCTTCCGGCTGCGTGGTGGGCACCATCAGCACGACGATCTGTGTCCCCTTCGATTGCTCGAAGGCCGCCAGCTTGTCCTCCAGCGCCTTGCGCTGGATGTCGTCGAGCGTGCCCGTCTGGTCGATGACGCGGGCGGTGAGCTCGGGGACGGGGAGGACCTCCTGGGCGAGGGCGGAGAAGGCGACGACGAGGAAGACGAGAAACGCCAACCATCTTGTCATCCCGGGCTTGACCCGGGATCCACGCGGCGCAGGTGCACCACCGCCGTCTGGATTGCGGGTCGAGCCCGCAATGACAAGGTTCATAAGCTCAACGCGACGCGGGTGCGGTAGGTGCAGGCGCAGGTGCAGCTGGCGCAGCAGGTGTCCCGAAATCCACCCGCGGCGGCGCCGAGATCTCGGCCTCGTTCTGCACCGAGAAGTTCTGCTTCGGCTCGTAGCTGAAGATCATCGCGGTCAGGTTGGTCGGGAAGCTGCGCGCGAGCACGTTGTACTCCTGCACCGCCTGGATGTAGCGGTTGCGCGCGACGGTGATGCGGTTCTCCGTGCCTTCCAGTTGCACCCGCAGGTCGCGGAAGCCCTGGTTGGCCTGCAGCGTGGGATAGCGCTCGCTCACCGCCATCAGCCGCGACAGCGCGCTGGACAGCTCGCCTTGCGCCTGCTGGAAGCGCTGGAAGGCCTGCGGGTCGTTCAGCGTTTCCGGCGTCACCTGCATCGAGGTGGCGCGGGCGCGCGCCTCGATCACGCGCGTGAGCGTCTCCTGCTCGAAGTTCGCCTCGCCCTTGACCGTGGCCACGAGGTTGGGCACCAGGTCCGCGCGGCGCTGGTACTGGTTCAGCACCTCGCTCCAGGCCGATTTCGTCTGTTCGTCCAGGCGCTGGAAATCGTTGTACCCGCAGCCGGCCAGCAGCAGCGGGAAAGCCAGGATCAGCAGCCACTTCTTCATGTTGGTTCCTTCCTCGGGCGGAATCTGAAACGGTAGCATAGATGGGATGCGCACGGACCCGCTTCAAGTGCTGCGCGCGGCGTCCCGCACCCTCCCATCCGCAGGCAAGCCGCGCCTGGTCATCGCCGGCGCGACCGGCGCGCTCGGCAACGAGGTGTTGCGCCGGCTCGTCGGTTCGGGGCGCTATGCCTTCGCGCAGGTGCTGGCGAAGGAGCCGATCACCGGGGGGCTGCGCGGCGTGCAAGCGACGGTGGTCCCCGCGGAGGATCCGCGGGCGTGGCCCATCGCCGCGGCCGACGTCGGCGTGGTGCTCTTCGATCCGCCGCGCCTCTTCCACGACCGCGAACGCGCGCTCTGGATGCCGGCGCCGCAGCAGCTGCCGGCGCTCGCCCGCTGGATGCGCGCGGGCGGCGTGCGGACCCTCGCCATCGTGCTGCCGCATGCGCCGGGCCGCCTGCCGGAAGGCTTGAAGCGGGGCCTCGCCAGCCTGGACGAACAGGCCGTCGCCGCGCTCGGCTTCGAGCGGCTGCTGATCCTGCGCTCGGCGCAGAAGCCCGCCGCGGCGCGCGAGCCGAACCCGCTGGCGCGCCTGGCGCACTGGATGCTGTCCATCCTCCGCTACATGGTGCCTTCCAGCGAACAGCCGGTGCGCCCGGCCAAGGTGGCGGAGATGCTCGCGCTGGCGTTGCGCCTCGCGCCGCCCGGCATCCACGTGGCGGCCCCCGAGGTCGTGTGGGAGGCGGCGCAGGGCGAGATGGAACCGGCCATCCGGCGGTGGCTGGGCTGAGCGCGGACAGGCACAATCGGGGGACAGAAGTCCCCTCATGCGCAAGAACAAGCTCCAGGCCGCCAGCCTCGAAGGCGACGCCGACGACGTCGAAGCCGCTTTCTACGATGCCCTCCAGCGGGGGGACATCGACAAGCTCATGGCCTGCTGGGCCGACGAGGACGAGATCTTCTGCATCCACCCGGGCGGTCCGCGCGTGGTGGGCGCCACGGCGATCCGCGCCACCTTCGAAGCCATGTTCAGCGACGGCGGCGCCGTGCGCGCCTGGCCGGAGCAGGTGCGCAAGACCACCTCGGTGGGCAGCAGCGTGCACAACGTGCTGGAACGGGTGGAAGTGCTCACGCCCAACGGTCCCACCAACGCGTGGGTGATCGCCACCAACGTCTACCACCGCACCGCGCAGGGGTGGCGCCTCGTGGCGCACCACGCGAGCCCGGGGACCACCAGCGAGATCCAGGAAGTGTCGAATGCGCCCGCGGTCCTTCACTAGCGACTTCCTGGACTACCGGGCGCCGCCGTGGCTGCCCGGCGGCAACCTGCAGACCATCTGGCCGGCGCTGTTCGGCCGGCGCACGCGCGGGCCGGTGCCGGCCTACCGGCGGCATCGCCTCACCACGCCCGACGGCGACTTCGTCGACCTGGACTACCTGGCCAACGACGTGTCGCAGCAGCGGCCGCTGATCGTGCTGTTCCACGGGCTGGAAGGCTCCTCGCGCAGCCACTACTCGGAGGCCTTCGCCGACGTCGCCTGGCGCGGCAAGCTCACCTACGTGGTGCCGCACTTCCGCAGCTGCAGCGGCGAGATGAACCTCGCGCCGCGCGCCTACCACTCGGGCGACTACGAGGAGATCGGCTGGATGCTCGAACGCATCCGCGAGATGCACAAGGGCCCCATCGTGGCCGTGGGCGTCTCCCTGGGCGGCAACGCGCTGCTGCGCTGGGCCGGCGAGATGGGCGAGTCGGCCTCGAAGGTGGTGTCCGCCGTGGCCTCGGTCTGCTCGCCGCTGGACCTGGCGGCCGGCGGCCACGCCATCGACCGCGGCTTCAACCGCATGGTCTACGCCGCGATGTTCCTGCGCGCGCTCAAGCCCAAGGCGAAGGTCAAGTGGTCGCAGCACCCGGGCCTGTTCGACATCGACGCGCTGATGCAGGCCCGCGGCATCTACGAGTTCGACCACATCTTCACCGCGCCCGTGCACGGCTTCACGAGCGTGGAGGACTACTGGGAGAAGGCCTCGGCCAAGCCGCACCTGCCGCGCATCCGCATCCCGGCGCTGGCGCTCAACGCGCGCAACGATCCCTTCATTCCGGCCGCCAGCCTGCCCACGCAGGCGGAAGCCGGCGACTGGGTGACGCTGTGGCAGCCCGCGCACGGCGGGCATGTCGGTTTCCCGGCGGGCGGTCCGCCCGGCCACGTGCTGGCGATGCCTGAAGCCGTGACGGCCTGGCTGCTCCAGGCCTCGGGGATCACCCCCCGGGTGCCGCAGGCGTGGCCCGCCGCACCGATGACGGTGCCCGCGGCCCTCTGACGGCGGC
>JAEZEB010000392.1 GCA_023438115.1 Pseudomonadota bacterium | reverse complement strand
CGCGCTGCGGCCGCCAGAAGTTCATCCTGCACGACGGCCCGCCGTATGCGAACGGCCAGATCCACATGGGGCACGCGGTCAACAAGGTCCTGAAGGACATGATCGTGAAGTCGCGCCAGCTCAAGGGGCTGGACGCCGCCTACATTCCCGGCTGGGACTGCCACGGCCTGCCGATCGAGAACGCGATCGAGAAGAAGTTCGGCCGCAACCTGCCGCGCGACGAGATGCAGGCGAAGAGCCGCGCGTTCGCCACCGAGCAGATCGGCATCCAGATGGCCGACTTCAAGCGCCTGGGGGTGCTGGGCGACTGGGACCATCCGTACAAGACGATGGACTTCTCCAACGAGGCCGACGAGATCCGCGCGTTCAAGCGCGTGATCGAGCGCGGCTTCGTCTACCGCGGCCTCAAGCCCGTGTACTGGTGCTTCGACTGCGGCTCCTCGCTGGCCGAATTCGAGATCGAGTACGCCGACAAGAAGTCGCAGACCCTGGACGTCGCCTTCGCGGCGGACGACAACGCGAAGGTCGCCGCCGCCTTCGGCGTGCCGGCCGAGGGCAAGGACATCTTCGCCGTCATCTGGACGACGACGGCCTGGACCATCCCCGCCAACCAGGCGCTGAACCTGAATCCCGAGATCGTCTACGCGCTGGTCGACACGCCGCGCGGCCGCCTGATCCTGGCCGAGGAGCTGGTGGAGAAGGCGCTGGCGCGCTACAAGCTGGAAGGCACGGTGCTCGCCACCACCGCCGGCAGGAACCTCGGCGGGCTGGAGTTCCGGCACCCGCTGTACGACGTGGACGCCGGCTACCGGCGCCTGTCGCCCGTGTACCTGGCCGACTACGCGACGGCCGAGGACGGCACCGGCATCGTGCACTCCTCGCCCGCCTACGGCATCGAGGACTTCAACAGCTGCGTGGCGCACGGCGTGAAGTACGACGACATCCTGAACCCGGTGCAGGGCAACGGCGCCTACGCGCCCGACTTCCCGCTGTTCGCCGGCGAGCACATCTGGAAGGCCGTCCCGCACATCATCGACACGCTGGACAAGGCCGGACGCCTGCTCACCACCGAGGGCATCACCCACAGCTACCCGCACTGCTGGCGCCACAAGAGCCCCGTGATCTACCGCGCGGCGGCGCAGTGGTTCGTGCGCATGGACGAAGGCGAAGGCGTGTTCACGAAGGACAAGGCGCCCGAGACGCTGCGGCAGATGGCGCTGAAGGCCATCGAGGACACCAGCTTCTTCCCGGAGAACGGCAAGGCGCGCCTGCGCGACATGATCGCCGGCCGCCCGGACTGGTGCATCAGCCGCCAGCGCAGCTGGGGCGTGCCCCTGCCCTTCTTCCTGCACAAGGACACGAACGAGCTCCATCCGAAGACGATGGAGATCCTCGACATCGCCGCCGACATGGTGCAGGCCGGCGGCATCGAGGCCTGGAGCAAGGCCACCACCGAGGAGATCTTCGCCAAGGTGGGCGCCGCCGCCGACGCGCCCCAGTACACCAAGAGCCAGGACATCCTGGAGGTGTGGTTCGACTCCGGCACCACGCACACGACGGTGCTCAAGGGCTCGCACGCCTACGCCGGCCACGAGAACGGCCCCGAGGCCGACCTGTACCTCGAAGGCCACGACCAGCACCGCGGCTGGTTCCACAGCTCGCTGCTGACGGCCTGCGCGATGTACGGCCGCGCGCCCTACCGCGGCCTGCTCACGCACGGCTTCACGGTGGACAGCCAGGGCCGGAAGATGTCCAAGTCGCTGGGCAACGGCGTGGACCCGCAGGAGACCAGCAAGAAGCTGGGCGCCGAGATCATCCGCCTGTGGGTGGCCGCGTCCGACTACTCCGGCGACATCGCGGGCGACGACAAGATCCTCGCGCGCGTCGTCGACGCCTACCGCCGCATCCGCAACACGCTGCGCTTCCTGCTGGCCAACGTGAGCGACTTCGATCCGGCGAAGGACGCCGTGCCGCTGGCCGGGATGCTGGAGATCGACCGCTACGCGCTCTCGCGCGCGGCGGAGTTCCAGGCGCAGGTGCTGGCGCACTACGAGGTCTACGAGTTCCACCCGGTCGTGGCCAAGCTGCAGGTGTACTGCTCCGAGGAGCTGGGTGCCTTCTACCTGGACGTGCTGAAGGACCGCCTGTACACCACGGCGCCCAAGTCGCTCGCGCGCCGCAGCGCGCAGACGGCGCTGTGGAACATCACGCACGCGATGCTGCGCTGGATGGCGCCCTTCCTCAGCTTCACCGCGGAAGAGGCCTGGAAGGTGTTCGGCCACTCGCCCTCGATCTTCCTGGAGGAGTACGCCGAGATCGGCGGCCCCGACACCGCGCTGCTGGCGAAGTGGGAGCGCATCCGCGCGGTCCGCGACGCCGCCAACAAGGAGATCGAGGCACTGCGCGAGAAGGGCCAGGTGGGCTCCTCGCTGCAGGCCAACCTCGTGGTCACCGCCCCGGCGGAGGATTTCGAGGCGCTGCAAAGCCTGGGCGAGGACCTGAAGTTCGTCTTCATCGCCTCGTCCGTCACGCTGGAGCGCGGCGACGCGCTGGCGATCCGGGCGCTGCCCAGCGCCGACACGAAGTGCGAACGCTGCTGGCACTGGCGCGCCGACGTGGGGGCCGATGCGGCCCATCCCACGATCTGCGGCCGCTGCACGAGCAACCTCTTCGGCGCGGGCGAACCCCGGGAGCACGCCTGATGGCGCGCGGCACCGGCTTCTCCTTCCATCGCGACAGCGGGGGCAGCATGCTCCCCTGGCTCGCGCTCGCCCTGCTCCTGGTGATCGCGGACCAGGTCACCAAGGTCCTGATCCTCGGCTACTACCGGCTGGGGGACGCCACCTACGTGACGGACTTCTTCAACATCGTGCGGGCCCACAACACGGGTGCGGCCTTCTCCTTCCTGGCCGCGGCCTCCGGCTGGCAGCGCTGGCTGTTCACCGCCATCGGGGTGGGCGCCACGCTGTTCATCATCTACCTGCTGCGCACCCATCCGGGGCAGAAGCTGTTCTGCTTCGCGCTGGCCTGCATCCTGGGCGGCGCCGTCGGCAACGTGATCGACCGCATGCTGCACGGCTACGTGGTGGACTTCCTGCAGTTCCACTGGCAGGGGCGCTGGTACTTCCCGGCCTTCAACGTCGCCGACATGGCCATCACCCTGGGCGCCATCTGCCTCATCCTCGACGAGCTGCTGCGGGTGCGCCGCAGCGCGTGAGGGGACGCCGCGGGGAACCCGTGGCCCCGCGGCGACAGGTTTTCCCAGCCGGCCGGCAGCCCGGCGTATCATTGCTTCAAACATGAAGCATCTGCTGAACCTGCTGGCAGCGGTCGCACTGCTGGTCTGGGGCACCTACCTCGTTCGCACGGGCATCCTGCGGGTCTTCGGCGCCAACCTGCGCCACGTGCTCGCCCGCAGCATCTCCACCCGGCCCGCCGCCGCCATGGCCGGCCTCGGCGTCACGGCGCTCGTGCAATCCAGCACGGCCACCGCCCTGATCGTTTCCTCCTTCGTCGGCCAGGGCATCGTCGCCCTGCCCACGGCGCTGGCCGTCATGCTGGGCGCGGACGTGGGCACCTGCCTGATGACGGTGGTGTGCTCCTTCGACCTGTCGTGGCTGTCGCCGCTGTTCATCTTCGTCGGCGTGGTGCTGTTCATCACCCGCCAGGCCGCGCCCGCGGGCCGCTTCGGCCGGGTGCTGATCGGCCTGGGCCTGATGCTGCTGGCCCTGCGCCTGGTGTCCGAGTCCACCGGGATCATGGTGCAGTCGCCCGCCGTCAAGGCGCTGCTGCTGTCCCTGTCCAGCGACATCCTGCTGGAGATCACCGTCGGCGCCGTGATCTCTGTGGTGGCCTATTCCAGCCTGGCGATCGTGCTGCTCACCGCCACGCTCGCGGCCTCGGGCGCGATCCCGATGGACGTCGCGATCGGCCTCACGCTGGGCGCCAACCTGGGCAGCGGCCTGCTGGGCGTGATCGCCACGGCCAAGTCCGCGGTCGAAGTGCGCCAGGTGCCCATGGGCAACCTGGTCTTCAAGTGCGTGGGCGTGCTGATCGCCGCGCCCTTCGTGGGCCTGTGGCTGCGCACGCTGGGCCCTTACCTGCCGGAGCCCGCCACGGTGGTGGTGCTGTACCACCTGGTCTTCAACGTGCTGATCGCGCTGATCTTCCTCGCCTGGACACACGTGGTGGCGCGCTGGGTGGAGCAGTGGCTGCCCAAGGCGGACAAGACCATGGTGGCGGGCCGTCCCCACCACCTGGACCCCTCGGCGCTCTCCACGCCCTCGCTCGCGATCTCCAACGCCGCGCGCGAGGCGCTGCACCAGGCCGACGTGGTCGAGACCATGCTGATCGGCATGCTGCGCGTGATCAAGGAAAACGACGTGCGCATGGCCGAGGAACTGCGGCGCATGGACGACACCGTCGACCAGCTCTATTCCGCGATCAAGTACTACCTCACCAAGATCTCGCGCGAGGCGCTGGGCGAGGAGGAAAGCCGCCGCTGGACCGACATCATCAGCTTCACGATCAACATGGAGCAGATCGGCGACATCATCGAGCGGATCCTGCTCGACATCGAGGACAAGAAGATCAAGAAGGGGCGCAACTTCTCGGAAGCCGGCATGGCGGAGATCGCCGAACTGCACGCCCGCCTGATCGACAACCTGCGCCTTGGCATGAGCGTGTTCCTCAACGGCTCCGTGCGCGACGCCAAGAAGCTGCTGGAGGAGAAGGCGCGCTTCCGCGACCTCGAGCGCGCCTACGCCGACACGCACCTGGTGCGCCTGTCCGAGAACACGGTGCAGAGCATCGAGACGAGCTCGCTGCACCTGGACCTAATCAGCGACCTCAAGCGCATCAACTCGCACATCTGCTCGATCGCCTACCCGATCCTCGATTCGGCCGGCGCGCTGGCGCCCAGCCGCTACCGCATGCCGGCCGCGGAAGGCACCGACCGCGCGATCCAGTGAGCGGCGCTCAGCCCGCGTAGTCGCGCAGCGCGACGCGCACCTGCTCCGCGCGCGGGATCGGGGCCACGGCCCCATAGCCTTCGGTGGACAGCGCCGCGGCCACGACCGCGTAGCGCCCCGCCTCTTCCAAAGCGTCGCCCGCCACCAGGCGGGCCAGGAA
>JAEZEB010000286.1 GCA_023438115.1 Pseudomonadota bacterium | reverse complement strand
ACGTCGCGTTGTCGGCCCCGCCTGCGCCCCTAAAATCGCGCGAAGCGAACGACCGTTCTTTTCCGATTCCTCCCCCATTGGAGCCTTCCCCATGACCGCTGAATACAAGGTGCACGGCGCCGTCGCCGTGATCACGATGAACAACCCGCCGGTGAACGGTCTCGGCCATGCGACGCGCCTGGCGATCGCGCAGGGCATCACGCAGGCCAACGCCGATCCCGCCGTCAAGGCGATCGTGCTGACCGGCGCCGGCAAGGCCTTCTCCGGCGGCGCGGACATCAAGGAGTTCGGCTCGCCCAAGGCGACCGCGGAGCCGAACCTGCTGTCGGTGATCCTGGCCTGCGAGAACTCCGCCAAGCCGATGGTCGCCGCGATCCACTCCGTCGCCATGGGTGGCGGCCTGGAGCTCTCGCTGGGCTGCCACTACCGCATCGCCGCGCCCGGCGCGAACATCGCGCTGCCCGAGGTGAAGCTGGGCCTGATCCCCGGCGCCGGCGGCACGCAGCGCCTGCCGCGCGTGCTGGGCGTGGAGGCCGCGCTGAACATGATCGTCAGCGGCGAGCCGGTCAAGAGCGAGATGCTGGCCCAGCTGCCCGGCCAGAAACTGTTCGACAAGATGGCGTCCTCGCCCGAGGCGCTGCTGGAGGAGGCCATCGCCTTCGCCCGCTCGGTCGCCGACACGCGCCCGCTGCCCCTGGTGCGCCACATGCCCAGCAAGCACCCGATGGGCGACGCGTACTTCCAGTTCGCGCGCAACATGGTCAAGGGCATGGCGAAGAACTTCCCCGCGCCGGCCAGGTGCGTCGACGCCGTGGAAGCCTCCACGAAGAAGCGCTTCGACGAGGGCATGACCTACGAGCGCGAGATCTTCACGGCGCTGATGTTCACGCCGGAGTCGCGCGCGCTGCGCCACCTGTTCATGGCCGAACGCGCCGCCTCCAAGATCGCCGACGTGCCGGACGACACGCCGCAGCGCAAGATCGAAAAGGTCGCCGTGATCGGCGCCGGCACCATGGGCGGCGGCATCTCGATGAACTTCCTGAACGCGGGCATCCCCGTGACCATCCTCGAGATGAAGCAGGAGGCGATCGACCGCGGCCTGGCGACCATCCGCAAGAACTACGAGGGCCAGGTCAAGAAGGGCAAGCTCAAGCAGGACAAGTACGAGCAGCGCATGGGCCTGCTGACCACCACGCTCTCCTACGACGACATCAAGGATGCGGACCTCGTGATCGAGGCGGTGTTCGAGGAGATGGGCGTCAAGGAAACCGTCTTCAAGAAGCTCGACGAGGTGATGAAGAAGGGCGCGATCCTGGCTTCCAACACCTCCACGCTGGACGTCGACAAGATCGCCGCCTTCACCAAGCGTCCGGAGGACGTCGTCGGCCTGCACTTCTTCAGCCCCGCCAACGTGATGAAGCTGCTGGAAGTCGTGCGTGGCAAGAAGACCGCCAAGGACGTGATGGCGACCGTCATGGCCATGGCCAAGAAGATCCGCAAGACCGCCGTGGTCTCCGGCGTGTGCGACGGCTTCATCGGCAACCGCATGATCGAGCAGTACAGCCGCCAGGCCGGCTTCCTGCTCGATGAAGGCGCGACGCCGCAGCAGGTGGACAAGGCCATCGAGCGCTTCGGCTTCGCGATGGGCCCGTTCCGCATGGGCGACCTGGCCGGCAACGACATCGGCTGGGCGATCCGCAAGCGCCGCGCCGCCGAGCGTCCCGACATGAAGTACAGCCGCACCGCCGACAAGCTGTGCGAGCTGGGCCGCTTCGGCCAGAAGACCGGCGCCGGCTGGTACGACTACAAGGAAGGCAAGCGCGACGCGATCCCGTCCAAGCTGGTCGAGGACATGGTCGCCGAACATCGCAAGTCCCTGGGCATCACGCCGCGCAAGATCTCCGACGAGGAGATCGTGCAGCGCCTGGTGTTCGCGCTGGTCAACGAGGGCGCGCACATCCTGGAAGAGGGCATCGCCGCCCGCGCGAGCGACATCGACATGGTCTACATCACCGGCTACGGCTTCCCGATCCACCGCGGCGGCCCGATGCTGTACGCGGACCAGGTGGGCCTGTTCAACGTGGTGCAGGCCATGCAGCGCTTCCAGCGCAACCCGAACGACGACGCGAAGTTCTGGGAGCCGGCGCCGCTGCTCCTCAAGCTGGCCCAGGAAGGCAAGACCTTCAACTGAGCGCCCGCCCGTGCTGAAGCGCATCCTGTGGTTCGTCCTGGCAGCCCTCGTGCTGCTGGTCGCGGCTGTCGCCGTCAACACGCTGCGCAACGGATCGCGCCAGCTGCAGGTGCCGCCGGCGCCCGCGCTGGCGTTCGATGCGCAGGCGGTCGCCGGCAAGCTGGCGGAGGCCGTGCGCTTCCGCACGGTGTCGAGCGCCACCGATCCGGAGGCCAACGCCGCGGAGTTCCGCAAGATGCACGCATGGCTGGAGCAGCGCTTCCCGCGCGTGCATGCCTCGCTCAAGCGCGAACTGGTGGGCGGCTACACGCTGCTCTACACCTGGCCCGGCACGGATGCGGCGGCCAAGGGCGTCGCGCTGCTGGCGCACCATGACGTGGTTCCGCTGGAGCCCGGCACCGAGGGCAAGTGGCAGGCCGGCGCCTTCGCGGGCGAGGTCCGCGACGGCCACGTCTGGGGCCGCGGCACCTGGGACGACAAGGGCAACCTGGTTGCCCAGCTCGAGGCCGTCGAGATGCTGCTGGCGTCCGGCTTCCAGCCGCGCCAGACGGTGTACCTGGTGTCCGGCGCCGACGAGGAAGTCGGCGGCCTGCGCGGCGCGCAGCAGGTGGCGAAGCTCCTGCAGGAGCGCGGCGTGCGCCTGGACTTCGTGCTGGACGAAGGCCTCTTCATCGCCGACGGCCTGATGCCCGGGCTGAAGGGACCGGCCGCGCTGATCGGCATCGCGGAGAAGGGCTACATGTCCGTCGCGATCCGCGTGACGGGGACGCCGGGACATTCCTCGGCGCCGCCTCCGCCGGGGCAGACCGCGATCTCGAAGCTTGCCGCCGGCCTGCAGCGCCTGGAACAGCAGCAATTGCCCGCGGCCGTGCAGGGCGTCGCGCGCGAGATGTTCGAGACCCTGGCGCCCGAGATGGGCGGCTTCCAGCGCGTGGCGCTGTCCAACCTGTGGCTGTTCGGCCCGGTGGTGCAGCGCCAGCTGGAGAAGGCGGGCAGCACCAACGCGATGATCCGCACCACCACGGCGCTGACCATCCTGCAGGCGGGCAACAAGGACAACGTGATCCCGGGCCAGGCCGAGGCCGTGGTGAATTTCCGCATCATGCCCGGCGAGACGCGCGAGACCGTCCTCGCCCACGTGCGCGCGCGGCTGGGCGAGGGCTTCGACGCGCAGGCGCTGCCCGGCTCCAAGGACCCCACGGGCGTGTCGCCCACGCAGGCGCCTTCGTACCAGCTGGTGCACCGCACGATGCGCTCGTTGTTCCCCGACGTGGTGGTGACGCCGGCGCTGTACGTCGCCGGGTCCGATTCGCACCACTTCACGGGCCTGACCGACAACATCTACCGTTTCTCGCCGGTGCGCGTGACGCCGCAGGACCTGCCGCGGCTGCACGGCACCGACGAACGCATCTCCGTCGCCAACCTGGGCGAGCTGGTGCGCTTCTACCACCAGCTGCTGCGCAACCTGAATGCGCCGGCGCCCTGAAATCCGAACCCTGAGCAGAAAGGCCATCCCATGACCAACGCCGTCATCGTTTCCACCGCCCGCACGCCCCTGACCAAGAGCTGGAAGGGCGCGTTCAACATGACGCACGGCGCCACGCTGGGCGGCCACGCCGTCCGCCACGCGCTGCAGCGCGCCGGCGTCGCGCCCGACGCCGTCGAGGACGTCATCATGGGCTGCGCCAACCCCGAGGGCGCGACCGGCATGAACATCGCGCGCCAGATCGCGCTGATGGCCGACCTGCCGATCAGCGTCTCGGGCATGACCGTCAACCGCTTCTGCTCCTCCGGCCTGCAGACCATCGCCCTGGCTTCGCAGCGCGTCATCGCCGGCGAGGGCGAGGTCTACGTCGCCGGCGGCGTGGAGAGCATCTCCTGCGTGCAGCAGGAGATGAACATGCACATGCTGAAGGACCCCGACCTCGACAAGAAGAAGCCCGAGATCTACTGGTCGATGCTGCAGACCGCGGAGCAGGTCGCCAAGCGCTACAACATCTCGCGCGAGCAGATGGACGAATACGGCGCGGCCAGCCAGCAGAAGGCCTGCGCGGCGCAGGAAGCGGGCAAGTTCAAGGACGAGATCGCCCCGATCACCGTGAAGGCCGGCGTGGCCGACGCCGTGATGGGCCTGATCACGAAGGAAGTGACCGTATCGCAGGACGAAGGCCTGCGCCCGGGCACGACCAAGGAAGGCATCGCGGGCATCAAGCCGGCCCTGCCGGGCGGCGTGATCTCCGCGGGCAACGCCAGCCAGTTCTCGGACGGCGCCGGCGCCTGCGTGGTGGTGAGCGAGGAATACGCGAGCCGCAACAACCTCAAGCCCCTGGGCCGCTTCCTCGGCTTCGCGGTGGCCGGCTGCGAGCCCGACGAAATGGGCATCGGCCCCGTGTTCGCCGTGCCCAAGGTGCTCCAGCGCCTGGGCCTGAAGGTCGAGGACATCGACCTGTGGGAGCTGAACGAAGCCTTCGCCGTGCAGGTGATGTACTGCCGCGACCGCCTGGGCATCCCCAACGACCGCCTGAACGTCAACGGCGGCGCCATCGCCGTCGGCCACCCTTACGGCGTGTCGGGCCAGCGCCTGACCGGCCACGCGCTGATCGAGGGCAAGCGCCGCGGCGCCAAGCGCGTCGCGGTCACGATGTGCATCGGCGGCGGCATGGGCGCGGCGGGGCTGTTCGAGGTGCTGTGATGACGGCCGCCTTGCCCCGTTTCCTCCTTCTCGCCTGCCTCCTGTTCGCAGCCGCGCCGGCGGCCGCACAGGACCAATTGCGGCTCGTGGACCTGGTGGGCGAGACCGACGCCTTCTGGGAACGGACCCAGGATCTGTCCGGCCCGGAACGCGCC
>JAEZEB010000373.1 GCA_023438115.1 Pseudomonadota bacterium | reverse complement strand
CCGCGCACGACGAAGATGTTCTCGCCCGTGCACTCGCTGACGAGCCCGGCGGGGTTGAGCATCACAGCTTCGTCGTAGCCGGCCTTGAGGGCCTCGACCTTGGCGAGCGAGCTGTTGACGTAGTTGCCGGTGGTCTTCGACGCGGGCGGCATCGTGTTGTGGTCGTGGCGCGTCCACGACGAGATCTTCATGCGCACGCCCTTCTCGACGGCGTCGTCGCCGAGGTAGGCACCCCACGGCCAGCAGGCGATGGCGACGTCGACGCTGCACGGCAAGGTGTTGAGGCCCATCTCGCCGTAGCCGTAGTACGCGATCGGCCGGATGTAGCACGACGGCAGGCCGGTGGAACGCACGGTGTCCTTGACGGCCTGCACGAGTTCGTCGACGGAGTACGGCAGCTCCATCATCAGGATCTTCCCGGAGTTCTCGAGGCGCTGCATGTGCTCGGTGAGCCGGAACACGGCCGGACCGCGATCGGTCTCGTACGCGCGGATGCCCTCGAAGACACCGGTGCCGTAGTGCAGCGTGTGCGTGAGCACGTGGATCTTCGCGTCGCGCCAGTCCACCAGCTCGCCGTCCATCCAGATCTTGCCGTCACGGTCGGCCAAAGAGGGTACTACGGGGCTCATGGGGGTTGTCCTTCCAGGTGGAGATCGCGAAACCGCCCATTTTACGGCGCGGGCGAAGCCGACTCTTCCGCGGGGGCGGGCGGCCGGAACAGCGTCCACTTCACCAGCTTGCCGCCGGCGAACTCGCAGGTGACGTGCGAGCCGCCCGGATCGGTCCAGCGCCAGGCTTCCGGGTCGGCATCCTTCTCGGTGAGCTGCTCGCCCATGGAGCGGGTCATCGCCATGACGTGCAGCAGGTTGACGTTCGGCTTGAGCTTGGCGTTGAGCATGACCGCGCTGTCGCAGTAGCCCACGGGCCGGTTCGCGGCGCGCTGCAGCACCCGCATCATGCGGGTGAAGTGCAGCAGCGCCCACATGACGATGGCGCCGGCGGCGAGCGCCACGCCGGGCCAGCCGGCGGAGCGCCAGCCCACGGCCACTATCACGACGCCCAGGACGGGCAGCAGGATCTTCTGCAGGTTCATGGAGCGGGATTGTCCACGCCGCGCGCGGCCAGCTCGCGCATCCGGCGGCGCAGCTCGCGGTCGCGCCGCTGCTCCTCGCGCCAGTCGTGGGCGATCGCGCGGGTGACCGCGATCGCCATCAGGACCACCACGACCGCGAACGGCAGGGCGAAGATGATGGTCGCCGTCTGGATCGCCTGCAGGCCGCCCGCCAGCATCAGGCTCAGGGCGATGGCCGCGATCAGCACGCCCCACACCAGCTTGACCTTCCAGGCAGGGTTCGGGTTGCCGCCGGTGCTCATCATGCCCAGCACCAGCGTGGCCGAATCGCCGGAGGTGACGAAGAAGATCACCACCACGACAGTGGTCACGATCGAGAGGAGCAGGCCGAAAGGCAGCGCGTCGAACATCGCGAAGATGGTGGTGGAGACGTCCGCCTTGGCCGCCTCGGCGAGCGGCGCGCCCGCGAAAATCTCCAGGTTCAGGGCCGCCCCGCCGAAGACGGCGAACCAGGCGAAACCCACCAGCGTGGGCGCGAGCACCGTGCCGAGCAGGAACTCGCGGATCGTGCGGCCGCGCGACACGCGGGCGATGAAGAGGCCCACGAACGGCGACCAGGAGATCCACCAGGCCCAGTAGAAGATCGTCCAGTCGGCGACCCAGGAGTTCTCGCGGAAGGGCGTCATGCGCAGGCTCATGCGGATCAGGTCGCTGAGGTAGCCGCCGAGCGTGGACGTGAAGGTGTCGATGATGGCCACCGTCGGCCCGAGCAGCAGGACGGCCAGCGCCAGCAGGCCGGCGATGGCGAGGTTGGTGCTCGACAGCCACTTGATGCCGCGCTCCACGCCGCTGAGGGCGGAGCCCACGAACAGCACCGTGGTGACCAGGATGATCCCGATCTGCGAAACGGGGCCGATCGGGAGGCCGAACACCGCGTTCAGGCCGCTGTTGATCTGCGTGGCCCCCATGCCGAGCGACGCGGCGACGCCGAAGGCGGTCGCGACCACGGCCAGGATGTTGAACAGCGGCGCGGCGCGCTGCACCGGCTTCCAGGGCAGTTCCGAGGTCGCCGTGCTCACCAGCGCGGAGCCCCCGCGCCGGAACTGGAAGAAGGCCATGGCCAGCCCCACGATGCCGTAGATGGCCCAGGGATGCAGCCCCCAGTGGAAGAAGGCATAGCGCATGGCCGCGTTGGCGGCCTCGGGCGTGGCCGGCGCGATGCCGGGCGGCGGGGTGACGTAGTGCGACAGCGGCTCCGCGACGCCCCAGAACACCAGGCCGATGCCCATGCCGGCGGCGAAGAGCATCGAGAACCAGGCGCCCATGGAAAACTGGGGCTCCTCGTCCTCGTCGCCCAGCTTCAGGTCGCCGTAGCGGCTGAACGCGAGCACCACCGCCAGCAGCACCAGGCCCAGCACCACCCACAAATACAACCAGCCGAAGTTGCGCGTCATCACGCCCAGGGCTTCGTTGGCGGCGGCGCCCAGCCCCGCGGGCGCGATCAGGCCCCACAGCACCACGGCCGCGATGACCGCGACGGACACGTAAAGTTGCATGCGATCTCCTTCCGCCCGCCAGTATGGCGACGGACGGGTGTTTCAGGCGAGCCCGCGCACCACTTCCAGCGCTTCCTCGATGCGCTCGACCGGATGGATGGCCAGCCCTTCGAGCTCGCGCGGCACGCGGGCGCCGCCCTTGGGCGCATTGGCCTTGGGCACGATGGCGACCGAGAAGCCGAGCTTGGCGGCCTCGCGCAACCGCTCCTGCCCGCGCGGCGCCGGCCGCACTTCGCCCGCCAGCCCCACCTCGCCGAAGGCCAGGAAGCCCTTCGGCAACGCCCGGCCGCGCAGTGACGAAGTGATCGCCAGCATCACGGCCAGATCCGCTGCCGGCTCGGAGATGCGCACGCCGCCCACCGCGTTGACGAAGACGTCCTGGTCCATGCAGGCCACCCCCGCGTGCCGGTGCAGCACGGCGAGCAACATGGCCAGGCGGTCGCGGTCCAGCCCGACCGACAGCCGCCGCGGGCTGGGGCCGCCGCTGTCGACCAGCGCCTGGATCTCCACCAGCATGGGCCGCGTGCCTTCCAGCGTCACCAGCACGCAGCTGCCGGGCACAGGCTCGCTGTGCTGCGACAGGAAGATCGCGCTCGGGTTGGTGACGCCCTTGAGGCCCTTCTCCGTCATCGCGAAGACGCCGATCTCGTTGACCGCCCCGAAGCGGTTCTTGATCGCCCGCACCAGGCGGAAGCTGGAATGCGTGTCGCCCTCGAAGTAGAGCACCGTGTCGACCATGTGCTCCAGCACGCGCGGGCCGGCCAGAGCGCCTTCCTTGGTCACGTGGCCCACGAGCACGATGGTCGTGCCGCCGGCCTTGGCCAGGCGCGTCAGGTGCGCGGCGCATTCGCGCACCTGCGCGACCGAGCCCGGCGCGGAGGTGAGCTGGTCCGAGTACACGGTCTGGATCGAGTCGATCACCGCCACGGCCGGCTGCTGCGACGCGATCGTGGCCTGGATCTTCTCCAGCTGGATCTCGGCCAGCACCTTCACCTGCGACTGGTCCAGCCCGAGCCGGCGCGAGCGCAACGCGACCTGCGCGCCGCTTTCCTCGCCGGTGACGTACAGCGTGGGCACGCCGCCGCGCTGCAAGCCATCCAGCGCCTGCAGCAGCAGCGTGGACTTGCCGATACCCGGATCGCCGCCGATCAGCACCACGCCGCCTTCGACGATCCCGCCGCCCAGCACGCGATCGAGTTCGGAGATGCCGGTAGGCGTGCGCGCGACCTCCGCCGCCTCGATGTCGGCGAGGACGGCCGTCTCCGAAGCGGGCGCCAGCGAGGCGAAGCGGTTGCGGCCCGCGGCACCCTGCTCGGCGACGCCTTCGACCAGCGTGTTCCAGGCGCCGCAGCTGGGGCACTTGCCCTGCCACTTGGGCGTGCTGCCGCCGCACTCCGTGCAGGTATAGACCGTCTTGTCCTTCGCCATGCCGCCGAGTGTAGGCGGGCGGGACCTCAGGGCCCGATGTAGCGCGGCAGCCGCTCGCCCGGCCGGGGCGGCTGGATCGTCGCCTCGGGCTCGGCGGCGGATCCCGGCCGTGGGCCCAGCGGGCGCTGCTGCGTCTCGACGCAGGCGCCCAGGTAGCGGCCCGCGATGCGGGTGGTGATGCGCAGCCCGCTGTCGGGGCTGGTGGTGACGATGGTGCCTTCCAGGCGGGTGTCGTTGAATTCCATGCGGCCTTGCGCCACCGCGATGGTCGCGCCGTGCCGGCAGGAATGCCGCCACTCGATCATGTCGGGCGTGAAGCGCGAAACCTGCGGCGTGCACACCGCGCCGGGCGTGCCGGCCATCAGCTCGTCGACTTGGCGCGGCCCCAGGCAGCGCGTGATCTCCATGGGCGGCGTGGCCGGCCCCACGGCGCGCGGCTCGACCTCGACCGCCACGCCCAGGTGCCAGTTGCCGCTGCGCAGGCGCGGCTGCACCTGTTCCGCCTTGGGCGGTGCCGCCCGCAACTTGCCCGCGCCCTGCGCCGCCGCGGAGCCCATCGCCAGCGAGCCCGCGAGCAACAAGCCCACTGCCAGCGGGCCGCGCCCGGTACTGCCTCGCAACGGCATCAATTGACCTTCAGCGGCGTCTGCATGCGCACGACGGCTTCGGCCACCACCGGGATGCGCAGCCCGCCGGGCGACCAGTTCAGCACGGGAATGGAGCCGCTCAGGAGGCTGGAAGCCTGGTTGAGCGCATCCTGGATGAAGCTGATGTCCGCGCCGACCATGCCGGCCGCGTCGTTGACGGTCTCCAGCTTGTCCGCGTACTTGTCCTTGAGGTCCGAGCAGGTGTTGGGGGTGGTCGCGACGCTCTGCGGCGTGGAGAAGAACTTGCCGCCCACGGTCTTGAGGCCCTCGATGCCGTTGACCACCGAATAGAAGACCACGTTGGCCAGCGGCACGATCATCTTGGCGCAGTACGTGACCTGGATCTTCAGCACGTTGACGTCCTGGATGCTGAGCCCCGAGGAACTGCCCGCCGTCGTCGGCCGGTACTGCAGGTTGTCGTTGGGGATGATCTTCACCGTGGTCTGGTGCGGATCGAACTCGTGCAGGTTGGTGTCGTTCTTGATGCTGGTCGGCGGGCTGATCCGCTTGATCGTGGTGACCAGCGGGTTGTAGGCCTCGATCGCCGCGACCGCGCGGCCGCGCAGCAGCCCGCCGATGTCCGGCTTGGGCGTGAACAGCGGCGTGAGGCCCGCGGCGAAGGCGTCCTTCATCGCGTTGGTGCTGGCGCCCGTCAGCGCGCCCTGGCGCGCGGCCGCGAAGGCCGCGTAGTTCACCTGGCTCTTGATCTGGTACAGCAGCGCGAACTGCACCGCCCCCAGCACCAGCAGCAGCAGGCTGGGCAGGACGATCAGGTATTCGACCAGCGATTGCCCGCGCTGGCGGCGCATGCTCACGGCCTGGCCTCCGGCGTCCCGGCGGCGGCGGCCTTGGACTCGCCCTGCCCCAGCACGGAGACTTCGGCGAGTTCCTTGAGCAGGCGCTCGATGCGCACGCCGAGCGCATCCTCGTCGTCGCTCACCATCAGCTGGCCTTGCAGCAGCGCCGCATAGCCCTGGCGCAGCCGCACCACGCCGAGGTTGTGCAGCGCGCGCGCGTCCGCGTTGTTGGCGCGCAGCGCGCGCCCGTAGGCGGCGGCCGCCGCTTCGGCGCGGTGGTGCGCCGCGTAGAGGTTGCCCAGGCGGAACCAGGTTTCGCCGTCGTTGGGCGCGCGGCGCAGCGCGCTGACGTACAGCGCCTCGTTGCGCGCGGCCTCGCCGTCGGCCTGCGTGAACTGCGCGCGCAGCAGCGCGGTGGCTT
>JAEZEB010000346.1 GCA_023438115.1 Pseudomonadota bacterium | reverse complement strand
TACTACATGGGCATTCCCGTGCGGCGGCTGAACTCGGTGGTGTGGGGCCTGTCGGCGGCCGTCGCCGCCATCGCGGGACTGCTGCTGGCGCCCATCACGTTCGTGCACGCGAACATGGGCTTCATCGGGCTGAAGGCCTTTCCCGCCGCGGTGGTCGGTGGTTTCGGCAGCCTGCCCGGCGCCATCGTCGGCGGCCTGATCATCGGCGTGGTGGAGTCGCTCTCGGGCTTCTACCTGCCCGAGGGCTTCAAGGACATCGCGGCCTACATCGTGGTGCTGGTCGTGCTCGTCGTCATGCCCAACGGGCTGTTCGGCGAGAAGCTCCGCAAGAAGGTCTGACATGCGTTTCATCTTCAAGACCGGATACGAACAGGACATCCGGCTCGCCAGGCACGGCGGCCACGTCTTCTGGTACGGCCTGCTGGGACTGGTGCTGCTCGCCGCGCCCTGGCTGCTGGCCGAATACCTGCTGGCGCAGCTCACCTTCATCCTGATCTACGGCGTGGTCGGCCTCGGCCTGATGCTGCTGGCGGGCTACACGGGCCTGTTCTCCATCGGCCATGCCGCCTTCTTCGGGGTGGGCGCGTACGCGCAGGCCGTGCTCACCGGCATGGGCTGGCCCTTCCCGCTGGCGCTGGCGGTGGGCGCGGTGCTGTCCGCGGCCGTGGGCGTGGTCGTCGGCCTGCCCGCGCTGCGCGTGAAGGGCATCTACCTGGGCATCGCGACGCTGGCCTTCGGCTTCATCGTCGAGGAGGTCTTCGCCCGCTGGGAGAGCGTCACGGGCGGCAATGCCGGCAAGACGGTGGGCTCGGTCAAGATGTTCGGCTGGACGGCCGACACGGGCACGTCCTTCTACTTCGTCTGCCTGGTGGTGGCGGTGCTGTGCACGCTGGCCTGCGTGAACCTGCTGCGCTCGCCCACGGGCCGCGCCTTCGTCGCCATCCGCGATTCGGAGATCTCGGCGCAGAGCATGGGCATCCACCTCGCGCGCTACAAGACCCTGAGCTTCGCGATCTCCGCGGCGCTGGCCGGCATCGGCGGCGCGCTCTACGCGCACCAGATCCGCTTCCTCTCGCCGGACCAGTTCAACATCATCCAGAGCATCGACCTGCTGCTGATGGTGGTGATCGGCGGCCTGGGGTCCATCCACGGCGCCTTCCTGGGCGCGATCTTCCTGATCGGCCTGCCGCAGGCGATCAGCGCGGTGAAGGACTTCCTGCCCGAGGCGATCGGCCAGGCGCCGGGCCTGAAAGCGGTGGTCTACGGCGCGGTGCTGATCGCCTTCGTGCTCTTCGAGCCCCTGGGCATCTACGGGCGCTGGCTGAAGATCCGCACCTACCTGCAGCTGTTCCCCTTCTACCGCCGCGGCATGTTCAAGCGGCAGAAATCCTTCCAGAAGTCGGACCGCCTGAAATGAAGTATCGGCTCCCCCCCGAAGCGGCCTGCGGCCGCCTCCCCCTCAAGGGGGCGCCCCCAGCGGCCCGGCAAAGCCGGCTCCGCGGCGGCACTGGAAAGGCAATGCACGTCGGAGATATGCGATGAGCGACGTCCTCCTCCAAGCCAGAAACCTCAGCGTGCGCTTCGGCGGCGTGCTGGCCGTGAACGACGTGAGCTTCGACGTGCGCCGCGGCGAGGTCTTCACGCTGATCGGGCCCAACGGTGCCGGCAAGACCACGGTCTTCAACCTGATCAGCCGCATCTACAACCCCACGGCCGGCAGCATCGAGTTCGACGGCAAGCTGCTGACGGCGCAGCCGCCGCACCGCATCGCCGGCCTGGGCATCGCCCGCACCTTCCAGAACATCGAGCTGTTCGAGCACGCCTCGGTGCTGCACAACCTGCTGATCGGGCGGCACACGCACAAGAGCACCGGCCTGTTCAGCGAAATGTTCTTCACCTCGAAGGTGCGCGCCGCCGAGATCGCCGCGCGCGAGAAGGTGGAACAGGTGATCGACCTGCTGGAGCTGCAGCACTACCGCGATTCGATGGTCGCCGGACTGCCCTACGGCGTGCGCAAGGTGGTGGAACTGGCGCGGGCGCTGTGCACCGAGCCGCGCCTGCTGCTGCTGGACGAACCCTCCTCCGGCCTGAACGTGGAGGAGACGGAGGACATGGCCTTCTGGATCCAGGACATCCAGAAGGAGCTGGGGATCACGGTGCTGATGGTGGAACACGACATGAGCCTGGTGTCCAAGGTCAGCGACCGCGTGCTGGCGATGAACCAGGGCGAGGTGCTGGCGATGGGCTCGCCGCGCGAGGTGCAGTCGCACCCAGGGGTGGTGGAGGCTTACCTGGGCAGCGTCGAGGACGTGTCCTCTCTTCGCCGCGAGGGGGTGCGATGAGCGCGAATCCGCCCTCGGTCAGCGACCAGCCGGTGCTGAAGCTCCTGAACGTGGAGAGCGCCTACGGCCCGATCAAGGCGATCCGCGGCGTCAGCCTGCAGGTGCGGCGCGGCGAGATCGCCACCGTGCTCGGCTCCAACGGCGCCGGCAAGTCCACCATCCTCAAGACCATCTCGGGGATCATCGACCCGCGCAAGGGCAGCGTCGAGTTCAAGGGCGAGGACATCACCGCGCGCGACCCTGCGTACATCGTGCAGCAGGGCTTGTCGCACGTGCCGGAAGGGCGCGAGGTGTTTCCGCTGCTCTCCGTGCGCGACAACCTGATGATGGGCGCCTATACGCGGCGCGACCGCGACGGCGTCGCGCGCGACATGGAAGCGGTGTTCCGCTACTTCCCGATCCTGCAGGAGCGCGCCGCGCAGGACGCCGGCCTGCTCTCGGGCGGGCAGCAGCAGATGCTGGCGATCTCGCGCGCCATCATGGCCGCGCCCGACCTGATCCTGCTGGACGAGCCCAGCCTGGGCCTCTCCCCCAAGCTCACCAAGGAGATCTTCGAGATCGTGGTGCGCATCAACCGCGAGCGCGGCACCACCATCCTGCTGGTGGAGCAGAACGCCAACATGGCGCTGAACGCCGCCGACTACGGCTACGTGCTGGAGAACGGCCGCATCGTCATGGAAGACACCTGCGCGCGCCTGCGCGAGAAGGACGACATCAAGGAGTTCTACCTGGGCATGAAGGAAGCGGGCGTGCGCGGCGAGCGCCGGTGGAAGAAGAAGAAGACGTGGCGATGAACCATTCCCCTGTCATCCCGGCCTTGAGCCGGGATCCATGGATTGCGGGCCAAGCCCGCAATGACAAATTCCGATGAGACAGCTCTGGAACCTCTCCCACATCCAGCCCGAGACGCGCGTCGTGCTCCAGGGCGAGACCATCCCCGCGATGTTCTGGAACGCGGTGGCCCAGCGCGGCCCGAAGGTGTGGATGCGCCAGAAGGACCTGGGCATCTGGCGCAGCTGGAGCTGGCAGCAGACCGGCGACGCCGTCGCCGAGATCGCCGGCGGCCTGCTGGCGCTGGGCTTCCAGCCGCACGACACCGCCTCCATCCTGTCCAACACGGTCATCGAATGGGTGCTGGCGGACGTCGCCGTGCTCTCCTGCGGCGGCGTGGCCAACGGCATCTACCCCACCGACGCGGCCTCGCAGGTGCAGTACCTGTGCGAGGACTCCGGCACTTCGATCCTGTTCGTCGAGGACGACGAGCAGCTGGACAAGGCCCTGGAGGTGCGCGACCAGCTGCCGAAGCTGGCGAAGATCGTCGTCTTCGACATGGAAGGCCTGCGCGACCTGCAGGACCCCGGCGTGATCAGCCTGGACGAACTGCGGCGCCTGGGGCGCGAGTACAACGCGCAGCATCCCGGCGCCGTGCAGGAGCGCGTGCAGCAGGTGAAGCCCGAGGACCTGGCCATCCTGGTCTACACCTCGGGCACCACGGGCAAGCCCAAGGGCGCGATGCATTCGCACCGCGGCCTGGTCTACACCGTGCGCGGCTACAACACGCTCATCTCGCGTGACGAGAACGACGAGTGCATGTGCTTCCTGCCGCTGTGCCATATCGCCGAGCGCATGGGCGGCGAGTACTTCTCGCTCTACACGGGCGCGAAGCTCAATTTCGTCGAGAACCCCGAGACGGTGCCGGAGAACGTGCGCGAGATCGCGCCCACCGTGTTCACCGCCGTGCCCCGCGTGTGGGAGAAGTTCTATTCCGGCGTGATGATCGCGCTGAAGGAAGCCAGCCGCCTGCAGCAGGCCGCCTATGCCTGGTCGATCGGCGTGGGCACGCGCATCGCCGACCGCATCCTGGCGGGCCAGCCGGTGGACGGCTGGCTCAAGGCGCAGTGGGCGGTGGCGAACGCGCTGGCCCTGTCCAACGTGCGCAAGATGATGGGCATCGACCGCTCGCGCTTCCTGGTCACCGGCGCGGCGCCGATCTCGCCCGACCTGGTGCGCTGGTACCTCGCGCTGGGCGTGCCCATGCTGGAGGTGTGGGGCATGACGGAGACCTGCGGCGCCGCCACCGGCGTGCCGGCGGCGCGCATCAAGCCGGGCTCCATCGGGCCGGCCGCGAGCTACAACGAGGTGAAGCTCGATCCGCAGACCGGGGAGATCCTCGTGCGCGGCCCCAACGTGTTCATGGGCTACCTGAACCAGCCGGAGAAGACCCGGGAGGCCATCGACCCCGAAGGCTGGCTGCGCACCGGCGACGTGGGCCTGGTGGACGAGGAAGGCTACTTCCGCATCACCGACCGGATGAAGGACATCATCATCACGGCCGGCGGCAAGAACGTCACGCCCAGCGAATTCGAGAACGAGCTGAAGTTCTCGCCCTACATCACCGACGCGGTGGTGATCGGCGACAAGCGCCCCTACCTCACTGTGATCATCATGATCGACCAGGAGAACGTGGAGAAGTACGCGCAGGACAACGACGTGCCCTTCTCCAACTACGCCTCCCTCACGCGCGCGCCGGAGATCCAGGCGCTCATCCAGGCCGAGATCGACCGCGTGAACAGGAAGTTCGCGCGCGTGGAACAGGTCAAGAAGTTCTTCCTCCTCGACACGCAGCTGACCGCGGAAGACGAGGAGCTCACGCCGACGATGAAGCTCAAGCGCAAGCTGGTGCAGCAGAAATATGCGCAGCAGATCGAGGCGATGTACCGGTAAGCATGCACCCCGACCTTGTCATCCCGGGCTGGACCGGGATCCAGGCCGCGCCTGACCACGCGCCGCATGGATTGCGGGTCAAGCCCGCAATGACAAGGGCAATTTTCAACCACCAACGGAGACCATGACATGACCTTGAAGTCCACCCTCGCGGCCGCCGCTATCACGGCCCTGGGTTGCGTTCCCGCCTTCGCGCAGCAGCAGGGCGTGAGCAAGAACGAGATCCTGATCGGCACCATCCTGGACATGTCGGGCCCGCTCGCCGGCTACGGCAAGCAGGCGCGCAACGGCATGCTCCTGCGCATCGAGGAGCTGAACGAACAGGGCAGCATCCATGGCCGCAAGCTCAAGCTGGTGGCGGAGGACGACGGCTACGACCCGCGCAAGGCGGTCCTGGCCGCCCAGAAGCTGGTGAACCAGGACAAGGTGTTCATCGTCGCCGGCCACCTGGGCACCGCCCAGAACATGGCGGCCATGCCGGTGCAGTTCGAGAAGAACATCGTCAACTTCTTCCCCATCACCGCGGCGCGCGAGATGTACGAGCCGCTGCACCGCCTGAAGTACTCCTTCGCCGCCACCTACTACGACCAGGTCCGCCTGGCCGTGCCCAAGCTGGTGAAGGAAAAGAACGTCAAGAAGGTCTGCACGATCTACCAGGACGACGACTTCGGCCTGGAGATCCTGCGCGGCGCCGAGGCGGGCCTCAAGACCATCGGCGTGGAGTTCACCGAGAAGACCACCTACAAGCGCGGCGCCACCGACTTCTCCTCGCAGGTGGCGCGCATGAAGGCCGCCGGCTGCGAGATGGTGGTGCTGGGCACCATCATCCGCGAGACCATCGGCACCATCGGCACGGCGAAGAAGAGCGGCTTCAACCCGATCTTCGTGGGCTCCAGCGCGGCCTACACGGACCTGATCCACAAGCTGGGCGGCCCGGCGATGGACGGCCTGTACGCCGCCATGACGGTGCAGCACCCCTACCTGGACGAGGCCTCGCAGCCGCTGCGCTTCTGGGCCAACAAGTACAAGACGAAGTTCAACGAGGATCCCACGGTGTTCTCGGTCTACGGCTACATCATCATCGACCAGTTCATCAAGGCGGCGCAGAAGGCCGGCCCCAACCTCACCACCGACACCTTCGTCAAGACGATGGACACGATGGTGTTCGAGCCCGACATGTTCGGCTCGGCCGGCAGCTCGTACACCGCGACCAAGCGCCTGGGCAACGACCAGACCCGCCTGTCGCAGATCCAGAACGGCAAGTGGGTGGTGGTTTCGGACTACCTGAAGTAAGCCCCCGCCTTGTCATCCGGACCATTCCCTTGTCGTTGCGGGTCAAGCCCGGGATGACAAGGTCCACGAAGGCCGCCGCGAGGCGGCTTTTTTCATGGTCACTACCTAGTGGAAAGCGCCATCTTGACGCTGCCACCCCGCGGGAAAGAATGCTTAGCACTTACACCCCCGTGGAGGCATCCCGATGAAGCTCCGAACCGCCACCCTGGCCGCCCTGTCCCTCGCGTGCGGCCTCGCGTCCGCGCAGAACAGCAACCAGGGCGTCTCGAAGGACGAGATCGTCCTCGGCTCGATCCAGGACCTCTCGGGTCCCATCGCCGGCTTCGGCAAACAGGTGCGCCTGGGCATGATGCTGCGCGTCGACGAGATCAACGAGCAGGGCGGCGTCAACGGCCGCAAGCTGCGGCTGGTCGTCGAGGACTCCGCCTACGATCCACGCAAGGCCGTGCTCTCGGCGCAGAAGCTGGTGAACCAGGACAGGATCTTCGCGATGGTCGGCCACATCGGCACGGCGCAGAACATGGCGGCGATGCCGGTGCAGTTCGAGAAGAACGTGATCAACTTCTTTCCGGTGACGGCGGCGCGCGAGATGTACGAGCCCTTCCACCGCCTGAAGTACTCCTTCGCCGCCACCTACTACGACCAGATGCGCACCGTGGTGCCGCGGCTGGCCAAGGAGAAAGGGGCCAGGAAGATCTGCACGATGTACCAGGACGACGAGTTCGGCCTGGAGGTGATGCGCGGCGCCGAGGCGGGCCTCAAGGCCGGAGGCATGGAGCTCGCCGAGAAGACCACCTACAAGCGCGGCGCGACGGACTTCTCCTCGCAGATCGCGCGCCTGAAGTCCGCCAACTGCGACATGGTGGTGCTGGGCACCATCATCCGCGAGACCATCGGCGCGATCGGCGAGGCGCGCAAGACCGGCTACAACCCGGTGTTCGTCGGCTCCAGCGCCGCCTACACGGACCTGATCCACAAGCTGGGCGGCAAGGCGATGGACGGCCTGTACGCCACGCACACCTCGCAGCACCCCTACCTGGACGAAGCCGCGCAGCCGATCCGCTTCTGGGCCAACAAGTACAAGACGAAGTTCAACGAGGACCCCACGGTGTTCTCGGTCTACGGCTACCAGGCGATCGACGCCTTCGCGCGCGCGGCCGCCGCGGCCGGGCCCAACCTCACCACCGAGGGCTTCATCAAGGCCATGGACAGCATGCGCTTCCCCGGCGACATCTTCGGCGGCCCCGAGATGTCGTTCGGCCCGAAGAAGCGCCTGGGCAACGACCTGTCGCGGATGTCGCAGATCCAGGACGGGCGGTGGAAGGTGGTTTCGGACTACGTGAAATAGCCGCCGCGCACGGGGACAGCAAGGCCGCCGGAAGGCGGCCTTTTTTTGCTACCCTCCCGCGGATGAGTTCACCCGATCCGCTGAAGAGCTCCGAGCTCGAATTCAAGTCGCTGCTGATGCTGGTGGGGCTGGCCTCGCTGCTGTTCGCGCTCATCATCTGGCCCTTCTTCGGCGCGGTCTGCTGGGCGGTCTTCATCGCCATCGTCTTCTGGCCGCTCTACCAGCGCTTCCTCAAGGGCAGCCACGGCCGTCCCAACATGGCCGCGGCCGCCACGCTCACCGTGGTGCTGCTCATCGTGATCCTGCCGATGTCCATGGTGGCCGCGGCGGTCACGCAGGAAGCCTCGGTGTTCGTCGAGCGCATGCGCTCCGGCGAGATCCGCATCGGCGCCTTCTTCCAGGGCTTCATCGAGGCGTTGCCGCAATGGGCGCAATCCATGCTGCAGCGCTTCGGCATCCTGGACTTCGCCATGCTGCAGCAGAAGCTGATCGCCGCCTTGTCCGCCAGCAGCCAGGTGCTCACCTCGCGCGTCATGAGCATCGGCCAGGTCACGCTGGACTTCATCGTGGCCTTCTTCGTCATGCTGTACATCGTGTTCTTCCTGTTCCGCGACGGCGAGCGGCTCACCAAGGGCATCCAGCGCTCCATCCCGCTGCAGCCGCTGCACACCGAGCGGCTGATGCGCCAGTTCGCCACCGTGGTGCGCGCCACGGTCAAGGGCAACATCGTCGTCGCCCTGGTGCAGGGCGCGCTGGGCGGGATCGCCTTCGGCGTGCTGGGCATCCCTGGCGCCGTGCTGTGGGGCGCCGTGATGGCGCTGTTCTCGCTGCTGCCGGCCGTGGGCGCCGCGCTGGTGTGGGCGCCGGTGGCGATCTGGTTCTTCTTCAACGGCCAGATGCTGCAGGGCATCGGCCTCACGGTGTGGGGCGGCCTCGTCATCGGCCTGGTCGACAACGTGCTGCGCCCCATCCTGGTCGGCAAGGACACGCGCATGCCCGACTACCTGGTGCTCGTGGCCACGCTGGGCGGCATCGTGGTGTTCGGCCTCAACGGCTTCGTGATCGGTCCCGTGATCGCCGCGATGTTCCTCGTGAGCTGGGACATGCTGGCCACCGTGCGCGCCAACAAAGGCTCCTGAAGCCGGTGTTTGTTTCGCGCACGTAACGGCGCGCGAAACAAAGCGATGGAAACCGTGACCCGGCGGTGAAGACGCGGCGGCGCCGCCG
>JAEZEB010000336.1 GCA_023438115.1 Pseudomonadota bacterium | reverse complement strand
GGGCGGCGCCGCGAAGGGAATGCCTTTCCAGCTGTAGGTGCCCTCGCCGGCGACGCCGACCACGGGACCGAGCGATGTCGTGCGTTGCATGCCGGTGATGCTATCGGACGGAATGCCCGCGCAACCGGCCAGGGACAGCGCCGCGCACAGGACGAGGGAAGCGGTGGTGCGGGTCATCGCGGCTCCGGCCTCAGTCGACCTTGATGTTCGCGGTCTTGATGACCTGCGCCCACTTGCGCGCCTCGCTGTCGATGAAGCCGCGGAATTCCGCGGCCGATCCGCCGCGGATCTGCAAGCCCGCGGCCTCGATGCGGCGGCGCACCTCGGCATCGGCGAGAGCGGCGTTCGCTTCGGCGTTCAGGCGCTGCACGATCGCCGCCGGCGTGCCGGCGGGTGCCATCAGGCCGTACCAGCCATAACCCACCACGTTGGGCAGGCCGGACTCCACGAAGGTCGGCGTGTCCGGATGCAGCGGCGTTCGCTTCTCGGTGGCCACGGCAAGCAGGCGCAGCTTGCCGGACTGGATGTGCGGCAGCGCGGTGGAGATGGCGGTGAGCGTCGCGTCGATCCGGCCCGCCAGCAGTTCGGTCGTGGCCGGCGCGTCGCCCTGGAACTGCGCGACGAGGCCCTTGGCGCCGGTCGCGCCGATGAACAGTTCCGCGGTAAGGTGCGGCGCGGAGCCGGCGCCCGGCGAGCCGAAAGTGAAGCCCTTGTCGTTGGCCTTGCCCCACTTCACGAACTCCTGCAGCGTCTTGTACGGCGCGGAGGCGTTGACCACCAGGAACAGCGGCGCGATGGCCGTCGAGACGATGGGCTCGAAGCTCTTGCGCACGTCGTAGGGGAGATTCGGATAGAGCGACTCGCCGATCGCGATGGGCGCCGCCGCATGCAGGATCGTGTAGCCGTCCGGCGCCGTCTTGGCCACCAGGTCATTGGCGATGCGCGTGCCGGCGCCCGGCTTGTTCTCCACCACCATCGGCTGGCCCAGGCGCGCACCCATGAAGTCACCCAGCACGCGCGTGAGCACGTCGCTCGGACCACCCGCGCCGTAAGGGCAGATCAACCGGACCGGGCGCGCGGGCCAGGCCTGGGCGAATGCGGGCAGCGCGGCGGGGGCGAGCGCGGCGGCGGAGGCGGCCAGCCATTGGCGGCGGGTGATGTTCATGGGTGTCTCCTTCTGGATTTTGATGGGGTTGTTCAGAGCCGGCGCAGCGGCGGGTAGTCGTAGCGGAACTCGAGGTGGTCGCGCTGCGGCTGGTACAGGCGCAGCACCACGTAGAACAGTTCGCCGGCGGGCGCGGGCAGCCAGTTGTGACCGGGCCCCGGATCATCCGCCTGCAGCCGGATCACCAGGCTGCCGTCGCTTCCGGTACGCAGGCCGGGCGTGCGGTCGCCGATGGAGTAGCGCCCGATCGGGTTCGCCACGAACAGGCAGTCGCTGCGGCGGTACATCGTCAGCGACCAGAACGCGCCCACGCGCGGACCGCAGCCCGGCGCGAACCGCAGTTCGTAGGCTTGCGATCCATGCAGCGCGCGCCCGTCCGCATCCACTTCCGCGGTCGGGTACATCGCTTCCTCGATGCCCAGCGCACCGATCAGGTTGCGCGCCACGCGGGCGCGGGTGAGCAGGTCGCTGCCCCAGTGCGTGCGCACCGCCACCGGCAACGCCCAGCCGCCGCCCAGCGCCTGCGGCTGGTCGGCCTGGCGCAGTTCCTCGAACACCTGCGGCAGCGCCGCCGCCAGGGCGCCGTTCGCGCCCGTCCAGGCCGCGGCCTCGCCCTCGGGCAGCGGGTTGCGCGCCAGCGCCTCGTCGACGATGGACGCATACAGCGCCGCCGACGGCACATCGACCGCGCGGCCGTCCAGCCGCGTATCCACGCGCATGGCGGCGTCGCGGCCGTCCAGACGGCGCAGCGTGAACTGCAGTTGCAGGGAACGCACGTGCTCGATGTCCCCCGGAGTCTCGTCCACCAGGACGCGGCCGATCAGCCAGACGTCCTGTCCCGGCGCCGCGATCACGTGCGTGATGCCTTCGGGCACCTCACCCTTCCAGCCGGGTCCGTGCACCAGGGTGCGCTGCGGGCGATTGCCGGTGGTGCGGCGGCCGACGTAGGCGAAGGGATTGGTCCACGCGTCCAGCAGGCCCAGCGTCCAGTAGCGGTCGCCCATGTCCGGCGTCGCGATCACCAGCGGCCCCTGCGACAGGTCCAGCCAGGCATTGCTGTAGACGGTGTCGTTGTTGGGACTGACCACCTCGCGGTCGTCCGGCCCCAGCTTGCGATGCGTGTGCGTGAACTGGTTGACCCAGCGCATGCGCGAAGCCGGATCGGCGGCGGCGAAGCCCTGGGTGGCATGGCGGCGCGCGGTGGTCGCCGCGCGCATGCGCATCATCTCGAACAGCGGCAGCGTCTGGATGACGGCGTCGCGCGCGGCGGCGATGGAGGAAGCGGGAGGCGAATCGGAAAGGTCCATGGTGTTCATCCGACCGCGCCGCTGCCGCGCAGCGCCGCGATCTCCTGTTGCGAATAGCCGGCCTCGGCCAGCACCTTGTCGGTGTCGGCGCCGCAGGCGGGGGCGGCGTGCGGCGTGGCACGCGGCGCGCCGCCCAGGCGGTAAGGCAGGCCCAGCGCGCGATAACCCTGCCCATCGGCGGCGGGCGCGTCCACGAGGATGCCGCTCGCGTTGAAGTCCGCGCTGGCGAGCACCTCGCTGTAGCGCCGCACCGCGCCGACGACGATCTGGTTGCGTCCCAGCAGTTCCAGGCATTCCTCGCTGGTGTAGCCGGCCAGGCAGTCGTGCAGCACCGCGCGCAGCTCGGCCCGGTGCTTCACCCGCAGGTCGTTGGTGGCGAAGCGCGGATCGTTCGCCAGCGCCTCGCGTCCCACGACGCGGCAGAAGCGCTGCCAGTGGTCTTCCGCATACGCGGACAGCACGATGTGCCCGTCGCGCGTGGCCACCACTTCGGCGGCCGGCGCGTTGTGCGGCTGGCCGTGGCCCATGCGCGTGGGTTCGGGCGCGCCGCCGAGGTATTCGCACCAGGTCGCGGCCTGCAAATGCAGCGCGGTCTCGAGCAAAGACACTTCCAGCGTCTCGCCGCGCCCGGTCTTCTCGCGGCCGTAGAGCGCCGCCAGCACGGCCTGCGCGCCCATCTGCGCGGCGGCCGCATCCACCACCGGCACGCCCACCTTCTGCGGCAGGCCGTCGGGTTCGCCCGTCACGGCCATCAGCCCGCTTTCGGCCTGCGCCGCGATGTCGTAGCCGGGGCGCGCGTGCGAGGGCGCGTTGCGCGGAAAACCGGAGAGGGAGAGATAGATCAGCCGCGGGAAGCGCTCGCGCAGTTCGTCCGGGCCGAGCCCGAGCTTTTCGACGACGCCGGGACGCAGGTTCTGGATGACGACGTCGCTCTGCGCCACCAGGCGCAACGCCACTTCGCGGCCGGCCTCGCTGCGCAGGTCCAGCGCGATCGACCGCTTGCCGCGGTTGTAGGCGCGGACCATCGACTCGCCGTAGCGGCCGATGTGGCGCGCCTGGTCGCCCGTGAGGGGCTCGATCTTGGTCACTTGCGCGCCCAGTTCGGCCAGGGCCATCGCCGCACCCGGGCCGGCGATGTACTGCCCCAGGTCGAGGACGCGGACGCCGGCCAGGGGCGCGGCGGGAGAAGGTTTGTTCACGGCCGCACGATAATCGCGGGGGCGATTGCTGAAAAATCGATAATCGTGATCCCGTGATTTCTGACGGTGATCACGACCTCCGGGCCAACGGAATGAACCCGAACACCGACTACCTGGTGCGCCGCCTGCGGCTGCGCCATCTCGAACTGCTGGTGGCGCTGGCGGACGCGGGCACCATGCGCGCCGCGGCGGGGCGGCTGCACCTGAGCCAGCCGGCGCTGAGCAAGATGCTGGGCGAGATCGAGACCGGCTTCGGCGCGCGCCTGTTCGAGCGCAGCCCGCAAGGCCTGACGGCCAACGCGCTGGGCGAAGCCGTGGTCTATCGCGCGCGCGTGATCTTCGGCGAGCTCGAGCGCGCGAAGGAGGAATCCGATGCGCTGCGCACCGGCGCGAGCGGCGTGCTGCGCCTGGGCACGCTGTCGGTGACCGCCTCGGTGCCGCGTGCCATCGCGCACCTGCGCCAGCGGCATCCGCGCGCCCGCGTGCAGGTGCAGGAGGGCCGCGTGCGCGACATGCTGCAACGCCTGCTGGAAGGCGAGCTCGATGGCGTCTTCGGCGCCATCCCGCCCGAGCTGCTGGCCGGTGACTTCCTGTCGCAGCTGCGCCCCGAGGTGTTGCTGGAGGACGAGCTGTGCGTCCTCGCTTCGCAATCGCATCCCCTGGCCCGCAAGCGCAAGCTGGCCTGGGCCGACCTGCGCGGGGCCGACTGGGTGGCGCCGCCCAAGGACACACTGGTGCGGCAGGCGCTGATGACGGCCTTCCTCAACGAAGGCCTCGAGCCGCCGGTGCCGGCGGTGGAAGTGCTGTCCTCGGTGACCATCGGCAGCCTGCTGCGCCAGGACGCATCGCTGGTCGGCGCCGTGCGCGCCGACCACGCGCAGGACGAAATCGCGCGCGGCGACCTGCGCCGCCTGCCCGTCGACCCCGCAGTGCCCCTGCCCTCGCTGGGCCTGTACACGCGCCGCTCCGCCGGGGCGCCGGTGCCGCTGGTGCGGGCCTTCGCGCAGGCGCTGCAGCGCTTCGGAGCGGCGCGGCACGGAAATTGAACGCCGGCACTGAGGCGCTCACCCGTTCGCTCCCGTACCGCGTCGTTTCACGTCCCGATCCACGCGCTTCGTCGCATCGCGCTCGCCCCATACGGGCCGCACGTCCACAGTGCGGCGCACGACAAGGAGCGACGAACGTGCTGACCCCCATCCTGATGATCCTGATCCTGGTGCTGCCCGCCCTGGTGCGCCGCCTCGCTGCGCGCGGCCAAGGGCCGGACCTGCGTCCCGCCGCCGCGATGGGTGCGGGCGCGCTGTTCCTCTTCACCGCCAGCGGCCACTGGTTCCAGGCCGGCCCCATGGTGCAGATGCTGCCGCCCTGGGTGCCTGCGCGCGAGTTCCTGGTCTACGCCACTGGCGTGCTCGAGATCGCCATCGCGATCGCCCTGTTCGTGCCGCGCTGGCGGCGTGCCGGCGCGTGGGCCGCCGCCACGGTGCTGGTCGCCTTCTTCCCCGCGAACATCTATGCGGCCTTCCAGCACGCGCCCATGGGCGGCCATGCCTGGGGACCGGTGTACCTGCTGGTGCGCGCGCCCCTGCAGCTGTTCATCCTGGGGTGGCTCTGGGTGATGGTCATGAAGCCCGCTCCCCGCGCTTGAGCGGGCGCGGCCTCAGACCGTCGCGGGTGCGCGCCGGCGCAGTTCCCGTGCCAGCGCGCCCAGCAGCGCCGCCGGCGGCGACGGCTTGGGCAGCACCTGCAGTCCCAGGGATTCCGCCTGCTCCAGCTCGGTGGTGTAGCCCGTCATCAGGACGATCGGCAGGTGCGGCAGGGTGCCGCGCAGCCAGCGCGCGAGCGCGATGCCGTCGGTGTCCCCCGGCATGCGGATGTCGCTCAGGACGATGTCGAAGCGGCTGCCGCCGGCGAGCCGCGCCCGCGCGGCGTCGCCGCTGGCGGCGTGCGTGACGGTATAGCCGGCGGCCTGCAGCACCTGCACCGTGACCGTCGCCAGTTCCGCGTTGTCTTCCACCAGCAGCACGGCCTGCCCCGCGCCCGCGAGTTCCGGGGCGTCCGCCTCGGACGGGTCGGGGGACGCGGATGCCTCCGCATGGAAGGCAGGCAGCAGCAGCGCGACCCGCGTGCCCTCCCCTTCCACGCTTTCGATGCGCGCGTCGCCGCCGGCCTGCCGCGCGAGGCCGTAGACCTGGCTCAGCCCCAGGCCCGTGCCGTGACCCACCGGCTTGGTGGTGAAGAAGGGATCGAAGACCTGCGGCAGCACGTGGGCCGGGATGCCCTTGCCGTTGTCCGCCACCTCGATGCGCACGCCGTCGGCGCCGTCGTTGCGCGCCGCCACGCGCAGCAGGCCGCCCTCGGGCATCGCGTCGCGCGCGTTCACCGACAGGTTGATCAGGGCCAGCTCGAACTCCGCCGGGTCCACCAGCACGGCGGCCGTGTCGGGCGCCACCTTGCATTCGAGCTGGATGCGGCTGCCCAGGCTGGCCTTGAGCAGGGCGGCGATCTCGGGCAGGCGCTCCTGCAGCCGCAAGGCCTCCGAACGCACCGGCTGGCGCCGCGCGAAGGCGAGCAACTGGCGCGTGAGCTTGGTGCCCGTGCCCACGGCGCGCTCGATCCCGCCCAGCTCCTGCGTGCCCACCAGTTCCGGATGCCGGGCGCGCAGCAGGTGCGTGTAGTTGCTCACCACCATCAGCAGGTTGTTGAAGTCGTGGGCGACACCGCCCGTGAGTTGCCCGAGCGCTTCGAGCCGCTGGTTCTGCAACACGGCCTGATGCGCCTTGTCGGCTTCGTCCAGCGCCTGGCGCACGCGCGCCTCCATCTCCTCGCGCGCGCCGCGCACGGCCTGGCTGGTTTCGGCCAGCACCTGCATCACCTTGTCCGTTTCCAGCAGCCCGGTGGGCTCCGGCTCGACCGCCTCGGCGCGGGCGATGCGCTCCGCCGCCGCCTCGGCCTGCAGCACCGGCCGCACGATGCTGCGCCCGATGCGCGCCGCCACCCACACGGCCCCCAGCATCAGCAGCAGGGCGACGGCGCCGTAGCGGGCCGCCGCGACCAGGGGCGAGCCCACCGTCTCGAGCGGCACGCCGATGACCATCGTCCAGCCATAGTCCGGCGCGGTGCTGTAGGAACTCAGCACCGGATGGCCGTCGAGCGAGCGGCTGTGCAGCATGCCGTCGCGGCCCTGGCGCATCTGGGCACGGAGGCGCTCGCTGACCGGCAGGCCGACGAACTTCGCCGCTTCGCGGCTGCGGGCCACCACGACCCCCTTGGAGTCCAGCACGGAGGCCACCCAGCCCTGCGGCAGGGCGTGGTCATCGAACACCTTCTGCATGGCCGATGCGAAGCCGCCATAGGAAACCAGGTAGCGGACCTGGCCATCCCGCTCCACCGGCACGGTGACCGCGAAGCTGTGCTGCCGCCCCAGCGGCGCGTAGTAGACGTCCGAGACCAGCGTTCCGCCGCGGGCGTTGCGCACGTCCTCGTAGGTATAGACCGTGCGCGGCAGGTCCCGCTGCCCGAAAGCCCGCCGCGTGTTGAGGAGCTGCCGGCCGTCGAGCGCGGCGAGCACGACCACCGTGGAGTCGTCCGGCGCGATCGTCCTGGCGTATTCGTAGAACCCGGCCAGGTTGTCGTGCGTGAGGGTCGGCGACTGCGCGAGGGTGCGCACCACCGCGTCGCGGCGCGCGATCTCGCGGTCCACCACCAACGCCAGGGCCGCGGTGGCGCCGGCCAGGCTGTCCTCGAACTGCCGCTGCTTGGCGGCGTACACGTAGTAGATCCACGCCGCCGCGGCCGCACCGGACGGCACCATGAACGCGAGCACGAGCAGCAGGAGCCGGGAGCGGACTGTCGACTTGGGCACGCGGTATTGTGGAGGGACGTCCGATGCGGACGCGTAGGAAGCGGCCTACGCGCTTTTTCGCGCGCCGTCCGCGGAGCGACAATGCACGCTCGCCCCCTTCCGGAGGTCCGACATGAGCGTCACCACGGCCGACCTGCAGGCGTTCGCCGACGCCTGGAACCGACACGATGCCCAGGCGCTGATGGGCTTCATGGCGCCCGACTGCGTGTTCGAGGCTTCGGCGGGCCCCGACGTGTGCGGCGAGCGCTTCGTGGGCCCTGAAGCCGTGCGCGCCGCGTTCTCCGACGTCTGGAACACCTACCCCGATGCGCAATGGCGTTCCGCACGCCACTTCGTCGCCGGCGACCGCGGCGTCTCCGAATGGACCTTCACCGGCACGCGCCGCGACGGCACGCGCGTCGAAGTGCACGGCTGCGACCTGTTCACGTTCAGGGACGGGAAGATCGCGCTGAAGAACTCCTACCGCAAGAACCGGCCGCCGTTGCCTGCGCGCGCCTAGCGCCTCGCCCCTCGCAACTCAATCCCCCCAAACCCTCGTCGAGCTGTCATAGGGCATTCCTATACTCGCGCCATGTCATCCATCCGCCTGGTCGACGTGGCCAAGCGCTGGGGCGAAGCCGTGGCCCTGGCGAGCATCGACCTCGAGATCGCCTCGGGCAGCTTCTGCGTGCTGCTCGGCCCCTCGGGCTGCGGCAAGTCCACAACGCTGCGCATCATCGCGGGCCTGGAAAGCGCCAGCAGCGGCCGCGTCTTCATCGACGGCCGCGACGTCACCGGCCTGCCGCCCGCGCAGCGCGGGGTGGCGATGGTGTTCCAGAACTACGCTCTCTTCCCGCACCTGAGCGTCGCCGACAACATCACCTTCGGGCTCTCCGTGCGCAAGACGCCCGCCGCCGAAACGAAGAAGCGCCTGGCCGAGACCGCGGACCTGCTCGGGCTCACGCCCCTGCTCGCGCGCAAGCCCTCGCAGCTCTCGGGCGGGCAGCAGCAACGCGTGGCGCTCGCCCGCGCGCTGGTGGCGCAGGCCAAGGTGTGCCTGATGGACGAACCCCTATCCAACCTCGACGCGCAGCTGCGCCAGGAGATGCGCACCGAGCTGCGGCAGCTGCAGCAGCGCCTGGGCCTGACCGTCGTCTACGTCACGCACGACCAGGCCGAGGCCATGAGCATGGCCGACCAGGTGGTGCTCCTGAACCGCGGCCGCATCGAGCAGTGCGCCACGCCGCGCACCTTGTACGCGCAGCCGGCGACCACCTTCGCCGCCAGCTTCATCGGCACGCCGCCCATGAACCTGCTGCGGCTGGAAGGCGACCGCATCGCCGGCAGCGACGTGCCCGCGGGCCGCGCGGCGCACTGGCTGGGCATGCGGCCCGAGGCTGTGACGCTGGGCGGGCGCGTGCCCGCCACCGTGCGCAGCATCGAATACCTGGGCGCCGACCTGATCGCGCATTGCGCCGTCGGCCACGAGACGCTCACCGTCCGCACGACCGGCCAGGCCGACCTGGTGGCGGGCAGCGAGGTGCGGCTGGACTGGGCGCCTTCGGTGGCCCACCATTTCGATGCCGAAGGCCGGCGCCTGGCCTGACACGGAACTTTCACGACAACGAAGGAGACTCCCCGTATGCAGCGCAAGCAATTCAATTCCCTCCTCGCGGCCACGGCCGTCGCCGCCACGTTCGCCTGGGCCCCGGCGCGGGCGCAGACCACGGAGATCTCCTTCTTCTATCCGGTCGCCGTCGGCGGCGCGATCGCCAAGACCATCGACGGCTTCGCGGCCGACTTCATGAAGGCCAACCCCGGCATCAAGGTCACGCCGATCTACGCGGGCACCTACCAGGAGACGCTGGTGAAGGCGCTCACGGCGCACAAGTCCGGCACGCCGCCGGTGACCTCCGTGCTGCTGTCCACCGACATGTTCACGCTGATCGACGAGGACGCGATCGTGCCGATCGACGACTTCGCCAAGTCCGCGGACGACAAGGCGTGGCTGGCCGGCTTCTACCCGGCGTTCATGATGAACAGCCGCACCAACGGCAAGACCTGGGGCGTGCCCTTCCAGCGTTCCACCGTGGTCATGTACTACAACAAGGACCTGTTCAAGGAAGCGGGCCTGGACCCGAACAAGCCGCCGCAGACCTGGGCCGACCTGAAGGCGGCGGCCACGAAGCTGACGAAGAAGGACGCGAGCGGCAAGGTCACGCAGTGGGGCGTGCAGATCCCCTCCAGCGGCTTCCCCTACTGGCTGTTCCAGACGCTCACCACCACCAACGGCGCGATTCTCGCCAACGAGGCGGGCACGCAGGTGAAGTTCGACGATCCCAAGGTGATCGAGGCGCTGCAGTACTGGGTGGACCTGGGCAAGGCCGGCGTGCACCCGCCCGGCGTGGTGGAGTGGGGCACCACGCCCAAGGACTTCTTCGAGAAGAAGGTCGCCATCATGTACACCACCACCGGCAACCTCACCAACGTGAAGAACAACGCGAAGTTCGACTTCGGCGTGGCGATGATCCCGGGCAACACGCGCAAGGGCTCGCCCACCGGCGGCGGCAACTTCCACATCTTCAAGAAGGCCACGCCGGCGCAGCAGGAGGCCGCCTTCAAGTTCATCAAGTGGGTCACGCAGCCCGAGCGCGCCGCGCAGTGGAGCATGGACACCGGCTACGTCGCCGTGTCGCCCGCCGCGTACGCGACCGACACGCTGCGCAAGTACGGCCGCGATTTCCCGCCGGCGCTCGTCGCGCGCGACCAGCTGGAACACTCGGTGGCCGAGTTCTCCACCCATGAGAACCAGCGCGTGACCAAGGCCCTCAACGACGGCCTGCAAGCCGCCCTGACCGGCACCAAGACGCCGGCGCAGGCCATGCAGGACGCCCAGCGCGAAGCCGACCGCATCCTGCGCGCGTACAAGTGACGGCGCCGCGGAGCGCCGACGCCGGCAACGGCAGCCACAAGGCGATCCACGCCTGGCTGCTGCTGTTGCCGGCCCTGGTGCTGCTGGTGGCCTTCACGCACTGGCCGACGGCCGCCACCCTGTTCGACAGCTTCCACTCCGCGCCCAAGGGCGCGCGCAAGGCCGTGTGGGTGGGGCTGGAGAACTACCAGGTGATGGCCGAGGACCCGGTGTTCTGGAAGGCCGTCACCAACAACCTCTGGTTCGCCGGCGCCACCATCCCGCTGTCGATCGCGCTCGCGCTGGTGATGGCGCTGTGGGTCAACGAGCGCATCGCCGGCCGCGGCTTCCTGCGCATGGCGTACTTCACGCCCACGGTGCTGCCGATGATCGCGGTGGCCAACATCTGGCTGTTCTTCTACACGCCGCAGTACGGCCTGCTCGAACAGGTGACGGGTGCGCTGGGCCTGCCTTCGCACAACTGGCTGGGGAACCAGTCGACGGCGCTCGCCTGCGTGACCGTGGTCGCGGTGTGGAAGGAAGCCGGCTTCTTCATGATCTTCTACCTCGCCGCACTGCAGACGCTCAACCCGAGCCTGCGCGAGGCCGCGGCCATCGAGGGCGCGTCGCGCTGGACCTTCTTCCGCCGCGTTCAGTGGCCGCTGCTGATGCCCACCACGCTGTTCGTGCTGGTCAACGCCGTGATCAACGCCTTCCGCATGGTCGACCACATCTTCATCCTCACGCGCGGCGGGCCCGACAACGCCTCCACGCTGCTGCTGTACCACCTCTATGAAGTGGGCTTCAAGTTCTGGGACACGGCCTATGCGTCGGCCCTGACGGTGGTGCTGGTGGCGGTGCTCGCGAGCGTGGCGCTGTTCCAGTTCTTCGTGCTCGACCGCCGGGTGCACTACAAGTGAAGCACGACCGCCTGGCCTACAACGAGCCCAACTGGCTCGACACCCTCGCGGCCTGGCTGCTCGCGCTGCTGTGGATCCTGCCGCTGCTCTATGCGGTGTGGACGGCGTTCCATCCGCCCGAGTTCTCCACCCGCTTCGAGCTGGGCGCGCCGCTCACGCTGGAGAACTTCCGCCGCGCCTGGGAGGCCGCGCCCTTCGCGCGCTACTTCCTCAACACCACGCTGCTGGTGCTGATGATCCTGGCGGTGCAGCTGGTGCTGGCCACGCTGGCCGCCTACGCCTTCGCGCGCTACACCTTCCGCGGCCGCAACGTGGCCTTCGCGCTGGTGCTGGTGCAGCTGATGATCATGCCGGACATCCTGCTGGTGGAGAACTACGCCACGATGGCGCGCCTGGGCCTGGTCGACACGCTGCTCGCGATCGGCCTCCCCTACTTCGCCTCCGCCTTCGCGATCTTCCTGCTGCGCCAGACCTTCCTGGGCATTCCCAAGGAACTGGACGAGGCCGCGCGCGTGGAAGGCGCGAGCGCGCTGCAGACGTTGTGGCGCGTCTACGTGCCGCTGGCGCGCCCGGTGTACACCGCCTTCGCGCTGGTGTCGATCAGCTTCCACTGGAACAACTTCCTCTGGCCGCTGATCGTCACCAACAGCGTGAACGCGCGGCCGCTCACCGTGGGCCTGCAGGTGTTCTCCTCGGTCGACCAGGGCGTGGACTGGTCCATCATCACGGCGGCCACGCTGCTCACGTCCGCGCCGCTGCTGGTTGCCTTCCTGCTGTTCCAGCGGCAGTTCGTGCAGAGCTTCATGCGCGCGGGCATCAAGTAGGACGCGCCCATGAAACTCGTCACCTGGAACACGCAGTGGTGCTGCGGCCTCGACGGCGTGGTGAGCCCCGAACGCATCGTGCGGCACGCCCGCGCGCTGGCGGACTTCGACGTGCTGTGCCTGCAGGAGATCGCGGTGAACTATCCGCGCCTGGAAGGCAATGCGGGGCACGACCAGCCCGCCTTGCTGGCCGGCCTGCTGCCCGGCTTCCAGCTGTTCTTCGGCGCCGCGGTCGACGAGTTCGATGGCGCGGGCGAGCGGCGCCGCTTCGGCAACCTGGTCGCCACGCGCCTGCCCGTGCTGCAGGTGCAGCACCATCCGCTCCCCTACCCCGCCGACCCCGGCGTGCGCAGCATGCAGCGCATGTGCACGGTGGTGACGGTGCGCGATCCGCAGCTGGGCGCGGTGCGCGTGATGGCGACGCACCTCGAGTACTACTCCAAGGTGCAGCGCATGGCGCAGGCGCGGGCCCTGCGCGCGCTGCATGCGGACTACGAAGCGCAGGCGCTCGCGCCGCCGCAGCCCAGCGACGACGGCTCACCCTTCCAGACCAAGCCGCACACGGCGCAGGCGATCCTGTGCGGCGACTTCAACCTGGAACCATCCGATCCGGAGTACGGCGTGCTGACAGATCCGGCTGCCGGCGGACGCCTGTCCGATGCGTGGCGGCTGCTGCACGGCGACGCGCCGCATCCGCCCACCTTCCGCCTGGTCGACCGGCGCTACGGACCCGATCCCGTCGCCTGCGACTTCGTGTTCGTCAGCGACGCCCTGCGCGGCCGCGTGCGCACGATCGCCGTCGACGCCGACACCCGAGCATCGGACCACCAGCCCGTGCTGGTGGAACTCGGCTGAAGCGCACTACTTGAGCGTGGCCAGGTAAGCCGCGATATCCCGCGCGTCGCGCTCGCCCACGGGCAGCTGCGGCATCGCCGTTCCCGGCTTCACGGCCTGCGTTTCCAGCAGCCACCGCACCATGTTCTCCTGCGTGTTGGCCAGCCTGCCGGCGATCAGCTCGCGGCTGGCGATGCCGTCCAGCGGCGGACCCACGTGGACCTGCGAGCCCACCACGCCCGGCACGGTGTGGCAGGCCACGCAGGCGTGCTGGTGCAGCGCGGTGCGGCCGCGCTCCACGTCGACCGCCACCAGCAGCGGCGCGTCCTCGCGACCGCAGGCCGGCGCCGGCGGCGCGGGCGCCGACCCCGCCGGGGCCACCGGCGCG
>JAEZEB010000326.1 GCA_023438115.1 Pseudomonadota bacterium | reverse complement strand
CCCAGGGACTGGCCTCCACGTTGGGTCCGTCCGGAAAGGACTCGGGACCTTTCGCGATGCCGGGACGCGGCCGCGCGCCCGGCACGCCGGCAGGCACCTGCGCGCCCGCCTCGTCCAGCACGTCGTCGGCGCCGGCGGGCGGCTGCTGCCCCGCCTTGTCGCCCAGCGTCTTGTTGCCGCAGCCGTCGGCGTTGCCGGGATCCTCGTTGCCGCCCCGCATGCCTTCGGGGCCGATGCTCGTGTCTGTGCTCATGTTCGCAATCTAGGCAGCAGGCAGCGGGGCCGGTGCAAGCGGGCCCGCCGCCGCGGTGTAGGACCCGTCCCGGATGGCACCGGGACACGCGAGCGCATCCGCGCGCCGCTGAGCCGGCCTGCTGCTGGCCATCCCCGTCCTACGGCGCTCGGCCCCATGTCCGACGTGCGCGGCGCGCGCGCGTTCCTACATTGGAAGCAGACCGGCGCCGTGCCGGCCGCAGCCACTTCCCAAGGAGAGCTTCATGCCACAAGGACAAGACCAGAACCGCCAGCAACAGGACCAGCAGAACCAGCAGGGCCGCGGCCAGGCCCAGGGCGGCAGCCAGCAAGGCGGTAGCCAGCAGGGCGGGCAGCAGCGCCAGCAGGACCAGCAGGAGCGCGGCCAGGCGTCGCAGGACCAGCAGCGCCAGGAGCAGCAGCGCCAGGAGCAGCAGCGCCAGCAGAACAGCGGCAGCCAGGACCAGCAGCGCCAGCGCTGATCCTCTTCGCACGCAACGCAAGCGGGGCCACGGCCCCGCTTCGTCGTTGATGGCTTAACCTCGCGGCATGGATCCCCAAGCCGCCACTCCCGACGACCTCGTGCGCTTCTGGCAGGAAGCCGGCCCCTCGCGCTGGTTCAAGCGCGACGACGACTTCGATGCCCGCTTCCGCTCCCGCTTTCTCTCCGCCCACGAAGCCGCGGCCGCCGGCACGCTGTCGGGCTGGACGGAAACCGCGCAAGGTGCCCTCGCCCTGCTCCTGCTGCTGGACCAGTTCCCGCGCAACGCCTTCCGGGGCACGCCGCGCGTCTACGCCACGGATGCAGCGGCAAGGAAGATCGCGGACGCCGCGATCGCCGCCGGCTTCGATCGCCAGGTGGACCCGGCGCTGCGCTCCTTCTTCTATCTCCCCTTCGTGCACTCCGAAAAGCTCGCCGACCTCGACCGCGCCGTGGCGCTCAACGAGGAAGCCGGCGCCGCCGAATCGCTGCGCTGGGCCCGCCACCATCGCGACATCGTGGCGCGCTTCGGCCGCTTTCCCCATCGCAATGCGGTGGTGGGTCGCACCAGCACGCCGGAAGAGGAACGCTTCCTCGCCGAGGGCGGCTTTTCGGGCTAGGAGGATGTCGAACGCTCGCGACGCGCGTGAGCTACAAGGCGATTTGCCTAGCCTGCGGAGTGATCCAGTTCCACCCACGTGGGCGCATGGTCGCTGGCCTTCTCCTCCCCCCGCACCCACGTGTCCACGCCGGCTGCGCGCAAGGCCGGAGCCAGTTTCCGGTTCAGGAGCAGGTGGTCGATGCGCAGGCCGGCGTTGCGCTGCCAGTGCTGGCGGAAGTAGTCCCAGAAGGTGTAGACGGGCTCGTCCGGATGCAGGTGCCGCAGCGCGTCCGTCCAGCCCTGGTCCAGCAGGCGCGCGTAGCAGTCGCGGGTCTCGGGCTGCAGCAGCGCGTCCTTGCGCCAGGACCGCGGGTTGTAGATGTCCGCGTCCGTCGGCACCACGTTGTAGTCGCCGCAGAGCACCACCGGGTGCGCCGCATCCACGAGCGTGCGCGCGTGGGTGTTGAAGCACTCGAACCACTTCAGCTTGTAGTCGAACTTGGGGCCGGGCTGCGGATTGCCGTTGGGCAGGTAGAGGCAGCCGACGATGATGCCGTCCACCGCGGCCTCGATGTAGCGGCTGTGCTCGTCCGCCTCCATCCCAGGCAGCGTGCGGCGGATCTCGACCGGCTGCGCCTCCTTCGCGAGGATGGCCACGCCGTTCCACGAGCGCTGCCCCTTCCACACGGCGCCGTAACCGGCATTGCGGATCTCGCGCTCGGGAAAGCTTTCATCGGGCGCCTTCAGCTCCTGCAGGCAGGCGACGTCCGGCTGCTCGCGCGCCAGCCAGCGCAGCAGGTGCGGCAGGCGCGTCTTGATGCCGTTGACGTTGAAGGTGGCGATCTTCATGGTGCGGGGCGCTGCGGCACGATCCTACAGAGGCATGTCGACCTGCGGGGTAGATTGGCCGCAAGCCAACCAGGAGAACGCCACATGCCTGATCCGAAGGACAACGCCAAGCTGACGGGCGACACGCATCCGCCCGAACTGGAGAACGCCGGCCCCGCGGCCGCCGACGACACCGAGATCGACGACGCGCCGGGCCGGGGCGAGAATCCCGGCGGCTTCCAGCAGGACCGCGAAGGCACGGGCAGCGGCCGACGCAACGACAACAAGGCCTAGCCCTGGCCCCGCAGCTTCCGGCGGCTGAACGCCTCGGCACCGCCGCTGCCGCCCCCGTCGGGAAAATCGTGCGGATCCAGCGGGCCCTTGCCGCGCGCGTTCTGCGGCGCCTCGACGATGGTGCTGGCGGAGTTCTCGCCATGGTCGGGTTTGGCCGGCACCGAAGTCGTCGGTCGTTCGCCGAGCCTGGCGCGGCTGGAGCGGGGAGCGCGGAACTTCATGGTCCAAACTTAGCCTTGCCGCCGCGCACCTCCTGTCGGACAAGCCCGCGACGCGAACCATGAGAACCACCCTCCTCCTTTCCTTCGCCATGGTGCTGGTCGCGCCGCTCGCCGCGCAGGAGGATCCCCTGAAATCGCCCGCTTGCGGCGCCGCGCTCGCGCGGCTCGATGCGGCGCGTGCAGGCGGTGCGGCCGTGGAGCTCTCGCGTGCCGAAGCGGCGTCGGCCTGCCTGGGCAGTGCCGCCCTGCCACGACGCCCTTCACGCGTGCTGCGCCCGCCGGTGCGCGTGCCGCCGCCGCAGATCGAACCCTCGCAAGCCGCGGCGCCGCCG
>JAEZEB010000167.1 GCA_023438115.1 Pseudomonadota bacterium | reverse complement strand
TGGCGGCGGAGCAGGGCGTGCTGGTCCTGGGCGACAACCGCCCGCGCCTGTACATGGGCATGCTGGCTGCCTCCGCGCTGGGTGCCTATCCGATGCCGGTGTACCCGGACGCGACGCCGGACGAGATCCTGCACGTGGTGAGCCAGCTGCCGGTGCGCTACGTGCTGGCGGAGGACCAGGAGCAGGTGGACAAGGCGCTGGACCTGCGCGACCGCGGGGCGGGCCTGGAGCACATCGTCTACGACAACCCGCGCGGCCTGGCGCGCTACACGGCGCCGGGCCTGATCTCCTGGACGGCGATGGAGCAGCTGGGTGCCGACCGGCTCGCGCAGGCGCCGGACCTGCAGGAGCGGCTGGCCGGGCAGGCCACGCCCGACGGCCCCGCGGTGTTCATCCATTCCTCCGGCACGACCGGCAAGCCCAAGGGCATCGTGCTGTCGCACCGCAATGCGCTCTCGGGCGTGCGCAACGCGCACCGCGCCGGCGCCTTCGGTTTCGGCGAATCGGTGCTGGCCTACCTGCCCATGGCCTGGGTGGGCGACTTCGCCACCACGGTCGCGGCGGGCGTGGCGCTGCGCTTCACGATCAACATCCCCGAAGGCGCCGAGACCGTGCTGCACAACCTGCGCGAGATCGCGCCCAGCTTCTACCTGGCCGCGCCGCGCAGCTGGGACAACATGCTCACCACCGTGCAGGTGCGCATGGAAGATTCGACGCGGTTGAAGAAGGCGCTGTACAAGCTCTTCATGCAGTCGGCCATCGCGGCGGAGCGGCGCAAGCTCGCGGGCGAGGAACCGACCACGGCGCAGAAGCTGCTGCGGCCGCTCGGCGAATGGCTGGTGATGGGTCCGATCAAGGACCAGCTGGGCATGAGTCGCCTGCGCAACGCGCTCACGGGCGGCGAGGCGATCGGCGAGGACACCTTCATCTTCTACCGCGCGCTGGGCGTGAAGCTGCGGCAGCTCTATGGCCAGACGGAGAACAGCGCCTTCAACGCCATGCAGGCGCCCGACGAGGTGCGACTGCACACGGTGGGCCGGCCGCTGCCGGGCGTGGAAGTGAAGATCGCGGAGAGCGGCGAGATCCTGCTGCGCGGCAGCAGCGTCTTCGCCGGCTACTACAACAACGAGGCCGCGACGCGCGAGACCTTCGACGAGGGCTGGCTGCGCACCGGCGATGCCGGCTACTTCGAGCCGGACGGCCAGCTGGTGGTGCTGGGGCGCGTGTCCGAGGTCGTGCACACCGCCGCGGGCGAGCGTTACATCCCCAACTACATCGAGAACCGCCTGAAGTTCAGTCCCTACGTGAAGGACGTCGCGGTGCTGGGCAAGGGCCGCGACACGCTGGCGGCCATGCTGTGCATCGACAAGGAGACGGTGGGGCACTGGGCGGAGCTGCGTGGCATCTCGTACATCTCCTACGCGGACCTGTCGCAGAAGCCCGAGGTGCTGGAGTTGCTGGCCGAGGCCGTGCGGCACGTGAACGCCACGCTGCCCGAGCCGCTGAAGCTGCGCCACATCGTGAGCCTGCACAAGGAGTTCGACGCCGACGACGGCGAGATCACGCGCACCCGCAAGCTGCGCCGCAACGTGGTGGAGGAGCGCTACGCCCCCATCATCGAGGCGATCTACGGCGGGGCGAAGTCGGTGGCCGTGCGCGCGCAGGTCGTCTACGAGACCGGCGAGACCGGCACCATCGAGCGCGAGCTCGCCATCCGGGAGACCTGAGCCCATGGACCTGATGTACTTCCTGGAGCTCGCCATCAACGGCGGCATGGCGGGGCTGATGTACGCCCTGGTCGCCATGGGCATCGTGCTGATCTACAAGTCGTCCTCGGTGCCCAACCTCGCGCAGGGCGCGCTGGTGATGGTGGGCCCCTACGTCGTGCTGGCCATCGGCGATGCGCTGGGCGCCTCGCTGTGGATCGCGATCCCGCTGGCGATGGTGGCGATGTTCTTCCTGGGCGTGGGCATCGAGCGCGTCGCGCTGCGGCGGCTGGCGGGCCGCCCCATCGTGATGATCCTGATGATGACGCTGGGCGTGGACATCTTCCTGCGCGCCACCAGCCTGACCATCTGGGGCGGCAGCGGCCGGCCGATGCCGCTGGGCATCCCGGACACGCCGCTGTTCATCGGCCCGCTGCTGATCAACCGCGCGTATGCCGTGGGGGCGGCCGTGACGCTGGTGCTGTTCGCGGTCTTCCTGTTCTTCTTCCGCACGCGCCAGGGCGTGGTGCTGCGCGCCATCGCCGACGACTACGTGGCCTCGTGGTCGGTGGGCATCTCGGTGGAGCGGGGCGTGGCGCTGTCCTGGGCGCTGTCCTCGGTGGTCGCCACCACGGCGGGCGTGCTCTGGGGTTCGGTGCAGACCGTGGACCAGTCGCTGTCGCTGCTGCTGCTCAAGGGCATCACCGTGGGCGTGCTGGGTGGCCTCGACTCGATCGGCGGCGCGATCCTCGCCGGGCTGCTGCTCGGCATCCTGGAGAACGTCGCCTCCGGCTACCTCGACCCGCTGCTCGGCGGCGGCACCCGCGAGCTGGTGGTCGCCGGCGTGCTGATCCTGACCATCATGGTCCGCCCGCACGGCCTGTTCGGCCGCCACGACATCGAGAGGATCTAGATGCTCTACCGGCAAGCAGGCATCTTCCACACCAGCTACGCGGCCGACCGCGCGCTGTTCCCCATCCCCTTCGAGCGCTGGGCGATGGTGGTGATCCTCGCGTTCGCGCTCGTCGCGCCCTTCGTCCTGAGTTCGCTCACGCTCGTGAGCTACGTCAAGCCCTGGCTGATCTGGACCTCCGCGGTGCTGGGGCTCAACCTGATCCTGGGCTGGGCGGGCCAGTTCCACTTCGGCTACGCGGCCATCATGGGCATAGGTGCCTACACCTCGGTGCACGCCGCGCGCGGCGGCCTGCCGTGGGAGGTCGCCGTGATCCTGGGCGGCGTGGCGGCCAGCGTGATCGGCGTGGTGTTCGCCTTCGCGGCGCTGCGCGTGAAGGGCCTTTATCTCGCGCTGTCGACGCTCGCCATGCAGTTCGTCGTGGACTGGGTGATCTCGCACGTTCCGGCGATCAGCGGCGGCGTGTCGGCGACGCTGCAGGCGCCGCCCATGCGGCTGCTGGGACAGGCGATCACCTCCGAGGCGGGCATGTACTACGTGGTGCTGGCCTGGACGGTCTTCGTCACGGTCTTCATGCTCAACCTGCGCCGCACGGCCCTGGGACGTGCGCTGGTGGCGGTGCGCGAGAAGGACTTCGCCGCCGCCGTGATCGGCGTGCAGAGCTTCTACTACAAGCTGGTGGCCTTCGCGACCTCCGCCTTCATCGGCGGCGTCAGCGGCGCCATGCTGATCTTCGCCTTCTACCATGCGGTCACCGCGGAGCAGTTCGCGGTGAACGTGTCGATCGAGCTGCTGGCGATGGTGATCGTGGGTGGCCTCGGCAGCATCATCGGCAGCTACTTCGGAACCGCCTTCATCCTGCTGCTCCCGGGCCAGATGAACGCGCTGATCGCCTGGCTGGCGAAGGTGTTCGGCCTCGACATCGGCGTCGAGACCCTCGCGCACATCCCGTACATGATCTACGGCGCCACCATCATCGTGGTGCTGCTGGTCGAGCCCATGGGCCTGGGCAAGCTGTACGGCAACGTGCGCAACTGGCTGCTGATGTGGCCCTTCGGCTACGTGCGCAAGTAGGGGAACGGCATGACGACCAACGCCGGCGAACCCATCCTGAGCCTCAACAACATCGAGGTGATCTACGACCACGTGGCGCTCGCGATCAAGGGCGTCTCGATCGCCGTGCCCCAGGGCGGCATGGTGGCGCTGCTGGGCGCCAACGGCGCCGGCAAGAGCACGACGCTCAAGGCGATCAGCGGCCTGCTCAAGCCCGAGCGCGGCGAGGTCACGCGCGGCGAGCTGCGCTTCCAGGGCGGCGACATCGCGCAGCTCATGCCGCAGCAGCGCGTGAAGAAGGGCATCGTGCAGGTGCTGGAAGGCCGACGCGTGTTCGAGCACCTGACGCCAGACGAGAACCTCATGGCGGCGTCGGCTGTCGCGGGCAGCAGCCGCGCGGAACTCGCCCGCCAGCGCGATCTCGTTTACGGCTACTTCCCGCGCCTGCACGAGCGGCGCACGGCGCAGGCCGGCTTCCTCTCCGGCGGCGAGCAGCAGATGCTGGCCATCGGCCGGGCGTTGATGACCAATCCCAAGCTGCTGATGCTGGACGAGCCCAGCCTCGGGTTGGCCCCCTTCCTCGTCGCCGAGATCTTCGACATCGTGCAGAGGATCAATCGCCAGGAGGGCCTGTCCGTGCTGCTGGTGGAACAGAACGCGGTGGCCGCGCTGGAAGTGGTGTCGCACGGCTACCTGATGGAGAACGGCCGCATCGTCATGCACGACAGCGCGGCGGCCATGAAGAAGAACCCGGACATCCAGGAGTTCTACCTCGGAGGCAGCGAAGGCAAGAACTTCCACGAGATCAAGCATTACAGCCGCCGGAAACGGTGGTTGAGTTAGCCATCACCGATCACGCTGCGGGCAGCGCGCGTACTTGGCGCCCGCAACGCCTCCATCCAACCGTACGCAGGAGACAGCCATGAGGAATGCATTGGGAACCACCCTGGCGGGGCTCGCCCTGCTGGCGGGAGCGGCCGGGGCGCAGGCGCAGACCGGCGACACCATGAAGTTCGCGATGTGCTACGACCTGAGCAAGGCGTACACCTTCGTGTCCCCGCAGATCGTGCAGGCCGCCAAGGACTATGCGACCCTTCTGAACCTGAAGGGCGGCATCGAGGGCAAGCAGATCGAGATCATCGCGCAGGACCACGGCAACGAGCCGCAGCGCGGCATCGAGTGCTACGAGAAGCTCAAGCGCGAAGGCGTGATGGTCTTCGACTATCTCTCCACGCCCGTCTCGCGCGCCGTGCTGCCGCGGCACATGGCCGACGGCATCGTGATGATGCAGTCCTTCGTGGGCCGCGGCGACGCGGTGGACGGCGACGTCTTCAAGTGGGTGTTCCCGGTGGGCCCGACCTACTGGGGCCAGGTCGCCAACGACGTGCAGTACATCAAGAACGTGCACAAGGGCAACCTCAAGGGCGTGAAGGTCGCCTTCATCTACCCCGACTACGCCTTCGGCCAGGAGCCCATCCCGGTGCTGAAGACGCTGGCGGAGAAGGAAGGCTTCGAGCTGGGCCTGTTCCCGAACCCGATGCCGGGCCGCGACCAGGCGGCCGTGTGGACGCAGATCCGCCGCTTCGATCCCGACCACGTGATCACCTGGAACCTGTCGGCCATGCACGTGGTGGCGGCGCGCGAGATGAAGCGCAACGGCATCCCCATGGACAAGGTGATTTCGGTCAACTGGTTCAACGAGGTCGACATCCGCAACATCGGCGCCGCCGAGGCCAAGGGCATCAAGCGCGGCACCAACGTGGTGGGCGGCAAGGACCACCCGCTGATGCAGCAGATCCAGAAGGAGGTCTACGGCGCGGGCAAGGGCGCGGGCGACCCGAAGAACATGGACGACATCTACTACAACACCGGGCTGGCGATGTACTCGGTGGCGTTCGAAGGCGTGCGGCAGGCGATCAAGAAGGAAGGCTGGCCGCTGACGCCCGCGAAGATCAAAAACGGCCTGGAAAGCCTGCGCAACTTCGACGCCAACGGCTTCATCGCGCCGGTGACCGTCACGGCCAAGGACCACGGCGGCGGCGGCAAGACCCGCATCGACATGTGGGACGGCGCCAAGTGGGTGCCGCAGTCGGATTGGTTCGCCGGCTACACCGACGTGGTGAACCAGGTGGTGAAGGAGCAGTCGGCGGAGTTCGCGAAGACGGGGAAGTGAGGGTTGCGCTGGTGGGCACGATGTGCCCACCCTACGGGTTGGTCCGGAGTTCGTAGGGTGGGCACGTGTGCCCACCTTCCCGCGTCACTCCCCGTCCGCCCCGTCCGCCCCATCCGCCACGTCGATCTTCTCCATGTTCTCCAGGATCCGCAGCAGGTAATGCACCGTGTGGACCATGTCGTTGACCGACAGCCCGTCCAGCGCCTGCTCGTAGTACGCGTGGATCTTGGGTAGCGCTTTCTTCTGCCACACCTGGCGGCCGCCGGCCGTCAGGCGCACCAGGCGCGAGCGGCCGTCCTGCGGGTCGGCCGCGCTTTCCAGCCGGCCGTCGCGCTCCAGCCGGCCCACGACGCCGGCGAGGTTCTGCCGGCTGACCATCAGGTAGCGGGCGAGGTCGCCGAGCTTCATGCCGTCGGCCGCCTGCGGCCGCGACAAGGCCCCCAGCACCGCCCACTGCTGGGTGGTGAGGCCTTCGCCCTCGATCGCCCGGCTGCCGGTTTTATGCAACATATTGGCGCATTGGTAGAGCCGGAAGAACAGGCGATTGGCCAGCTCCGCGCGCAGTTCAGGGGTCTTGTCCATATCGATGGTATCCATGGGGGAGGCAGGGGTCGGCCGCCTTGCAGGGGCTCGCCAACCCTCCTAATATATGTCCACATGTTGACATATGACCAGGAGACGGCGATGCGCGGTTTGCAGGGCAGGGTGGCGATCATCACGGGCGGGGGGGGCGGCATCGGCGGGGCGACCTGCCGGCGATTCGCGCGCGAGGGCGCGCAGGTCGCCGTGTTCGACTGCGACCTCGATGCCGCGGAGCGCGTGGCGCAGGCCATCGCGGAAGAGGGCGGCCAGGCCCGCGCCTTCCAGTGCGACATCACCGACCGCCTCGGCGTCGATGCGGCGGTGGCGCAGGTGGCCGGCGCCTTCGGCGGCGTCGACATCCTCGTGAACAACGCGGGCTGGGACGTCTTCCTGCCCTTCACCAGGACCGCGCCCGAGCAGTGGGAGCGCCTGATCGCCATCAACCTCACGGGCGCGCTGCACATGCACCACGCCGTGCTGCCGCTGATGGTGCAGAAGAACGCCGGGCGCATCGTCAACATCGCTTCCGACGCCGCGCGCGTCGGCTCCTCGGGCGAGGCGGTGTACGCCGCCTGCAAGGGCGGGCTGGTCGCGTTCTCCAAGACGGTGGCGCGCGAGCATGCGCGCCACAACATCACCGTCAACGTCGTGTGTCCCGGCCCCACCGACACGGCCCTGTTCGCCGACTACAAGAAGGGCGCCGGCAATCCCGAGAAGCTGGAAGAGGCCTTCCGCCGCTCGATCCCGCTGGGCCGCATCGGCCAGCCCGAGGACCTGCCCGGCGCCATCGCCTTCTTCGCCAGCGACGACGCCGCCTACATCACCGGACAGGTCCTGAGCGTGTCCGGCGGCCTGACCATGGCCGGCTGACGCAACGCATCGAAGGAGAACGCATGGACTACCAGGACATCCTCTACGAGATCCGCAACGGCGTCGCCTGGATCACGATCAACCGCCCGGAGAAGATGAACGCCTTCCGCGGCACCACCTGCGACGAGCTGATCAAGGCGCTGTACCGCGCCGGCTACGACAAGGCCGTGGGCTGCATCGTGCTGGCCGGCGCGGGCGAGCGGGCCTTCTGCACCGGCGGCGACCAGTCGGCGCACGACGGCAACTACGACGGCCGCGGCACCATCGGCCTGCCGATGGAGGAACTGCACACCGCGATCCGCGACGTGCCCAAGCCCGTCATCGCGCGCGTGCAGGGCTTCGCCATCGGCGGCGGCAACGTGTTGTGCACCATCTGCGACCTGACCATCTGCTCGGACAAGGCGATCTTCGGCCAGGTCGGACCCAAGATGGGATCGGTGGACCCCGGCTACGGCACGGCCTTCCTCGCGCGCGTGGTCGGCGAGAAGAAGGCGCGCGAGATCTGGTACCTGAACCGCCGCTACTCCGGCGAGCAGGCCGTTGCCATGGGCCTGGCCAATATCTGCGTGCCGCACGAGGAACTCGACGCCACCGTGCAGCAATGGGCCGAGGAGATCTGCGAGCGCAGCCCCACGGCCATCGCCATCGCCAAGCGCAGCTTCAACATGGACACGGCGCACCAGGCGGGCATCGCCGGCATGGGCATGTACGCGCTGAAGCTGTTCTACGACACCGAGGAATCGCGCGAGGGCGTGAAGGCGCTGCAGGAAAAGCGCAAGCCCGATTTCCGCAAGTACGCGAAGTAGGGCGCCATGCGCAATCCCTACATCGACGAGACGCTGCAGGCGCTGGCGGAGCAGGCGCGCCGCTTCGCCGACAAGCGCGTGGCCCCGGGCTTCCAGGAACGCGACCGCACCCGGGTGCTGGACCGCGGCCTGATGCGCGAGATGGGCGAGCTGGGTTTCATCGCGCCGGAACTGCCGGAGGAGTGCGGGGGGCAGGGGATGGGTGCGCTCGCCGCCGGCGTGATCCACGAGGAGATCGCCCGCGCGGACCTGAGCCTGTCCTATATCAACCTGCTGGCCTCGCTGAACGGGCAGATCCTGTCGCAGCACGGCCGGCCCGGGGTCGCCGGGCCCTGGCTGCAACGCCTCACGCGCGGCGAGGCCCTCGTGGCCATCGCCCTCACCGAGCCGCGCGGCGGCTCCGACGCCGCCAAC
>JAEZEB010000260.1 GCA_023438115.1 Pseudomonadota bacterium | reverse complement strand
CTGCCCTACCAGGTCAACAAGAAGACGCTGCAGGAGCGCATGGCCGAACTGGTGCACGAGAAGAAGCTCGAGGGCATCAGCCACATCCAGGACGAGAGCGACAAGTCGGGCATGCGCCTGGTCATCGAGCTCAAGCGCGGCGAAGTGCCCGAGGTGGTGCTGAACAACCTGTACAAGCAGACGCAGCTGCAGGACACCTTCGGCATCAACATGGTGGCGCTGGTCGACGGCCAGCCCAAGCTGTGCAACTTGAAGGACCTGATCTCCGTCTTCCTGCAGCACCGCCGCGAGGTGGTCACGCGCAGGACGGTCTTCAACCTGCGCAAGGCCCGCGAGCGCGGCCACGTGCTCGAAGGCCTGGCGGTGGCGCTGGCCAACATCGACGAGTTCATCCGCATCATCCGCGAGTCGCCCACGCCGCCCGTGGCCAAGATGGAGCTGATGAACCGCAGCTGGGACTCGTCGCTGGTGCGCGAGATGCTCACCCGCGCCCGCGAGGACGGCAGCGTGATCAGCGCCGACGACTACCGCCCCGAGGGCCTGGAGCGCCAGTACGGCCTGCAGGGCGACGGCCTGTACCGCCTCTCGGACACGCAGGCCTCCGAGATCCTGCAGATGCGCCTGCAGCGCCTGACCGGCCTGGAGCAGGACAAGATCGTCTCCGAGTACCGCGAGGTGATGGCCGAGATCGAGGACCTGCTGGACATCCTGGCCAAGCCCGAGCGCGTGTCGGTGATCATCGGCGAGGAACTCGCCTCGGTGCGGCAGGAGTTCGGCCAGACCAAGCTGGGCGCGCGCCGCAGCACCATCGAGCACAACGCGCAGGACCTCGCCACCGAGGACCTGATCACGCCCACCGACATGGTGGTGACGCTCTCGCACCTGGGCTACATCAAGAGCCAGCCCCTGGGCGAATACCGGGCGCAGAAGCGCGGCGGCCGCGGCAAGCAGGCCACGCAGACGAAGGAAGACGACTGGATCGACCAGCTCTTCATCGCCAACACGCACGACTACCTGCTCGCCTTCTCCAACCGCGGGCGCCTCTACTGGCTCAAGGTGTGGGAAGTGCCGGCCGGCTCGCGCGGCTCGCGCGGGCGCCCCATCGTCAACATGTTCCCGCTGCAGGAAGGCGAGAAGATCAACGTGGTGCTGCCGCTCACCGGCGAGTTCCGCAGCTTCCCGGCCGACCACTACGTGTTCATGGCAACCTCCATGGGCACGGTCAAGAAGACGGCGCTGGATGAATTCAACAACCCGCGCAAGGGCGGCATCATCGCCGTGAACCTGGACGACGGCGACTACCTGATCGGCGCGGCGCTCACCGACGGCAAGCACGACGTGATGCTGTTCTCCGACGGCGGCAAGGCCGTTCGCTTCGACGAGAACGACGTGCGCCCGCTCGGACGCGCCGCCCGCGGCGTGCGCGGCATGTCGCTGGAAGCCGGCCAGAGCGTCATCGCGATGCTGGTGGCGGGCGACGAGTCGCAGAGCGTGCTGACGGCCACCGAGAACGGCTACGGCAAGCGCACGCCGATCGGCGAATACACGCGCCACGGCCGCGGCACCAAGGGCATGATCGCCATCCAGCAGAGCGAGCGCAACGGCAAGGTCGTGGCCGCGACGCTGGTGCACACCGACGACGAGATCATGCTGATCACCGACCGCGGGGTGCTGGTCCGCACCCGCGTCAGCGAGATCCGGGAACTCGGCCGCGCCACGCAGGGAGTCACCCTCATCGGCCTGGACGAAGGCTCCAAGCTCAGCGGCCTGCAGCGCATCGTGGAGAACGACGCGGGCAACGGCGAGCACGAGGAACCGGCCAGCGAGTAACAAGCTTGTCATTGCGGGCTTGACCCGCAATCCATGGGGCGCCGGATCACGCCCCGCGTGGATCCCGGGTCAAGCCCGGGACGACATACGGCGGTGCCGCGGGGTACCGCCGTTATCATTCACTCTTCCGCATGCCCAAGACCCTCTCCGAACTCCGCGCCGGCATCGACCAGGTCGACCATGAACTCCTGGCGCTGCTGAACCGCCGCGCCGCCCTCGCCAACGAAGTGGGCGAGCTCAAGCGCACCGAGGGTTCTCCCGTCTTCCGTCCCGAGCGCGAGGCGCAGGTGATCAACGGCCTGCAGGCCGCCAACCCCGGCCCCCTGCGCGAGGCGAACATCGCCCACATCTGGCGCGAGATCATGTCCGCCTGCCGCGCGCTGGAAGCGCCGCAACGCGTGGCCTACCTCGGGCCGGCCGGCACCTTCAGCGAGCAGGCCGCGGTGCAGTTCTTCGGCGCCAGCATCGAGCGCGTTCCCTGCGTGAGCATCGACGAGGTCTTCCGCGCCACCGCCGCGGGCACCGCCGAATACGGCGTGGTGCCGGTGGAGAACTCCACCGAAGGCGTGGTGGCCCGCTCCCTGGACCTGTTCCTCGGCTCGCCGCTGCACATCGTGGGCGAAACCAGCCTGCTGGTGCGCCACAACCTGCTGCGCAAGGACGCGGCCTCGCTCGAAGGCATCGAGGTCGTGCTGGCCCACCCGCAGGCGCTGGCGCAGTGCCAGGGCTGGCTGAACAACCACCTGCCCGATGCCGAGCGCCGCGCCGTCGCGAGCAACGCCGAAGGCGCGCGCCTGGCGGCCGGCAACCCGGCCTGGGCCGGCATCGCCAGCGACCGCGCGGCGGCCGAATTCGGCCTGCACATCGCGGCGCACGCGATCCAGGACGACGCCTTCAACCGCACCCGCTTCGCCGTGGTCTGCCTGCCGCAGACGCTGGCGGCGCCCGAGGCCTCCGGCAAGGACTGCGTGAGCCTGATCGTGTCCGTGCCCAACCGGCCGGGCGCGGTGCACGACATGCTGGTGCCGCTGAAGCACCACGGCGTGTCCATGACCCGCTTCGAGTCGCGCCCCGCGCGCTCGGGCCAGTGGGAATACTTCTTCTACATCGACCTGCAGGGCCACCCTTCCGAGCCGAACGTGGCCGCGGCGCTGAAGGACCTGCAGGCGCTGTGCGCCTTCTACAAGGTGCTGGGCACCTACCCTCTAGGCGAGTAAATGGCCGTCGTGTACGAACAATTGGGTTTGATCGGCTGCGGCCTCATGGGCGGCTCCTTCGCGCTCGCCATGAAGCGCGCGGGCCTGGTCAAGCGCGTCGTGGGCTACAGCAAGTCGCCCTCCACCACCGAGCGCGCGCGCCAGATGGGCGTGATCGACGTCGAGGCGCCCTCGGCGCTGCTGGCCGTGTCGGGCGCCGACATCGTGCTGCTGGCGGTGCCGGTGTCGGCCACCGAGGCGACCTTCAAGGCGATCCGCCACCTGATCACCTCCAACATGCTGATCATGGACGTCGGCTCCACCAAGCGCGACGTCGTCGATGCCGCGCGCCGGGTGCTGCGCGACCACATCGGCTCCTTCGTGCCCGCGCATCCGATCGCCGGCCGCGAGGTGTCCGGCGTGGACCATGCGGACCCCGAGCTGTACCAGGGCCGCCAGGTGATCCTGACCCCGGTGGAGAAGACGCAGGTCGGCCACCTCAAGCGCGCGCAGGAAGTGTGGGAGGCGCTGGGCTGCGACGTGCAGCAGATGTCGCCCGACGCGCACGACGCCGCCTTCGCCGCCGTGAGCCACCTGCCGCACCTGCTGGCCTTCGCGCTGATGCATGCGATCACCAGCCAGCCCAACGGAAAGCAGTTCCTGTCGCTGGGCGGGCCGGGCTTCCGCGACTTCACGCGCATCGCCGCGAGCGACCCCAAGATGTGGCGCGACGTGCTGCTGGCCAACCGGGTCGAGCTCGTCGAGCAGGCCAAGGTCTTCCAGCGCAGCCTGCACAACATGCTGGAACTGGCCGAACAGGGCGACGGCGAGAAGCTCGAGGAGATGATCGCCATGGCCAGCCTCATCCGCACGCACTGGCGGATGAGCGAGAAGAAGTAGGCCCCGCGTGTTCAGCACCGCCTCCCTGGACCTCGCCCCGCTCGAGGAGGCCGGCGGCACGGTCGCCCTGCCCGGCTCCAAGAGCATCTCCAACCGCGTGCTGCTGCTGGCGGCGCTGTGCGAGGGGACGACGGTGGTGCACGACCTGCTGGATTCGGACGACACGCGGGTGATGCTCGATGCCTTGCGGGCGTTGGGGTGCGGGGTGGTCGTGCGGGGGGCGACGGTGGAGATCACCGGGCTCGCGGCGTCGGGGTTCGGCGCTTCGCGCGCTCACCGCCGA
>JAEZEB010000123.1 GCA_023438115.1 Pseudomonadota bacterium | reverse complement strand
CGGCACCGCAGGTCGCGCCGCCCCCGCCGCCGGCACCCGTCGCTCCGCCGCCGCCGGCCCCGGCGCCCGCGCCGCGTCCCTACCGCAACTGAGGACGCGCCAAGCACGAAACCCGCCTTCCGGCGGGTTTTTCCTTTTGCCGCGCCATCAGTGGGCGAGCGGCAGCGAGGGCGCGGCGCCGTGCAGGGACGCCTCGCGCACCTCGTAGGAACCGAACAGCGTTTGCGCCGGCCGCGACTCGGGCAGGATGTAGACGGTGCCGCCGGTGCCCTGGAAGGTGGTGCGCACCACCGACTCGTAGAAGGCCACCGGCACGTTGATGCAGCCGTAGGTGATCCGCCGCTCGGCCGGCTCCTGGCTCTGCAGCCGCTGCAGGCGCCGCTCCTGCGGCACGCTGGTCACCACGCGGTGCAGCGCGAGGGCCGAGTCGTAGTCCACCCACAGCACGTCCTCGCCCTTGGGGCCCTTGCCCATCACGGCTTCGAAGCGTCCCGCGGGCGTGGTGCGCTCCTCGGGCCGGATGCTCGCGATCGGCCGGCTGCCGATGCCGGGCACCGTTTCATCGCCACGCGCGGCGCCCACCAGCGCCGGGCTCGCGCCGCGCAGCCGCCCTTGCGCATCGAAGACGAACACGCGGCTCTCGACCTTGTCCACCACCACGAAGGGCCGCCCGCCAGGGTCGCCGGAATGCACGGCCCAGTCCGCGATGTGGCGCACGGCGGCGGACGCCGTCTCGCCGCGCAGGTCCGCAACCTTGGCGGAAGACAGCGCTCCCGCTGCGATTGCGGGTTGCCAGGCCATCACCGCCGCGCAGGCCGCGAGCACCAGCACGCGGCCGACGGCGGAGCGAAGAATCGAGCGGGTCGTCGTACCCGTACGCTGCATGCACGCCTCCTGGGATCAGGAGACGGATTGTTCGCAGCGGAGCCTGCACGCCCGGGCTCAGCACGGCGCGCCCACAAGTCAGCCCCGCGCGCGAGGCGAAGCCGGAAGACCACCTACAAACTGGACGCGACGCTTGAACCCTCGACGCTCTGCCCCCTCTCCCCCTCGGGGGAGAGGGATGGGGTGAGGGGGTTCCTGATAGCGGCTCCGCCGAAGCTTCCGTTCGCTAGAACGGAAGCTTCGGCATCCCTTTCCCACCACCGCCCAGGCGCTTCATGAGCTTCATCATCCCGCTGCCCTTCATCTTCTTCATCATGGTCTGCATCTGCTCGAACTCGTTGAGCAGGCGGTTGACCTCCTGCACCTGCACGCCGGCGCCGGCGGCGATGCGGCGCTTGCGGGTCGCCTTGATGATCTCGGGCTTGCGGCGTTCCAGCTTGGTCATGCTGGAGATGATCCCTTCCTTGCGGCGGATGTCGCGCTCGGCCTTGGCCATGTCCACCTGGCCGGCCTTGGCCTGCACCTGCGCGGGCATCTTGTCCATCAGCGTGGACAGGCCGCCCATGCTCTTCATCTGCTGCAGCTGCGCGAGGAAGTCGTTGAGGTCGAAGCCCTGGCCGCTCTTGACCTTGTCGGCGAGCTTCTGCGCCGCCTCCATGTCGACGCCCGCCTGCACCTGCTCGACCAGCGCCACGATGTCGCCCATGCCGAGGATGCGGCCCGCATGGCGCTCGGCGTCGAAGACTTCGAGTCCGTCGATCTTCTCGCTGACGCCGGCGAACTTGATCGGCGCGCCCGTGACCTGGCGCACCGACAGCGCCGCGCCGCCGCGCGAATCGCCGTCGAGCTTGGTGAGCACGATGCCGGTGAGAGGCAACGCCTCCTTGAAGGCCTTGGCGGTGTTCACCGCGTCCTGGCCCTGCATGGCGTCGACCACGAACAGCGTCTCCACCGGCTTGAGCGCGGCGTGCAGCTCGCGGATCTCCTGCATCATGGCCTCGTCGATCGCCAGCCGCCCGGCGGTGTCGACCAGCAGCACGTCGAAGTACTGGCGGCGCGCGTGGTCCACGGCGGCGCGCGCGATGTCCACCGGCTTCTGGTCCGGCGTGCTGGGGAACCACTCGGCGCCGGCCTGCTTCGTCACCGTCTTCAGCTGCTCGATGGCGGCGGGGCGGTAGACGTCGCCGGACACCGTCAGCACCTTCTTCTTGCGCTTCTCGATCAGGTGCTTGGCCAGCTTGGCCGTCGTCGTGGTCTTGCCCGCGCCCTGCAGGCCCGCCATCAGGATCACGGCGGGCGGCTGCGCGGCCAGGTTGATGTCGCTCACGCCCTCGCCCATGGTGGCGACCAGCTCGCGGTTGACGATGCCCACCAGCGCCTGGCCGGGGTTGAGCGAACCCACCACCTCCTGGCCCAGCGCCTTGTCCTTGACGCGGGCGATGAAGTCGCGCACCACCGGCAGCGCGACGTCCGCTTCCAGCAGCGCCATGCGCACTTCGCGCAGCATCTCCTGCACGTTTTCTTCGGTGATGCGCGCCTGGCCGCGCATCTGCTTGACCAGTCGGGAAAGTTTGTCGGAAAGGGCGGAGGCCATGCGAAGTGGGGGTTGCGCCACGCTCGCCGCGCGCGCGGCAAGGGGCTGGAGGCCAGGGGGATAAACTCGAACCATGATTTTATCCAGTGCCTCCCCGGCCAGCGTGGCGCTCACCTTTGCCGCCGCGGCCGCCTACGCCGTTCCGGCCGCGGGGGCTTCGCGGCTGGGCGAGGCGGGCACGCGGGCGGGCCTGCTCGTGGCCTGGGTGCTGCACGGCGCGGCGCTGGCCGTGGGGTTGCTGGGCGAGGCGCCGCGCTTCGGCTTCGGTCCCGCGGTGTCGGTCACCGCCTGGCTGGTGCTGACCGTCTACGCCATCGAAAGGCAGCTGTTCCCGCAGCTGCGGGCCCGCTGGGCGCTCGCGGGACTGGGCGCCGCCGCGGCGCTGCTGGCGCTGGCGTTTCCGGGCTCGCCGCTGCACGTGAGTGCCTCGCCCTGGCTGCCGATGCACTGGGCACTGGGCGTCGCGGCCTACGGCCTCTTCGCCGCCGCCGTGGTCCACGCCTGGCTGATGCAGCGCACCGAACAGACCATGCGCATGGGACAGGAACCCCAGGCGGGCCTGCCGCTGCTGACCCTGGAACGCCTCACCTTCCGTTTCGCCGCCGCGGGCTTCGTGCTGCTGTCGGCCACCCTGCTGGCGGGCGTGTTCTTCTCGGAGGAGATCTACGGCCGCGCCTGGCGCTGGGAACACAAGACGGTCTTCTCCGTGCTCGCGTGGGCGGCCTTCGCGCTGCTGCTGCTGGGGCGCGCGCGCTTCGGCTGGCGCGGGCGCAAGGCGGTGCGCGTGATCTACATCGGGTCGGCGCTGCTGCTGCTCGCCTACGTGGGCTCGCGCTTCGTGATGGAAGTGGTGCTGAGGCGGGCCGCATGAAGTACCTGCTGCTGGCGGCGCTGCTGGTGGTGGCCTACCTCCTGTGGCGCAACGCGCGCCTCCGCGATGCCGCGCCCCCGCCTTCGGGCCCGGCGCGGCCGGGCGTTCCGCAGGAGATGGTGAGCTGCCCGGTCTGCGGGCTGCACCTGCCGCGCGGCGAAGCCGTGGCCGGCACCGACGGCCTCCTCTATTGCAGCGCGGAGCACCGGCGCCTGCGCGCCGGCGGCTAGGGCCCCGCCATGCCGACGTCCGCGCCGCCCTCGCAACCCGCCTGGTCGCATTCCACGTGGACGTGGGAGGCCCCGCGGCCGCTGGAGCAGGCGCCCGCGCCCGCCTTCCACCGGCTCTGGATGGGCTTCATGATGGCGCGCATCACCGTGGCAGCCCTGCTGCTCCTGCTGCTCGGCGGGCTGATGGCGCTCGAGATCGCGCCCGACAACAACTGGCAGCTGGCCCTGTGCGCCACCTACCTCGCGGCCGCAATCGCGGTGCGCATCTTCACGCGGCCCACGGCGCGCGGCCGCACCTTCGATCCGCAGTGGGTCTCCAGCATCGGCATCGACCTGCTCGCGTTCTCCACGCTGCAGTTCCTGCAGGCGGCCAACCTGAACTACTCGCCGCTGTTCGCGCTGCCGGTGCTCACCGCCGCCGTGCTTGGCTCCACCCTGCTGGCCCTGGGCACCGCGGCCGCCGTGACGCTGCTGCTGCTGGTGAACGTGGGCGTGGAGTCGCTCGCGGGCATGCAGCAGACGGCGCGGATGGTGCAGGCCGGCCTGACCGGTGCGGGCTACTTCGTGATGGCGCTGCTGGCCAACAACCTCGCGGGCCGGCTGGAACGCGAGGAGGAAGCGGCCCTGCGCAGCCGCTCGGCCGCCCGCACCCAGGCGCTGGTGAACGAGCTGGTGATCGAGAGTCTCACCGACGGCCTGCTGGTCGTCGGCCCCGACTGGCGCATCCACGCGGCCAATCCCGCGGCGCGACAGCTGCTCGGATGGGAGGCGCGCGAAGCGCCGGCCTCGCTGGCGCTCGTCTCGCGTCCGGGCTGGCGGCCGCTGGCCGCGCTGGCGCAGCGCACTTTCGAGTCCCAGGAAGCGCAGCATGCCGACCTCGCGCTGGAGCTCGGGCGGGGCGAGCGGCTGCACCTGCGCGTGCGCACGCGCCTGACGCCACCGCAGGAAGTGACCACCGACGGCCTGTGCGTGCTGTTCCTGCAGGACCTGCGCGAGGCCGAAGCGCAGCTGCGCACCGAAAAGCTGGCGGCCATGGGCCGCATGTCCGCCGCGGTGGCGCACGAGATCCGCAATCCGCTGGCCGCGATCGCGCAGGCCAACGGCCTGCTCGCCGAGGAACTGGCCGACCCCGCGCACCAGCAGCTCACCACCCTCGTCGGCAAGAACGCGCAGCGCCTGTCGCAGATCGTCGAGGAGATCCTCAACCTCGCGCGCGTGCATCCGCGCAGCCTGGAATGGCTGGAACTCGACGCGGTCGTGCGCGGCCTCGTGGCCGAATGGGCGCGCCACGCCCCGGCCGGCGAACGCCTGCAAGTGCAGCTGCAGTCGCGGCCGGCCTGGGCCGCCTTCGACGGCGAGCACCTGCGGCGCGTGCTGGTGAACCTGCTGGACAACGCCCTGCGCTATGCCACGCCCGCGCGCGGCGCGATGATCGTCGCCACCGACATGGCGGGCATCCATGCGCGCCTGCAGGTGTGGAGCGACGGCGCGCCGCTCGACGCGAGCGTGCAGCGGCACCTGTTCGAACCCTTCTTCTCCTCGGAGAGCCGTTCGAGCGGACTGGGCCTCTACATCTGCCGCGAGTTGTGCGATCGCCACGGTGCGAAAATTTCTTATGCGCGCGCTCCGGCGCCGGATGGCAGCGGCCGCGAGGGAAACAGCTTCGCAGTGACCTTCCTCACGCGCACGAGCATGGTGCCAGGCAGCTCACCCTTTGACACAATCAACGCCTGATGGCGCAACCGAACGCATCCCCGGCCCACGTGCTCGTCGTCGACGACGAACCCGACCTGCGAACCCTGTACGAACTCACGCTGCTGCGCGAGGGCTACCGGGTGGACGCGGCCGCGACGCTGGCCGAAGCCTGCGCACTGCTGGAGCAACGCAAGTTCGACGCGGTGATCACCGACATGCGCCTGCCGGACGGCCTGGGCCTGGACCTGCTGCACCGCATGGCGAACCAGCAGCGCGCCGAGCGCTGCGTGGTGATGACGGCCTACGGCTCCGCCGAGAACGCGGTGGAAGCGCTCAAGGCCGGCGCCTTCGACTACCTCACCAAGCCGGTGGACCTCAAGCAGTTCCGTTCCGTGGTGGCCTCGGCGATCCAGGAGGTCGGCACGCCGGAGCGCACGCGCCCCGCCGCGGGAGCACGCACGGCGGCCGGCGAGCGCACCGGCGCGGGCGGCGGCAACGCGCTGCAGCGCCTGGTAGGCGACTCGGCGTCCATGCGCCTGGTGAAGGAGCGCATCGGCAAGGTGGCCCGCAGCATGGCCCCGGTGCTGGTCCGCGGCGAGTCCGGCACCGGCAAGGAACTGGTGGCGCGCGCCATCCATGCCTGCAGCCATCGCGCCGACGGGCCCTTCGTCGCCGTGAACTGCAGCGCCATCCCCGAGACCTTGCTGGAGGCGGAGTTCTTCGGCGCCAAGAAGGGTTCGTACACCGGCGCCACGGCCGACCGCGAAGGCTACTTCCAGGCGGCGCGCGGCGGCACGCTGTTCCTCGACGAGATCGGCGACCTGCCGCTGGCCATGCAGTCCAAGCTGCTGCGGGCGATCCAGGAACGCCAGGTGCGCGCGATCGGCTCCACGCAGGAGGACGCCGTCGACGTGCGCATCGTCAGCGCGACGCACAAGGACTTGGCCGCCGAAGTGCAGGCCGGCCGCTTCCGGCAGGACCTGTTCTATCGCCTGAACGTGATCGAGATCGTGGTGCCGCCGCTGCGCGAGCGCCGCGAGGACCTGCCCGCCCTGTGCGAGGCGTTGCTGGCCCGCATCGCGCACGAGACGGGCATGCCGGCGCCGCAGCTCTCGCCGCAGTTGCTGGAGCAGCTGCAGGCGCATCCGCTGCCGGGCAACGTGCGCGAGCTCGAGAACCTGCTGCACCGCGCGCTGGCGCTCTCCGACGGCACGCAGCTCCAGGTGGACATCGCGCCCGGGTCCGTCCCCGCGGCGCCCGCCGCCGCGGCGGAAACGGCCACGGCCACCGCGCCGGCGGTCGTGCCCAGCGACCTGCAGGCCTACCTGGACCAGCAGGAGCGCGAAATCCTCGTGAAGGCGCTGCGCGAGACCAACTTCAACCGCACCGCCGCGGCGCAGAAGCTGGGCCTGAGCCTGCGCCAGATCCGCTACCGCATCGCCCGCCTCGCGATCGCCACGCCGGGCAACGAAGAGGCCGATGACCCCACGAGCCCCTGAGCCGTCCGGCGCGCTGTGGGAAGGCGGCTGGTACCGCTTCGCCCACCGCGTGGATTCGCCGAACTTCAACGCGCGGCCGGCGGGCAGCACCATCGACCTGATCGTGGTGCACTCCATCAGCCTGCCGCCGGGCGTGTACGGCGGGGACGAGGTGCGGCGCCTCTTCACCAACACGCTGGACTGGGACGCGCATCCCTACTTCCAGCAGATCCGCGGCATGCAGGTGTCGGCGCACTTCTTCATCCGCCGCGACGGCGCGCTGCTGCAGTTCGTCAGCTGCGACGACCGCGCCTGGCACGCGGGGCGTTCGGCCTGGCGCGGCCGCTCGGAGTGCAACGACAACTCCGTCGGCATCGAGCTCGAAGGCCTGGAGGGCGGCCCCTTCGAGCCGGCGCAGTACGAGGCCCTGGCCGCCGTCTGCGCCGCGCTCGCGCAGCACTATCCGATCCGCCACGTCGCGGGCCACGAGCACATCGCGCCGGGACGCAAGAACGACCCGGGCCCGGGCTTCGAGTGGGCGCTGCTGCAGCGCGAACTCGCGTGGCCGCCGGAGTGGTTTCCCCCGCAGGCCTGAGCGCTGCGCTGTCGCCGCCCTGACGCCTCGCGCGACGGGAGCGCGAAGGACTTCACGGCCGCGCGCAGCCCCTCCGCAGCCGCCGCCAAGGCACCGACCTGCCGCCCGCCGCGGTGGATAACTGGTCGCCGCAGGGCGACCGGCGGCGGCGCCGCTTCGCGCCGATGCTTCGCGTGCAACGATGAGGACGCCCCGCGCGGGCCCCGCGAACCCGGTGCAGAGCCTGTGGAAAAAGCTGTGCAGAGCGTGTGGCCAGAGAATGCCCCGGGACACTACCTATAGTGGGCGCGCTTGCATATGCACACCATGGGTAGTGTACGAATGCCCTCGACCACCGTACACTCGGCGCCCAACGAAGAATCACTCGCGAGGAAGAAACCATGCAATCCGCCTTTTCTCCGACCGCAGCAGCAGTCAGTCCCCTCTCCCCCAACCGTTCCCTGGGTGCCGACGTGGCGGCCCCCGCCTCGCCCCTGGCGAACTACCAGATCATCCGCCGCAACGGCGCCGTCGTTCCCTTCGAGCCGAGCAAGATCGGCATCGCGATGATGAAGGCCTTCCTGGCGGTGCACGGCACCCAGGGCGCCGCGTCGGCCAGCGTGCGCGAGACGGTGGACGGCCTCACGCAGGCGGTGATCCGCGCGCTGGTGCGCTCGCGTCCCGGCGGCGGCACCTTCCACATCGAGGACGTGCAGGACCAGGTGGAACTGGGCCTGATGCGCGGCGGCCACCACGAGGTCGCGCGCGCCTACGTGCTGTACCGCGAGCGCCGCGCGCAGGAGCGCGCCAAGCAGTCGCACGACGAGGCGCCGGCCGCGCCGCAGTTCCACGTCCTGGACGGCGGCCAGCGCGTGCCGCTGGACACGGCCGCCCTGCAGGCCCTGATCACCGACGCGTGCAACGGCCTGGGCGCCGACGTGAAGCCGGAGCCGATCGCCGCCGAGACCATGCGCAACCTGTACGACGGCGTGCCGCTGGACGAGGTCTACAAGGCCTCCATCCTGGCGGCCCGCACGCTGATCGAGAAGGAGCCCGACTACACCTTCGTCACGGCCCGCCTGCTGCTGCACACGATCTTCAAGGAAGTGGTGGGCCAGGAAGTGCCGCAGGCCGCGCGCGCCGCCGCCTACGCCGACAACTTCCCGCTGTTCATCAGGAAGGGCGTGGAGAACGAGCTGCTCGACCCGCGCCTGCAGCAGTACGACCTGGAGCGCCTGGGCGCCGCCCTGAAGGCGGAGCGCGACCTGCAGTTCGACTACCTGGGCCTGCAGACCCTGTACGACCGCTACTTCCTGCACGTGCGCAAGACGCGCATCGAGCTGCCGCAGGCCTTCTTCATGCGCGTGGCGATGGGCCTGGCGCTCAACGAGATCGACCGCGAGGCGCGCGCCATCGAGTTCTACGAAGTGCTGTCCAGCTTCGACTTCATGTCGTCCACGCCGACGCTGTTCAACAGCGGCTCGCTGCGCTCGCAGCTGTCCTCCTGCTACCTCACCACGGTGCCCGACGACCTGGACGGCATCTACGAAAGCATCAAGGAGAACGCGCTGCTGTCCAAGTTCGCCGGCGGCCTGGGCAACGACTGGACCCGCGTGCGTGCCCTGGGGTCCCACATCAAGGGCACCAACGGCGAGTCGCAGGGGGTCGTGCCCTTCCTGAAGGTGGTCAACGACACGGCCGTGGCCGTCAACCAGGGCGGCAAGCGCAAGGGCGCCGTCTGCGCCTACCTGGAATCCTGGCACCTGGACGTGGAGGAGTTCCTGGAGCTGCGCAAGAACACCGGTGACGACCGCCGCCGCACCCACGACATGAACACGGCCAACTGGATCCCGGACCTGTTCATGCGCCGCGTGATGGAAAAAGGCGACTGGACCCTGTTTTCGCCCTCCAACGTGCCCGACCTGCACGACAAGTTCGGCACCGAGTTCGAGAAGGCCTACCTCGCCTACGAGGAAAAGGCCAGGCGCGGCGAGATCAAGCCGAGCAAGACCATCCCGGCCAACGACCTGTGGCGCAAGATGCTCTCGATGCTGTTCGAGACCGGTCATCCCTGGATCACCTTCAAGGACGCCTGCAACGTGCGCTCGCCGCAGCAGCACACCGGTGTCGTGCACTCGTCCAACCTGTGCACCGAGATCACCCTGAACACCTCGGACTCCGAGACCGCGGTGTGCAACCTGGGCTCGGTGAACCTGCTGCAGCACATCAAGGACGGCCAGGTCGACCACGAGAAGCTGAGGAAGACGATCTCGACGGCGATGCGCATGCTCGACAACGTGATCGACATCAACTACTACGCCGTCAAGAAGGCCCGCGATTCGAACCTGCGCCACCGCCCGGTGGGCCTGGGCGTGATGGGCTTCCAGGACGCGCTGTACGAACTCCGCATTCCGTACGCCAGCCAGGAGGCGATCGCCTTCGCCGACCGCTCGATGGAAGCCGTCTGCTACTACGCCTACTGGGCGTCCACCGAGCTGGCCCGCGAGCGCGGCAAGTACTCCAGCTACAAGGGCTCGCTGTGGGACCAGGGCATCCTGCCGCCCGACACGCTGGACCTGCTGGCCCGCGCCCGCGGCGAGCAGTACGTCGACGTGGACCGCTCCGCCACCCTGGACTGGGACGCGCTGCGCAGGAAGATCGCCGCCGACGGCATGCGCAACAGCAACTGCGTGGCCATCGCCCCGACCGCGACCATCTCCAACATCATCGGCGTGGACGCCTCGATCGAGCCCTGCTTCGGCAACCTGTCGGTCAAGTCCAACCTCTCCGGCG
>JAEZEB010000121.1 GCA_023438115.1 Pseudomonadota bacterium | reverse complement strand
GCACCGAGATCATCAGCTGCGAGGGCAGCATCGTCACGGCCGGCGGCATCGACAGCCACATCCACTTCATCTGCCCGCAGCAGATCGAGGAGGCGCTCGCCTCCGGCGTCACCACCATGTTCGGCGGCGGCACGGGCCCGGCCACCGGCACCTTCGCCACCACCTGCACGCCCGGCGCCTGGAACATCGAGCGCATGCTGCAGGCGGCCGACGCCTTCCCGATGAACCTGGGCTTCATGGGCAAGGGCAACGCCAGCCTGCCGCAGGCGCTGCGCGAGCAGGTCGAGGCCGGCGTGATCGGCCTGAAGCTGCACGAGGACTGGGGCACCACGCCCTCGGCCATCGGCAACTGCCTGGACGTCGCCGACGCGATGGACATCCAGGTGGCGATCCACTCCGACACGCTGAACGAATCGGGCTTCGTCGAGAACACCATCGCCGCGACGAAGGGCCGCGGCCTGTGCGCCTTCCACACCGAAGGCGCCGGCGGCGGCCACGCGCCCGACATCCTGCGCGTGGTGGGCGAGGCGAACTTCCTGCCCTCGTCGACGAATCCCACCATGCCCTACACCGTCAACACCCTCGACGAGCACGTCGACATGCTGATGGTGTGCCACCACCTGGATCCCGCGATCCCCGAGGACCTGGCCTTCGCCGAGAGCCGCATCCGCAAGGAAACCATCGCGGCCGAGGACATCCTGCACGACCTGGGCGCGATCAGCATGTTCTCCAGCGACTCGCAGGCCATGGGCCGCGTGGGCGAGGTCATCCTGCGCTGCTGGCAGACCGCGCACAAGATGAAGTCCCAGCGCGGCAGGCTGCCGGGCGATTCGCTGCGGCACGACAACTTCCGCGCGAAGCGCTACGTCGCCAAGTACACGATCAATCCCGCCATCGCGCACGGCATCGCGCACGAGGTGGGCAGCATCGAGCCGGGCAAGTGGGCCGACCTGGTGGTGTGGAAGCCGGCCTTCTTCGGCGTCAAGCCCGCCCTCGTGATCAAGGGCGGCTTCATCGCGCTGGCCGCGATGGGCGACGCCAACGCGTCCATCCCCACGCCGCAGCCGGTGCACTACCGGCCCATGTTCGGCAGCTTCGGCGGCGCGCTGCATCGCAGCTCGATTACCTTCGTGTCGCAGGCAGGACTGTCCGCCGGCGTGCAGGAGAAGTTCGGGCTGCAGAAGAAGGTCAGCGCGGCGAAGGACATCCGCCGCATCCGCAAGCAGCACATGGTGCACAACGCCTGGCTGCCGAAGATGGAGATCGACGCCCAGACCTACGCCGTGCGCGCCGACGGCGAGCTGCTCACCTGCGAGCCCGCCACGGTGCTGCCGATGGCGCAGCGCTACTTCCTGTTCTGAACGCATGCTCACCGTCCACAAGCTGCTGCCCGCGGGCCAGGGCCTGGCGCCCGCGCTGCTGCGGCGCATGCCCACCGTCGAACTCGACTGGGACGTGCGGCAGAAGAGCCGCTTCGACGCCACCGATTCCACGGGTCGCCACCTCGGCGTGTTCCTGCCGCCCGGCACCGCGGTGCGCGGCGGCGACGTCCTCGTGGTGGAAGACGGCACGCTGGTGCGCGTGCTCGCCGCGCCGCAGCCGGTGCTGGTGATCACGCCCTGCAGCGAGCATGGATCTTCCTTCGATCTCGTCCGGGCGGCCTACCACCTGGGCAACCGCCACGTGGCGATCGAGCTGCGGCCGGACCACCTGAAGATCGAACCCGACCACGTGCTGGCCGCCATGCTGCGCGCGATGCACCTGGAGGTGAAGGAGGAGGACGGCCCGTTCGAGCCCGAAGGCGGCGCCTACGGCGGACACGGCCATGGGCAGGGACACAGTCATGGCCCCGGACACGGCCACGGGCATGGACACGCTCACTGACGCCGCTCTGCTGCGGCTGGTGTGGCTCGCCTCGCCCGCCTTGCCGGTGGGCGGCTTCTCGTACTCCGAAGGCCTCGAGGCCGCCGTCGACGCCGCGCTGGTGCACGACGAGGCGAGTGCCGGCGATTGGCTCGTCGAGCAGTTGCATGCGAGCCTGGCCCGCGCGGACCTCGCGGTCGTGGCGAGTGCCGTGGTGGCGGCGCGCGCCGGCGAGGCGCAGCGGCTGGAGGCGCTCGATGCCTGGGTGCGGCAGACGCGCGAGACGAGCGAGCTGCGGCAGCAGGCGGAGCAGATGGGGCGGTCGATGGGGGAGTGGGAGAGGTCGCTCGATGTCGGGGTTCGGCTTCGCGCTCACCGCCGACCTACGGAAGAAGCGGCCGATTCCCCCGACGCCCCTCCGCGCGACTACACCTATCCCGTCGCCTTCGCCATCGCGGCACGCGAAACCGCGACGTCGGTGCGCCACGTCCTGCTGGCCTTCGCCTTCGGCTGGGCCGAGAACATGGTGCAGGCCGCCATCAAGTCGGTGCCGCTCGGGCAGTCCGCGGGACAGCGCATGCTGGCGCGGCTCGCGCAGGAAATCCCCGCCGCCGTCGACCACGCACTCGCGCTCGACGACGCCGGCCGCCAGGCCTTCACGCCCATGCTCGCCATCCTGTCGGCGCGCCACGAATCCCAGTACTCCCGCCTGTTCCGCTCATGACCGCCCTGCACGCCATTCCCCGCCGCACCAAGAAACTGCCGCCCCTGCGCGTGGGCATAGGCGGTCCCGTCGGTTCCGGCAAGACCACCCTGCTCGAGATGCTGTGCAAGTCCATGCGCGAGCGCTGGGACCTGGTGGCCATCACCAACGACATCTACACCAAGGAAGACCAGCGCCTGCTCACCGTGAGCGGCGCGCTGCCGGCCGAGCGCATCCTGGGCGTGGAGACCGGCGGCTGCCCGCACACGGCGATCCGCGAGGACGCGTCGATCAACCTGGAGGCGATCGCCCGCATGCTGGCGGAATTCCCGGATGCGGACATCGTGTTCGTCGAATCGGGCGGCGACAACCTCGCGGCCACCTTCAGCCCCGAGCTGTCGGACCTCACGATCTACGTGATCGACGTCGCCGCCGGCGAGAAGATCCCGCGCAAGGGCGGCCCGGGCATCACCAAGAGCGACCTGTTCGTGATCAACAAGACCGACCTGGCGCCCCATGTGGGCGCGGACCTCGGCGTGATGGAGTCGGACACGAAGCGCATGCGCGGCAGCAAGCCCTTCGTGATGACCAACCTGAAGACCCGCGACGGGCTGCATGAGGTGGTGCGCTTCATCGAGCGGCGCGGGCTGCTCACACCGGGTGACGAACTGGCAGGGTAGTCGCCAGATGTAACCTCGACGAGGCCTTGTCCTACAGCCAGGCCGGGCGGGACGCCGTAGTTTTCCCAGCCATGGAACTCCTGCATGACGCCCCTCCCGGCTTCGACGCCGTGGCGCGGGTGTTCGCCATGGCTCGGCTGTTGCCGGCCAGCCGGCAGGTGGACCTGCAGGTCGGCCTTGCGCACCGCGGCGTCCTGTTCGCCCGCGGGAGGCTGGGCGGCTACCGGCAGGTGAGCTTCTTCTCCGAGCACCTGCGCAAGCTCGGCTGGCGCGAGCACCTGCTGGGCGGCGACGACGACATGTTCGGCTGCGACCTGCTGTTCTCGCATCCGGCGAGCGCGCCGGAGCACGACGACGATCCCTCCTTCATCCGGCGCCCGGCGGCGCAGATGTGGGGCCTGCATGCCGACCAGCCCTCCTGAAGATCCCGAGAGCGAGCTGCCGCCACCCGGCACGCGCTGGGGCGCCGGCGCGCAGAGCGTGCTGCCCTATCTCGCGCGCTCGCTGCAGTCGCGGCCCTCGCGGGGCGCAGAGCAGCGCGCCCGGGAACGCGAGCCGAAGCCCGGCCAGGGTGTCTTCACGCAGACGCCGGCGAGCGACTGAAAAGAAAAAGCGGCCTCGGGGGCCGCTTCGCCTGCGACGCCAGGGGGCCGGTCAATGCGGGCCGTGGCGGCGCTTGCCGCCCGAATTGGCCACGCGGTCCTGCTCCCACACGTGCATCTGCCTGAGGGCGCTGTCGGCGCCCTGCCCGCCATGCCCTTCGGAGGGCGGCTGTTGCTGCTGTTGCTGCTGCGGCCCCGCGGATTCATCCGGCGACTGCGCCTGGTCCTGTTCCTTGTTCATTGCTTTTTCATGCTATGAACTCCGGATGCTCTCGCGGCCAGGGGATCGGTGGTGTAGGACATGGACCGGTCCGGACATGGGACCATCCCTGCTCGGTGCGCGGGCGATCCCGCGCAAGCGGCCGCTCACTCGGGCCTGTCGGTCTCCGCGACGGACTCGGCGGCCCGCCGCTCTTCCCATGCGCGCAGTTCGCGCAGGACGCTTTCCGACCCGACGCCGGCATGCGCCTCAGGCCGGGGGCCGGAAGCCCCTTCGGCGGGTTGGTCTCCTGCGTGCTGCTCCTGCGACGGACGGGGTTGCTGCTTCGACATGGCTGTCCTTCTACTGCACGTGCCCATGCTAGGGCGGCAGTACGCGCAGTTCGTAGGACGGAAGCCCGGATGAGGATCGGACGGACCGGACGCGGGACGGGCGTGCGTTGGCGGAAGCGGTGAGATTCGAACTCACGGACGTCTTGCGACGTCGCCGGTTTTCAAGACCGGTGCATTCAACCGCTCTGCCACGCTTCCGGAGCGTGGCGGCATTCTAAGGGCGCTCCGCATCCAGTTCGGAAAGCAGGAGCATCCGGAAGGCCAGCACGCACAGCACCCCCACGCAGACACCCGCCACCACGTCGCTGAGGTAGTGCGCGCCCAGGTAGATCCGGCTGAAGGTCACCAGCAGCACCATGGCCGCGGCGGCCAGCGCCGCGAGGGTCCGCGTGACGACGCCGCGCGCGTGCACGAACACCAGTACGCATAGCGCGCCGTAGAACACGGTGGACGCCACCGCATGGCCGCTCGGAAAGCTGAAGGTGCTGAGGTGGACCAGCGGCTCCTCCAGCACCGGGCGCGGCCGTTCGAACAGATGCTTCAGGCCGACGTTCAGGAGCATGCCCGTCGGCACCACTGCCAGCATCGCGAGGTCCTGCAGCTGCCGCCGCTTCACGCGCCACAGCGCCAGCAGCACCGCCGCCCCCAGCACGACGACGGAGTCGTGGCCGTTGGCCACCCCCAGCATGAAGACGGTGAGCCAGTCCTGCCTGCGGACGGCGAGGTACTCCGTCACCTGCAGGTCCAGCCGCACGACCGGGCCGGCCGTGAGCACCTGCCAGGCCAGCAGGGCGAATACGACGAGGCAGACCACGGGCAGCGCGAGGCGGCCCGCCCTCATGGCGTCTTCCCGGCCGGCAAGCTGGCATGCGGCCAATCCGGCGGCGCCTCCGCCGCGCCACTGCGGCCAGCGCGCAGCGCCGCCTCGAAGCCCGGCAGCGTGTCCCGCGGCGCCTCGCCCAGCCCGCGCACGATGCATACGCCGTCGCATCCGGTGCCCGCCACCGCTTCCACATGCTGCGGCTGCAGGATGCCGCCGATGGCCGTGACCGGTGCGCCGGCCGCGCGCACCCACCAGGCCAGGTTGTCCAGGCCCTGCGGCAGCCAGGGCATGTCCTTGGTCACCGTGGGCCACACCGGGCCGCAGGCGATGTAGCGCGGCGACAGCGCGCGCGCCCGCGCGAGTTCCCACACGCTGTGCGAGCTGACGCCCAGCGCGAAGCCCGCGGCCAGCAACTCGGCGCGGCCCTCGTCGCCCAGCGCCAGCAGGTCCTCCTGGCCGAGGTGCACGCCGCTCGCGCCCAGCTCGCGCGCGAGCCGCCAGTGGTCGTTGACGAACAGCTCCGCGCCATGCTCGCGGCTTGCGGCGACCGAATCCGCCACTTCCTCGCGCAGCATCGCGTGCCAGGCCGCATCGGGCGCGGGCGGCGTCTTGATGCGCAGCTGCACCGTGCGCACGCCGGCCTCCAGCACCTGCCGCAGGCGGCGCGCATCGTCGACGATCGCGTAGAGATCCAGCCGTTGCGGCGCGGACGGCGTGCGTTGCGGCTGCGGCGGCGCCTCGCCCCAGGACAACAAGGGCAGCGCATGCGGCGCCGTGCGCCTGGCCAGCACCAGCGCGTCGGCGGCGACGAAACCGCGGGCCAGGGCCTCCTGCGTGCGCCGCTCGAAGGCCTCGCGCTCCAGCGCTTCGCCGGCCAGCCAGCCGCTCGCGTGCGGGGTGTCGATCCAGGCCAGGCCGTCGCGCGCGTCCAGGATGCAGACGCCATCGGGATGCGCCCGGCGCAGCAGCGCGGCGAGTCGCGGCGCTTCGCCGGACGTGCCGGCGCGGGCACGTGCCTCCGCGAGAGTGCAGATCAAGAGCGCAGTCATCGCATCACCATCCCGCCGTCGACCAGCAACACCTGGCCCGTCATGAAGCCACTCCAGGGCGAAGCGAGGAACAGCACCGGTCCCGCAACGTCTTCCGGCCGGGCCAGGCGGCGCAGCGGCGTGGCGGCCATCAGGTCTTCGCGGAAGCGCGCGCGCGTTTCCGCGCTGCCCGCGGTGGGATACACGAGCCCCGGCGCCACGCAGTTGACGCGGACACCCAGCGGGCCGAGTTCGGCCGCGAGGTTGCGGCTGAAGCCCACCAGCGCGGACTTGGCCGTGCCGTAGGCGTGATAGGGGACCACGGGTGACTCCACGAGGTTGCTCACGATGTTGACGATGCTGCCCTGCGCGCCGCGGGCGAAATGCGGCAGCACGGCGCGGCACAGGTGGAAGGCCGCGCCGACCGAGCCTTCGAACTGGTCGCGGTAGGCCTCCCAGGACAGTTCGCCGAAGGGGCCGCGCTGTTCGGGGTCGAAGGACTGCGCACGGAAGGCATTGTTCACCAGGACGTCGATGCGGCCGGCCTCGTCCACCACCTGCTGCACGAGGCGCGCGGCTTCGGCTTCCTGCGTCACGTCGGCCTGCAGCGCGAAGGCGTCGCCGCCGCTGCGGCGGCAATCCTCGACCACAACCGCGGCCGATTGCGCATCGCGCAGGTAGTTCACGGCCACGGTCGCGCCTTCGGCCGCGAAGGCGCGTGCGATCGCCGCGCCTATGCCGCGGCCCGCGCCGGTGACCAGCACCGCCTTGCCGGCGAGGTTCATGGCCTGGCTCCTTGCGGCAGCAGGTCCTGGCTGACCACCTGGCGCACATCGAGCGGCCGCTGCACCAGTCCCAGCTTGCGGTACACGTCGGCCGCCGCCTGCAGCGCCGCGACGTCGATCGCGCCCAGGCCCTGCGCGCGCGTGAGCGCGGACACGCTGGCCGCATTGCGCAGGCGGATGATCTCCAGGTTGAGCGTCGGATCGGTGCCGTCGATCGCGCGCTTCGCCGCGAGCTGCGCGGCCTCCTCGGGCCGCGCGATCATCCAGGCCGCCGCGTCGCGGTAGGCGCGCAGGAAGCGCCGCAGCGCCTCGCGGCGCGAGCGGTAGATCTCGTCGCGCACGACAAACAGGTCGCTGGAGGCGGGCAGCACGTCGCCGACCTGCATCACGTCCACCTCGGGCAGTCCGCGCCGGCGGCCCACCAGCAGGCCGGTGTCGGTGGCGGCGGTGGCATCCACCTGGCCCTGGATCAGCGGCCCGAAGTTCAGCACGCCGGTGACGATGACGGTCACGTCGGCCTCGGTCAGCCCCGCGGAATGCAGCAGCACCTGCAGCGCCTGGCGCGTGCCGCTCGCGAGGCTGTACACGCCGATCTTGCGGCCTTTCAGGTCGGCGGGCTTCGCGATACCGCTGCCGCGCAGCGACACCACGTTGAACACGTTCTGCGGATAGATGTCGTAGATCGCGCGCAGCTTCTCTCCCTTGTCCAGCGCGGCGAAGAAGGAACCGGGATCGGCGAAGGCCACGTCCGCCTGGCCCGAAAGGATGTTGCGGATCGCGTCGGCGCTGCCCGCGCCCGGCACGTAGCGCAGGTCCACGCCTTGCGCGCGGTAGAAGCCCTTGTCCTCGTCCACCAGCAGCGGCGTGACTTCGGTGATGGGCTTGCTCCAGCCGGCGACGGTGATGCGCTCCAGCGCTTGCCGGGCACGCGCGGCAAGCGGCGTCGCCACCAGGGCGGCCAGCAGGGTGCGGCGGGAAAGGTCTTGCATGCGTGTTCTCACGAGCTACGGGTGAAGGGAAGCAGCAGCCGGCGCTCCAGCCACAGGGTGGCCTGGTAGGCCGCCATGCCGAGGGCGGCGATCAGCACCAGGACGGCGAACATCAGCGCGGTGTCCATGGTGCCTTGCGTGGCGATCACGAGGGCGCCCAGGCCCTGGCTCGCGCCTATGAACTCGCCGACCACCGCGCCCACCAGCGCCAGCACCACGGCCACGCGCAGGCCGGCCAGGATCGCCGGCAATCCGGACGGCAGCTTGAGCCGCCACAAGGTCTGGGCGCGGCTCGCGCCCAGCATGCGGAACAGCTCCAGCCGCTCCGGCGGCACTTGCGAGAGCGCGGTCATCGTGTTCTCCAGCAGCGGGAAGAAGCAGATGAGCGCGGTGATGACGACGGTGGACGTGATGCCGAAGCCGAACCACAGCACGAACAGCGGCGCCAGCGCGAGCTTGGGCACCACCTGCGTCACGATCACGTAAGGCATCAGCAACCGCCGCAATCCCGCGTGCTCCGCGAGCAGAACACCAGCGGCGAAGCCGAAGGCGCAGCCGGCGAGCACGCCAAACACGAGTTCCACCACCGTGGTGCGAAGGTGCGGCCAGAAGTAGCCGCTGGCGAAACCCTTCCAGAGCGACACGGCCACGGCCGAAGGCGGCGGCAGCACCAGCGCGGACAGGCCCAGGAAGCGGCAGGCGAGCTCCCACGCAAGCAGCAACGCAAGGAGCAGCAGCAGGGAACCGATGCGCATCATGCGGGCACCGTCTCCAGGTGCAACGCCGCGCGCACGGCCGCGGCCTGCCGCGCGAAGTCCGCGCCATAGCGCACGGCGGTGCTGCGTTCGGGCAGCGTGATCGCGATCCCCTGCGCGATGCGGCCGCCTTCGACCACGTCGACGCGGTCGGCCAGGAACACCGCCTCGGCGATGTCGTGCGTGACGAACAGCACCGTCGTTCCCTGGCTGCGCCCCATCTGCAGCAGGTCGCGCTGCAACTCCTCGCGCGTGATGGCGTCCAGCGCTGCGAAGGGTTCGTCCAGCAGCAGCAGCGCCGGCTGCAGCACCAGGGCGCGCGCGAGCGCGACGCGGCTTTGCTGGCCCCCCGAGAGCTGGCGCGGATACTTCCGTTCGTGTCCCGCGAGCCCCAGCTGCTCCAGCAGCGCGTGCGCGCGCCGCACCTGCGCGGCATCGGGCCGGCCGTGCAGTGACACGGGCAGCAGCACGTTGTCGACGACGCGCAGCCACTCCAGCAGGTTGGGCGACTGGAAGACGAAACCGATGTCGGGGCCGGGTGCGGTGCGGCGCGAATGGAACACCACGCGGCCGCTGTCCGGCTTCACCAGCCCCGCCGCGATCTTCAGCAGCGTGGTCTTGCCGCAGCCGCTGCGGCCCACGAGGCAGTGGAAGGCGCCCTCCTCCACTTCGAGGTTCGCATCGTCCACGGTTGGCGGCCACCCCGGATAGGCGAAGCGCACCTGCTGCAGCGAAAGAAGGCTCATGGGGCAACCTCCCCCAGGCTTGTCCGCTGCGCGGCCTGTGCCTCCCCCCTCCGCAAGCGGAGGGGGCGAGCGCCTTCGGGCGGCCGGGCGGCGCTCATCGCCACTCCTGCGCATAGGGCGCGAGCGCATCGGCCGCGCGCTCCGCCGAGGACTCGATCTCCACCATGCGCACCAGGTCCAGCAGGTTGAAGCGGCCGTCGTGGTGCCAGCCGGCCTCGGGCGCCGTCATCGCGCCGAGCGCGGCGATGCGCGTGACGCCCACGGCGCCCAGGGATTCGGCGAGCCGGTACAGCTCGCGCGGCTCGGCGGCGATGCCCGCGGTCTGCAGGAACTGCGCATGCGGCGCCACCAGCGCGGGCACCTCGTCCAGCGCATCCACTGCGCAGACGAGGATGCTGCGCCCGCCCGCGGTGGGTGCCAGCGGCTGCGGCGCGTCGGCATAGACCACGCTCCAGGCCGCGTGTTCGTCGCCGAACAGCGCGAAGCCCTCGTCCGCCAGCGCCTGCAGTTCCCGGGCCTGGCGCCAGCCCGCCATCGCGGCCCCCTCTTCCAGGCTGGCGGCGCGGCGCGGAAAACGTTGCTGCAGGTTCGCCAGTTCCGCCGCGAGGTACTGCGCGAAAACGCGCGGATCGACGCGGCCGCCACGCTCCACGAAGAACTGGTGCGGCGAGTAGCAGCCCTGCTGCTCGTAGCGGACGATGTCGTGCGCGGCCAGGCGCGCCGTGGCCGGGGCGCGCTGGGCATCGAGCGCGGTGCGCGCGACCAGGCCGAAGCCGAGCTTGTGCCCGTAGCCGAGGAAGCGCTTGCCCGCCGGCACCCGCGCGCGCAGCTCCGCGATGGTTTCGTTGCCGCCGTAGGCGAGCACGGTGTCCGCTTCGGCGATCGCCGCTTCGGCGCGTGCGCCGTCTCCGCCCGGCCACCACGCGATGGCGATGCAGCCGGCCAGCGGTGGATGGATCTCCGCGAGCAGGCGCGCGCAGAGCGTGGCGAACACCGGCTCCGCGCTGGGCAGCTTGCCGAGCGTGCCCGACTTGACCAGCAGGCCGCACACGAGGCTCCACAGCGGCAGCGCGGGCACGTTGCCCGCCCAGCTATGCAGCAGCAGCCCCGGGCCGAAGGCCCGCACCGCGCCGCCCTTCGCGGCAGGCTGGAACTCGTCCAGCACCTTGGGATTGGCGAAGTCCTCCGCCACGAAGCGATGCAGCTGCGGCGCGCGGAAGGCCTGCAGGCTGGCGTCCAGCCCCAGCCGCACCATCTCCGCATCGAAGCCGGTCACGGCCGGCAGCAGGCGCTCGGCTTCGCGCCGGAAAGGATCGCCGCGATCCAGCAGGCGCGCCACGGCGGCATCGACGATCTCCACGATGCGCGAGACCGGCAGCGGGCGCAGGTGCTGCGCGGCCACCGCGCGCACGTGCCGGCCCACGGCACGCAATTGCTGCGGCGAGGCGAGCGGCACGCGCACTTCCAGCGCGCCGAAGGACAGCGCCTGCCACGCGAGCTCCTCGTCGCGCAGGCCGGGCAGGTGGCCGGCGGTCCAGGGCGATCCACTCATGCCTGTGCCGCCTGCAGGAACTCCTGCACCGCCAGGGAACAGCCGCGCGCCTGCGTGCCCTCGGCACGCCCCAGCAGCAGGAAGCCGCCGTCGACCGCGATGCCGACGTCTTCGGTGAGGATCGTGGTCACGGAGTTGAAGCTGGCGAGGTCGCAGTGAACCAGCACCCCGCGCTCGCCGCGCGGCACCTCGCGGCCCGTGAGCGGATCGACCAGACGCGAGCGCAGCCAGTGCGGCCCCGATTTCACCGAAGGCACGCGCTCGTTGCCGTCGTCGTAGAGCTGCGTGCTCAGCTCCGTCATGCCGTACATGTTGATGCACAGCGAGCGCGGCACGCCCAGCGTGGCGGACAGGCGCGCGTAGAACTCCTCGGCGGGCAGCTCGCGCGACTGCCCCTTGTAGCCGCCGGTGTCGAGCATGCGGCTGCCGGGCGGCAGCGCGAAGCGTTCGCCGGCGGCGGCGAAGGCATCGAGCAGGTGCACGAAGCTCCAGCTCGCGCCCAGCAGCGCGCAGGGCTCGCCGCTGCGCTCGGCCGCGCGGAGCATCGCGCGCACGCCGTCGACATCGAGCCCGCCTTCGCCCACGAACCAGGCGCTGTTTTCGGTGCCGAAGCGGCGCACGGCGAGCGCGAGGTAGTGCGCGAGGGACGAGTTCGGCAGAGCCTCTTCCGAGGGGAACAGGATGCCCATGCGCAGGCGTGGCGCCCCGCGCATGAAGCGCGGCGCGAAGTGGCCCGTCATCGAGGCGTCCCACACCGCGATCGTCGGGTGGTAGTGCCGGCCCTTGATTTCGCCGCGCGTGGTGCCGCTGGTCATGAACACGCGCTCGGCGCGCTCCGGCGGCGTGCAGCTGAGGTCGACTTCCTTGAACGCGCTGATCGGCACCGCCGGGATGTCGCGCCAGCTGCGAACGCTGCGCGGCGCGACGCCGCGCAGGCGGCAGAAGCGCCGGAAGGCTTCGTTGCCCGCGTGCTGGTGCGCGAAGAGGCGCAGCGCCATGGCGTCGAACTGCGCGTCGTCGCAGCCGTCCTGCGCGATGAAGGCGCGGAGATCGGCGACGAGGCCGGTGTTCATGCGAGCGGGCGCAGCTGCAGGGGCAGCGGCGCATGCGCATGGTTGAGGGGGCCGCTGCCGGCGCCGGTGCGCACCGAAGCTCCCGCGGCCAGCGCCTCGCGCACGAAGGCGCGCGCGCCCTGCACCGCATCGGCGAGATCGTCACCGAGCGCGAGACGGCTGGCGATCGCGCTGGACAAGGTGCAACCCGTCCCGTGGGTATTGGGGCTGGCGATGCGCGGCCCTCGCATCCACAACGGTTCGGCATCGGGCGCGAGCAACAGGTCGCTGACGGTCTCGCCGGGGAGATGTCCACCCTTCACGAGCACGGCGCGCGCGCCGCGTTCCAGCAGCTGCCGCGCCGCCGCTTCCATGTCGCCCTCGTCCTGCAGCGGCCGGCCGACCAGCAGCGCCGCCTCGTCGAGGTTGGGCGTCACCACGGCGCACAGCGGAAAGAGCTCGCGCACCAGTACTTCCACGGCCTCGCGGTCGATCAGCACGGCGCCGCTGGTGGCGATCATCACGGGATCGAGCACGACGGGCGCGAGCCGGTGGCGACGCAACGCGTCGGCAACGGTGCGCACGGTGTCGGCGGAATGCAGCATGCCGATCTTCACCGCGTCGGCGCCGATGTCCTCGACGACGGCATCGATCTGGTCGGCGAGGATCTGCAGCGGCACCGCGTGGATCGAGCGCACCCCCAGCGTGTTCTGCGCCGTGAGCGCCGTGATGGCGGTCATGCCGTAGCAGCCGAGCGCGGCGAAGGTCTTGAGGTCGGCCTGGATACCGGCGCCGCCGCCGGAGTCGGAGCCCGCGATCGAGAGGACGCGGGGATAGCGGAACGTTGCGGTGCTGCTCACGGAGGCTCCTTCGAAAACGGTCGCTCCGAAGGGCCCGCCCCCGACCGCGCCAAAGGGGGTCAGGGTGGCAGCTCTCCTTCCGCCGGTCTGAACCGGTTCAAGTTCACGGGTCTGGATCTCAGCACGCCTTGCGTACACCCCGGAGCTGGGGGCATTGTGGCATAGGCGGGAGCGCGGGGCAGCGGGCGCTGGCCGGCGGGGTTCGGGCTGCGCCGCTCACCCCGCCCTACGAAGCCGGCCGCACACCTCCGGGAAGGACCGGCAGCCGTCAGCCGTGGAGGGCCAGCACCTTCTGCGCCGCGGGCAGCGCCTGCACGCGCCGGTAGTGGTCCGCGACCTTGGGGAAGCGCGCGATGTCCACGCCGTCACCTTCCAGCCAGCCCGCGATGGTGAAGAGGTACAGGTCGCAGGTGCTGAAGCGCTCGCCCAGCACCCAGGGCCCCTGCAGCATCTGCTCCTCGATGAGCGTGAAGCTCTCCGTCATCGTCCTGGGCACCTTCCTGCGCATGGCTTCGATCGCCGCGGTGTCCTCCGGCTCCACCCAGCGGTACCCACGGCCCTTGTGTGCGTGGTTCACGTGGACCGTCGCGCACAGGTAGGCGTTGAACTCGTTCATCTTCGCCAGCAGGAAGGCGTCGTCCAGCGGCGCGAGCCCCGACTCGGGAAAGCTCTGCGCGATGAACTGGAGCAGCGCGGGCGTCTCGGTGAGCACGCCGCGGTCGGTGGCGAGCGCCGGCACGCGGCCCTTGGGATTGACGCGCAGGTACTCGGGCGAGCGCTGCTGCTGCGCCTTGAAGTCCAGGCGCACCGCTTCATAGCGCGCGCCGGCGTGTTCGAGCGCCAGGTGCGAGGCCAGCGCGCAGGTGCCGGCGGCGTAGTAGAAGGTCAGCATGGACGGCTTTCCAGTCAGGAGGCGATGGAGATCAGCTCGATCTCGAAGATGAGGGTGGCGTTGGGCGGGATCACGCCGGCCGCGCCGCGTTCGCCGTAGGCCAGGCCCGGCGGGCAGGTGATGCGCGCCTTGCCGCCCGGGCGCATCAGCTGCACCGCCTCGGTCCAGCACGGGATGACGCGGTTCAGCGGGAAGCTGGTGGGCTGGCCGCGGCGGTGGGAGCTGTCGAACTCGCGGCCGTCGGGGAAGGTGCCACGGTAGTGGACCGTCACCGTGTCGGTGGCCTTGGGCGTGGCGCCGCTGCCGGTCCGCAGCGACTCGAAGACGATGCCGCTGGTCGTGGTGACGCGCGCGGTGCCGGTGAGCGCACCGAGGTTGGGCACCGCGGGCGCGTTGGCCACGGGGCGCTGCGCGGGCGGGCTGCTCGGGGGCGTGCAGCCCGCCAGGGTGGCGCCGAGGGCGCAGAAGGCGAAGGTGAGGAAGCGCATGGTGCTCTTGCGATGGCGTTGGGGATGCGGCGCATTATTGACCCGAAGCGCGGAACGCGCCGCCTTGCGCGATGCGCGCGCCGCTGTCAAGGGCCGGAGCTGCGCAGCCGCGGACAAAGATATCCACCGTCCCTGTGGAAAAGAACGTGGATTTGCTGCGCTGCGTTCGCCGCAAAGCAAGCAACCATGCGGCCTGCCTTGCGCTGCCCAAAGCTTCAGCAATGCACGGAGCGCGGGGCGCTGCTCCGACGGGCGGCGCGCTCAGCGGCCCGCGGGACGCAGGCGCGCGATCGCGTCGAGCAGCAGGTGCGGGCGCAGCGGCTTGGCCAGGTGCAGGTCGAAACCCGCCTGCAGGCTCTTCTGCCTGTCCTCGGCGCGCCCGAAGGCCGTCACCGCGATCAGCGGCAGCCGCGCCAGGCCGCGCTGCGCCTCCACCTGCCGCACGCTGCGCGCGAGCTCGTAGCCGTCGCGGCCCGGCAGGCCGATGTCGCTCACCAGCACGTCGGGGCGGCGCTGTTCCAGCGCCTGCAGCGCGGCGTCGAAGTCGGTGGCGATGCGCACGCGCGCGCCGCGGTCCTCGAGCACGAGCACCATCATGTCGACCGCCTCGCGGTCGTCCTCCACCAGCAGCACGTCCACGTCCTGCAGCGCGTAGGCCGAGAGGTCCAGCGTGTCGAAGCCGCTGTCGGCTTCCTGCGGATCCGGCGGCGCGTCGTGTTCCGGCACGGCGGGCAGGTCGACGTGCATCGTCGCGCCGTGGCCGATGCCGGGGCTGGAGGCGTCCACGGCGCCGCCGTGCAGGTCCACCAGCTGCTTGACGATCGACAGCCCCAGGCCCAACCCGCCATGGCGGCGGTTGCCCGGCGAATCGCCCTGCGTGAAACGGTCGAACAGGTGCGGCAGGAAGTCGGGCGCGATGCCCTGCCCCGCATCCTGCACCTCCAGTGCCAGGCGGTCGCCGCTGCGCTGCAGCCGCACGGCGACGTGGCCGCCTTCGCGCGAGAACTTGATGGCGTTGGTCATCAGGTTCCAGAAGATCTGCTGGAAGCGCGCCGGGTCGAGCCAGGCGCGCTCGTGCGCGCCCTCGACGTCCACCTCGAGCTGGATCTTCTTCTCGGCGATGTTGCCCGCGAGCGCCTCGATCGCGCTGCCGATGATGTCGGCGGGGTCGACCCATTCGCGCGCGAGCCGCAGCTTGCCCGAGTTGATGCGCGAGACGTCGAGGATGTCGGAGATGATGCGCGCCTGGGTCTTCACGTTGCGCTCGATCGCCTCCAGCCCCTTCTCGGCGCCGGCCAGCGCGCCGCGCCGCTTGAGGATGTGCACCCAGCCGATGATGGCGTTCAGCGGCGTGCGCAGCTCGTGCGAGAGCACGGCGATGAAGTCGTCCTGCGTGCGGCTGTGGCGCTCGGCTTGCTGCCGCGCCGCCTGTTCGCGCTCGAGCACCTCGAGCCGGCGCTCTTCCAGTTCATGCCGCTCCGAAACGTCGATCGCCACCGCGATGCGCACGCCCGGCTCGGCGTGCGTCGACACGCTCCACTCCAGGTGCACGGGACGGCCGCTCGCATGCAGCAGCGGGAACTCGCCGCGCCAGGCCTGCCCCGGCTCCCGCATGCTGGCCATCTCCACGGCCACGCGTTCCTGCCAGCCGGCGGGCACGAAGGCGGCCAGCGGCTGGCCCACGAGCTCGTCGCCGCGCCGCCCCAGCAGGCGCAGCATCGCCGGGTTGGCGTCGGCGAAGCGGCCCTCCGCGTCCAGCAGCACGATGCCGCTTTGCGCCTGGTCGTAGATGGCGCGGAAGCGCTGCTCGCTGCGGCGCAGTTCGTCTTCGGCCGTGCGCGCGCGGATCAGCGCCTGCAGCGTGGCGATGAGCACCGCGGGCTCCACCGGATGCACCAGGTAGCCGTCGGCGCCGGCGTTCAGGCCCGCGACGCGGTCCTCGTCCCGCACGTACGCGGCCGAGAGATGCACCACGGGCAGCGTGGCGGTGAGGGGACTCGCGCGCAGGCGCCGGCACACCTCGAAGCCGTCGATGTCGGGCAGGTGCACGTCCAGCACCACCGCCGACACGCCGCGTTCGGCGCGCTCCAGCGCCTCGGTGCCGGTGCCGGCCTCTTCGGTGCGGAAGCCCGCGGCGCGGATGACGCGGGCGGTGGAATAGCGCGTGGCCGGGTTGTCGTCGACCACCAGCACCGCATGGACCGAGCGGTCGATGGTGGCGTTGATGATCTCGGCGCCGATCATGGCGGGTTCGCCGCGTCCAGTCGCACGGGGATGGTGAGGTGGAAGGCCGAGCCCTTGCCGGGCTCGCTCTCCACCGCGATGGAGCCGCCCAGCAGCTGCGCGAGCTTCTTGCTCAGGGACAGGCCCAGGCCCGTTCCGCGCAGGCGCTTCTGCAGCGGCGAGCGCACCTGCGCGAAGTCCTCGAACAGCGTGGGCAGGTGCTCCGGCGCGATGCCCACGCCGGTGTCCGACACCGAGAACGTGACGCGCTCCGTACCCTCCAGGCGCGCGCTGACGCGCACCTCGCCGCGCGGGGTGAACTTCAGCGCGTTGGAGATGAAGTTGCGCAGGATCTGCGACAGCTTGCGGTCGTCGGTGTAGAGCTTGAGCAGGCCCTGCGGCTCCTCGAAGACGAGGCTCACCGCAGGATTGGTCAGCACCGGCTTGAACATGCCGCGCAGGGCCGAGAACAGGTCGACCATCTCGAACCAGGCCGGCGAGATCTCGACGCGGCCCGCCTCCACCTTGGCGAGGTCCAGCAGGTCGTCGACCATCTCGGCGAATTCCGCCGCGTTGTTCTGCACGAAGGTGACCTGCTTTTCCTGCTCCTCGGTCAGCGGCCCGTCGACCCGGTCCAGCAGCAGCCGCGTGATGCTGCGGATGGAGTTGATCGGCGTGCGGAACTCGTGGCTCATGTAGGCGAGGAAGCGGCTCTTGAGCTCCGTGGCCTGGCGCAGCTGCTCCGCCTGCGCGTCGAGTTCGGCATAGAGCGCCAGCACGCCGCGGTTGGTCTCCTCCAGCTCCTCGCGCAACTCGCGCAGCTCGCGGCGGCTCTCCTCCAGGGCGGCGGCGAGTTCGTCGCCGGTGGCGGGCTGCTGTTCGGAGGCCATGTCAATCCTTGCGGCGCAGGACGGCGACGGTCGCGTCGTCGCGCCCCCGGCAATGGTCGCGCACGATGAGCGCCGCCGCAAGCGCGGGGTCGCGCTGCAGCACGGGCGAGACCAGTTCCGGCTTCCAGCGCGTCTCGATCCCGTCCGAGCATACGACCAGCAGCGCGTGCGGGGGCCAGGGCGTGACGGCCTCTTCCGGCGTGCGGATGGTGACGCCGGCGGTGCCGTGCTGGCCCAGCAGGCTGCGGTCGGACACGCCGGAGACGATGCGGCCCACCACGTTGCCCGCGCCGCAGCTGCGGATGGTGCCCGCCGCGGCATCCGCCTGCAGCACCATCAAGGCGGCGCCGCGGGTGCCGCGCAGGTGCGCATGGGCGTTTCGCAGCAGTTGCGAGGGCAAAGCGAACGGATCCTGGGCAAAGGCCTCCAGCGCCGCCTGCGCGGCCTCGGCCGCGGCCGGGCCATGGCCCAGCCCGTCGGCCACCATCAGCGCCGCGCGGTCGCCGTCCAGCGCAAAACCCCAGCCGTCGCCACAGACCTGCTCGCCGGGCGCGGCAAGCGAGATCGCGCCGGTGCAGATGGTGTTGGAAGCCGGCGGGGCGGCGCGTACCCCGCGCACGGTCGCCAGGGCCACGGTGCCGGCGCCGGGGGCCGAGTGCAGGTCGAACTGCGTGGCAAGCCGGTGCAGCGCGCCCAGGCCGGTGCCGGCGGTGCCCGTGGTGGAGAAGCCGTCGCCGAGCGAACGCGCCACGTCGGCGATGCCCGGCCCTTCGTCGATGGAGATCACCTCGACCTGGCCGCGCTCCGGATTGCCGGCGACCAGCAGCCGGCCCTGGCGCGCGTGCTTCAGGAGGTTGGTGGCCAGCTCGGTGACGACGATGGCCAGCCGTCCCGCCTCGGTCTCGTCGAGCCCGCACTCGTGGGCAAGCCGGGCCGCGTGGCGCCTGGCCTCGCCCACGCGGCTGGGATCTTCCATCGGAAAGGCGGCGTGCAGGCCGCCCAGGATCATTTCCATCGCGTGATGCTCACGCGGGTGCCGCTCCCGGGCGTCGACGCGATCTCGAAGTCGTGCACCAGGCGCTTGCTGCCCGGGAGGCCCAGGCCCATGCCGGTGCCCGAGGTCCAGCCATCAGTGAGCGCGAGCTTCACGTCCGGGATGCCGGGCCCCTCGTCTTCGAAATGCAGGCGCAGTCCGCGGCGCAGGCCGTCTTCCAGCAATTCCCAGCGCATCTGCCCGCCGCCGCCGTGCACCAGCGTGTTGCGCGACAGCTCGCTGGCCGCCGTGATCATCTTCGTCTGGTCGACCAGCGAGAACTTCAGCTGCAGCGCGAGCGCGCGCACCTTCTGCCGGCTGGCGACGATGTCTTCCTCGCTGCGCAGCGGCAGCGATCCGGTACCGTCTTCAGCGGGCAAGGGAGGTCTCCCGGCGGCCTTGCGCGAGGAGCTCCACGCCGCGCTCCACGTTCAGCGCGGTGCGCACGCCCTCGAGCGACAGGCCCAGTTCGACCAGGGTGATGGCGACCGCGGGCTGCATGCCCACGACCACGGTGGTGGCATCGAGGATGCGCGAGATGCCGGAGATGCTGGCCAGCATCCGGCCGACGAAGGAATCGACGATCTCCAGCGCGGAGATGTCGATCAGCACGCCCTTGGCGCCGGTGGCGGCGATCTTGTTGGCCAGGTCGTCCTGCAGGGCCAGCGCCATCTGGTCCTGCATGTCGACCTGGATGGTCACCAGGAGCGTCTGGCCCATCTGGAGGATGGGGATGCGGTACATCGCTGTCCTTATCGGGTGCGGGTGACCGTGAAGCCCTGCTGCTCCATGGCGAGCGCCAGCGCATCCGACAGGCTGGCCTTGGAGGCGATGCCCTGCAGGTCGATGCCCAGGTGCACGATGGTCTGCGCGATCTGCGGGCGGATGCCGCTGATGATGCATTCGGCGCCCATCAGGCGGATGGCGCTGACAGTCTTCAGCAAGTGCTGGGCGACCAGCGTGTCGACGGTGGGAACGCCGGTGATGTCGATGATCGCCAGGCGCGAGCCGGTCTCGACGATGCGCTGCAGCAGCGTCTCCATCACCATCTGCGTGCGGGCGGAGTCCAGCGTGCCGATCATGGGCACGGCCAGCACGCCCTCGAACAGCTTGATCACCGGGGTGGAGAGCTCCAGCAGGTCCTGCTGCTGGCGCTTGATGATCTCCTCGCGCGTCTGCTGGTAGGTGGTGACGGTCGACTGCGCCATGCGGTCGACGAGCGTGGACACGGTCCACACCAGCGCCATCTGGCGGTCGGCGTCGCCCCCCGCGGCGGACTGGATCAGCTTGAACAGCGGCCGCTTGAACGCCAGCACGAAGACGCTGGTATCGCCCGCCGACTGGCCCTGCGCCGCACGCGCGCGCGACAGGCCTTCCAGCGCCTCGCGCAGCGAGCCCCAGGCGGGGGCCTGGAGATTCTCGGCGTCGCCGCCGGCCTGCAGGCCCTGGCGCAGGCCGCGCAGCAGTTCGCCGGCTTCGCCGCGCATGGTGCGCCGGCCGGCATCGGTCACGCGGGCGCCGTCGCCCCCGGCCTCCGCCAGCCATTCCGTCAGGATCTGGTCTTCGTGCGCGCCCAGCAGCTGCAGCAGGGCATCGGATTCTTGGGACATGTGGGGGAGGGAAGCGGAGACAAAAGGAGGGCCATTATCGACCTGCGGTCGAGTTGCACGGTGTAGGAAAACGCCGACAACCGCGGCGGATCAGGCCAGCAGCCCGGGCAATTGCACCATGTCGGTGAAGATCTCCGAGGCCCCGGCGGCAAGCAGCGCAGCAGGCCCGTCGTGCCCTGCCTCGGGCGGGCTGTAGCCATAGACAACGCAGCCGGCGGCGACGCCTGCGGTGACGCCGGTGACCGTGTCTTCCACCACCGCGCAGCGGTCCGGGGTGACAGCGAGCGGCGGCATGGCGGCCAGGTACACGTCGGGCGCGGGCTTGCTGCGCGGCATCTCGTGGCCGCTGAAGATGCGGCCCTCGAAGTACGGCAGCAAACCGCAGCGGGCCAGCTGCATCTCCACCTTCCAGCGGTCGGCGCCCGAGCAGCACGCGATGCGTCCCTGGTAGCGATCGCTGATGCTTGCCACGGCATCGACCGCATTGGCGATGGGCCGCACGCCCGCCAGCAGGCGCTCGTTGCGGCGCTCGCGGAACTGCACCAGCCACTCCTCCGTGAGCGGGCGGCCCGTGTGACGTTCGATCCGTTCACGCTCGTCCTTCACCGCCTTGCCGAGGAACAGGCGCATGCACTCCTGGGGACTGAGCTTCCAGCCCAGGTCCTCCAGCATCTCGCGCAGCACCCCGTTGGTGATGCCCTCGCTGTCGACGAGCACGCCGTCGCAGTCGAACAGCACCGCATCGAACCGGCCCGTCATCGCATCTCTCCATCCACGTAATACCAGCGCCCATCCTCGCACACGAAGCGGCTGCGCTCGTGCAGGCGCTGGCCGCGTCCCGCCAGCCGCGAGCGGGCGACGAACTCCACCTCCGCATGCGTCGCATCGGGCTGCCGGTGCATGCGCACCTCGAGCCCCAGCCATTGGAGGCCGGGCTCGAAGTCCAGCGTGGCCGGACGCGTGGAGGGATGCCAGGTCGCGAGCAGGTAGCCGGCGTCCTCGCGCACGAAGGCCGCATAGCGCGAGCGCATCAGGCTTTCCGCATCGGGCGCCGGGGTGCCGGCGCGGTCGGCCAGGAAGCGGCCGCAACAGCGCGCCAGGGGCAGCGGCCGCCCACGTTCGTCGCGGCGGCCGCAGGGGCAAGCGCCCGCGTCGCCGGCCGTCATGCCGGCTTCTTGGCCTTGCGTTCTTCGAGGGTCTCGGTCGGGGCGCCCTGCTTCACCCACTCGGTGAAGCCGCCGTCGATGTGGGCCACGTTGCGCATGCCCATGTCCTGCAGCGTCTTGGTGGCCAGCGCGCTGCGCCAGCCCGCGCCGCAGAACAGCACGTACTCCTTCGCGGGGTCCGCGAAGACCTTCTTGTGGTACGGCGACGCGGGGTCGACCCAGAACTCCAGCATGCCGCGCGGCGCGTGGTAGCTCCCCGGCACGGTGCCTTCGGCCTGCAACTCGCGGATGTCGCGGATGTCCACGATCTGCAGGCCGGGCTGGCCGAGGCGCTCGCGCACCTGCTGCACGCTGTACGTCCTGACTTGCGCCATGGCCTCGTCGACCAGCGCGCGGTATCCCTTGGTGATCTGCATGGAATGCCTCTCAGGCCGCGCGGCCCGCGCCGGCGGACAGCGGGGTGCGCAGCGGCTGCAGGGACGCGGCTTGCGGCGCGCCGACCTTGCCGAGCCACAGAAGGAAGCGGCCGGTCTCCGCCTCGTCGAACACGTTGTCGGCCCCGAGCTGGTAGCAGTGCTCGCGCAGGTTCTCGGTGACGCAGCTGGAAAGCACGGCGATCACGCCGCCGTAGTTCCGGCGGCGCGCGCTGCGGATCACGTGCGTGCCGCTGCCTTCGTCGAGCACCAGGTCGATGATGGCCACGTCCCAGGCGTCGCCGTGCCCGGCGAGCCAACGCTCGGCCTCGTCCTCGGTGCAGGCCGTGCCGACCACCTGGAACTCGCCGGTGGAGGAGAACAGGTCGACGAGCAGCCCGCGCATGCGCGAAAGGTCTTCGGCAAGGAATACCCGCTGCTTCATCGTCCGGCCTCCTGTGGAAGCCACGAGTGTCGCACAGGAGCGGCGGGCCCGCGAGCCCGCCCGGCGCTCAGGCCAGCGCGCGCTGGATCAGGATCTTCTGCACGTCGGACGTGCCCTCGTAGATCTGGCACACGCGCACGTCGCGCCAGATGCGCTCCACGGGGAAGTCGCTCACGTAGCCGTAGCCGCCCAGGGTCTGGATCGCCGCGCTGCACACGCGTTCGGCCATCTCGCTGGCGAACAGCTTGGCCATCGCGGCTTCCTTCAGGCAGGGCCGGCCGGCGTCGCGCAAGGCCGCGGCATGCCAGATCAGCTGGCGCGCCGCCTCGAGCTGCGTAGCGCAATCGGCCAGGCGGAAACCCACCGCCTGGTGGTTGAAGATGGCGGTGCCGAAGCTCTCGCGCTCCCTGGCGTACTGCACCGCGACCTCGAAGGCGCTGCGCGCCATGCCCAGGCTCTGCGCCGCGATGCCGATGCGCCCACCCTCCAGCGCGGACAGCGCGATGCGATAGCCCTCGCCTTCCTCGCCGATGCGGCTCTCCGCCGGGATCCGGCAGCCCTCGAAGCGGATCTGCGCGGTGTCGCTGGAATGCTGGCCGACCTTGTCCTCCAGCCGCGCGACGATGTAGCCGGGCGTATCGGTCGGCACGAGGAAGGCGCTCATGCCGCGCTTGCCCGCGCCCTTGTCGGTGACCGCGATGACGATGGCCAGCTGCCCGTTCCGGCCGCTGGTGATGAACTGCTTGACGCCGTCGATCACGTAGGCGTCGCCCTCGCGCCTGGCGGTGGTGCGCAGCGCGGAGGCATCGCTGCCCACGTGCGGTTCGGTCAGGCAGAAGGCGCCCAGCAGCTCACCCTGCGCCAGCGGCGCGAGCCAGCGCTTCTTCTGCGCCTCGCTGCCGTAGCGCATCAGGATCGCGTTGACCGGGCAGTTGGTGACGCTGATCGCGGTGCTGGTGCCGCCGTCGCCGGCGGCGATCTCCTCCAGCACCAGGGCCAGCGTCACGTAGTCGAGCCCCGCGCCACCGTATTCCTCGGGTACGCAGATGCCGTAGGCGCCCAGCGCGGCGAGCCCGCGGTGCGCCTCGTGCGGGAAGGTGTGCTCCTTGTCCCAGCGGGCGGCGTGCGGCCACAGCTGTTCGCGCGCGAAGTCGCGCACGGCGTCGCGGATCATTTCCTGGTCGGGATTCAGCAGCATCGGGAAGGTCTCACCAGCCCTTGAAGGGCTGGCCGTTGTAGTCGAGGAATTGCGCGTGGCGCTTGTGCTGCGCGGCGGCGATGGTGTGGCGCATCCAGTCGACGCTGGCGTCCACTTCCAGTTCCGCGCCTTCGCCGCCCATGTCGGTCTTCACCCAGCCCGGGTTCAGCGCGATGAACGTGGCGCGCGGGTAGTCCGGCTGCGCCGCCGCCACCGCCATGTTGAGGGCCGCCTTGCTCACGCGGTACACCCAGCCGAAGCTGTTGTCCACGCGGCCGATGTGGCCCATCTCGCTGGTGATGAAGGCGAACTTGCCGCCCGCCGCTTCCACCAGCGGCGCCACCTGCGGAATCGCCTGCATGGCGCCCAGCACGTTGGTTCGCATCGTGCGGTCGAACTCGTCGGCCGAAGGCGGGTCCTTGGCGCCGCCGCGCGTGTACACGCCGGCGACGTACAGGGCCAGGTCCAGCTTCTCGCCATCGAGCGGCCAGCCCAGGCCGCTGATGCTGGCGGGATCGGCCACGTCCAGCTTCAGCGCCGCGGCGCCCAGCGCTTCGAGGCGCTGCAGGCCCGCGGCATCGCGCGCGGTCGCGATCACGGCATGACCCGCCGCGCGGTACTGCCGCACGAACTCCAGGCCGATGCCGCGCGAGGCGCCGAGGACGAGGATCTTCATGGGTGGATGCGTGTGGTGGCTCGTAGGGTGGGCACACT
>JAEZEB010000352.1 GCA_023438115.1 Pseudomonadota bacterium | reverse complement strand
CTCGGCGCGGGACCGCGCATCGTTGCGCGTGACGGCCAGCAGGCGTTCGCAGGTGCGCAGGTCGACGTAAGTGAGTGCCGTCTCCGCGGCCACGGCCACGCGGGCCTCGTGCCAGCCCGCTTCCGCGCCGGCCAGGCGCTCGCGCGCGGCATCGGCGTCGGAGCGCCGGGCGCCGAACACGTCGATCTCCCAGGCGACCTGCAGCGCGTTCTGCTGGATGGTGGACAGCGGCACGCCCGCCTGGGCATTGCCGCGCTGGATGGAGCTGTTCGCGTCCACGGACGGCAGCAGCGCCGCGCGGGCGGCCACGCGCGCCGCGCGTGCTTCCGCGATGCGCGTGCCGGCCGTGGCCACGTTCGGGTTCACCGTCTGGGCGGCATCGACCAGCGCGACGAGCAGGGGGTCGTTGAATTGCTGCCACCACTGGCGCAGGTCGGCCAGGCGGCCGTCATGCGGAAGGGGGGCGTACCAGCGCGGCGGAGCGTTGTCCGCCACGGAGGCAGGGGGGCGGGAAACGGCGCAACCAGCCAACAACAACAGCAAGCCGGCCGCCGCCGCCAGGGGGCGCAGAAGCTTCATGTGTCCTTCCCGGATCGGGCTTGGGTTCACGGCCGGCGGGCCCCGTCGTGCGGGGTCGCGGCAGCAAAGCCCACGAGCGTATCACCTCCGGGTTAACCCAGGGTTAGGGAAGCGTCCTCAGAGGCGGGGCGTGCCGAAGACGTGTTTCCAGATCGCGAGGATGGCTTCGCGCTCGATGGCCAGTTGTTCCTGCGGCACCGAAGTCGGCTCCTCGTTCAGGCGGGCCCGATGCTGCATGCGGCGCAGCTCGCGGTAGGCGGCGCCCGCCGCTTCGCCCGCGCCGGCGGGCAGCAGGCCGGCGGCCTCGATCCGGCGCAGCAGGGTGATGTTGCCCAGGTTGGGCACCAGCTCGGGATGCGCCCCGGATTGCGACAGCACCAGGAACTGCACGACGAATTCGGCATCGACCATGCCGCCGGGACTGTGCTTGAGGTCGAAGCGGCCCGCCTTCACCGGGTGCGCCGCGGCGACCTTCTCGCGCATGCTCACGATCTCCCGCTGCAGCGCGGCCACGTCGCGCGGCGCGGTGATCACCGCCTGGCGCACCGCGTCGAAACGCGGATGGAGCGACTCGAGTCCGGTGACGAAGCGCGCCCGCGTCATCGCCTGGTGTTCCCAGGTCCAGGCCGTGTTGCTGCCGCGCCGCTGCTGGTAGTCGTCGTAGGCGCGGAAGGTCGTCACCAGCAGCCCGGAGTTGCCGTTCGGACGCAGCGCCGTGTCGATCTCGAACAGGTCGCCCTCGGCCGTCTTGGTGGAGAGCCAGTTGATGATCTTGCGCACGTAGGCGGCGTAGACGTCCGGCGCGCGCTCGTCCTCGTCCTCGTAGACGAACACGATGTCCAGGTCGCTGCCGTAGCCGAGCTCCTTGCCGCCGAGCTTGCCGTAGCCGAGGATGGCGAACAGCGGCTCCTCCCGGTGCGCCTGCTTCAGGCGGTCCCAGCACCAGCGGGCGGTGATCTTCAGCGTGGTGTCGGCGAGCAGGCTCAGCTCGTCGGCCACCTGTTCCACCGTCAGCACGCCTTCGACATCGCGCGCCAGCGTGCGGAACAGCTCGGCGTGGTGCGCGCGCCGCAGCAGGTTCAGCAGCGTCTCGTCGTCGTCCTCGCCGGTGATCCGCAGCGCGCGGCGGCGGTGTTCCAGCTCGCGCTCGAAATCCTCGGGCGAGAAGCGTTCCCGCAGCAGGCCGTCGCTCGCGAGTTCGTCGATCACGCCCGGGTGCTGCATCAGGTAGCGGGCGGGCCAGCGGGCCGCGCCCAGCAGGCGCAGCAGCCGCTCGTGCACGCCCGGGCGCTCCCACAGCAGGGCGAGGTAGCTCTCGCGCCGCAGCAGCGTCTCGATCCAGTCGACCATGCGCAGCGCGGCGGGTTCGCTCACCCGGCCTTCCTGCAGCCACTGCGCGGTGCGGGCCACCAGGCGCGAAAGCCGCTGCCGCGCGTCGTCGCGCAGCGCCAGCACGCGCGGGTGGCTGCACCAGGCGTGGATGCGCTGCTGCAGCTGCGCGGGCAGCAGTTCCAGCATGCTCTCGAGGTCCGGCGGCGGGACCTTCGCGCCCTTCCTGCAGCTGCGGCACTCGTTGGCGCCGCCGCCCAGCAGGCGGTCGAATTCCTCGGCGACGAACTCGCGGTGGCCGTCCAGCTCGTGCAGGAAAGGGCAGCAGTCGGCATAGCCCATGGTCTGCGCGATCCAGGTGAGGTCGCTGTCGTCGTCGTCCGCCTTGCAGCCCATGGGCAGTACGTGCGTCTGCTGGTCGTCCAGGTACTGGATGCGGTGCTCCACCCGGCGCAGGAAGACATACGCGGCTTCCAGCGAGCGGGCGGTCTCTTCCGACATCAGGCCGGCGGCCGAGAGGCGCTCCAGGGCCTGCAGCGTCGGCCGCGTGCGCAGCTCGGGGAACTGGCCGCCGCGCACCACCTGCAGCAGCTGCACGATGAATTCGATCTCGCGGATGCCCCCGCGCGAGAGTTTCACGTCGTTCGCGCGTTCCGGCCGGCCGGCGGCGCGGCGCGCGGCGTGCTCGCGGATCTGCCGGTGCAGCGTGCGCAGGGCGTCGAACACCGCGTAATCGAGGTAGCGGCGGAACACGAAAGGCAGCACCGCGCTGCGTAGCTGGTGCGCCGAACCGTCCTCGATCGAGCTGAGCGGGGCGACGATGCGGCTCTTGAGCCAGGCGAAGCGTTCCCACTCGCGGCCCTGCACCTGGAAGTAATCCTCCAGCGCGCCCAGCGACACCGCCGGCGGCCCCGAGTTGCCATTGGGGCGCAGCGCGAGGTCGACGCGGAACACGAAGCCGTGCTCCGTGACATCGCCGATCAGGCCGAAGATTGCCTTGACGGCCTTGCCGAAGTATTCGTGGTTGGAGATGCGCCCCCGGCCCTGGGGATCGCCGTCGGTCTCGCCGTCCTGGTCGTAGACGTAGACCAGGTCGATGTCGCTGGAGACATTCAGCTCGCGCGCCCCCAGCTTGCCCATGCCCACCACCCACAGCTGCGCGCGGGCGCCCTGCTCCGTGCGCGGCGCGCCGTGGACGGCGTCCAGCTCGCGCAGCGCCTCGTTGCAGGCGACGTCCAGCGCGAATTCCGCCAGCGCGGTGACCGCCAGCGTGATGGATTCCAGGGGCTCGGCGTGGTCGCAGTCCAGCGTGGCCAGCCGCTCCATCACCAGCTGGCGCAGGATCCGCAGCGCGGAAGGGATGTCGTGGCCGCGGGAACGAAGTGCTGCGTAGGCGACTCCCATGCTCTCCCGCGCCGGCACGCCGGCGGGCAGCAGGGGGAGTTCCGCCTCGTAGCGGCGGCGAAGCCGCTGAACGAAGCGCGATTGGCCGGACAGGGGAACCTGCGCGGATCCCGCGCCGGCCATGCCTTGGCCGGTCACCAGCCGTTGCGGCTCCGTCGAACCCGGTGCAGCGCCCAGGGCCATAATTCCCGTCACTCCGATGCCTTCATGAATGCGACGCCGCCGAATCCCTCACGCACGCTGAGGTTCACTGCAGCAGCGGTCAAGTGGTCCCTGTGGCTGCTGCTGGCCGCGTCCTTGCTGCTCGCGCTCGCGTGGGGTGCGCTCCATTCATTCATTGTGCCGCGAATCGGCGAGATGCGCCCCGCACTGGAAATCCGGGCCAGCCGGATCCTGGGGGTACCCGTGCGCATCGGCGCGGTCACCGCGCGCAGCGAGGGGCTGATCCCTTCCTTCACCCTGCAGGACGTGGTGTTGCTGGATCCGGAAGGGCGCGAGGCGCTGCGCCTGCCGCGCGTGGTCGGCGCCCTGTCGCCGCGCTCGCTGTGGAACCTGGGCTTCGAGCAGCTCCACATCGAGCAGCCGCGGCTTTCCATCCGCCGCGCCGCGGACGGCCGCATCTTCGTCGCCGGCCTGGACTTTTCGCGCGGGGGCAACGACGACGGCCGCGCCGCGGACTGGTTCTTCAGCCAGAAGGAATTCGTCGTACGCGGCGGCTTCGTGGAGTGGATCGACGACCGCCGCGGCGCGCCGCCGCTGGCGCTGGACCAGGTGGATTTCGTCGTCCGCAACGGCGCCCGCCGCCACCAGATGCGGCTGGACGCCACGCCGCCGGCGGACTGGGGCGAGCGTTTCACCCTGGCGGGCGAGTTCCGCCAGCCGCTTCTGTCGGCGCGCGCCGGCCGCTGGCAGGACTGGGACGGCGTGCTGCACGCGCAGTTCGCGGCCGTGGACCTGTCGCAGCTGCGCCGCCATGTTTCGCTGGGCGCCGTGGACATCGCGCAGGGCCGCGGGCGCCTGCGCGCCTGGGCCGACGTGGCGCGCGGCCAGCTGGCGGGCGGGACGGCCGACGTCGTGCTGCGCGACGTGGAAGCCACGCTGGGCGAGCAGCTGCAGCCGCTGGTGCTGCAATCGGTCTCGGGCCGCCTCGGGGCGCGACGCCTGGCCGGCGGCTTCAGCTTCGAGACGCAGGAACTGCAGTTCGTCACCGAAGAGGGACACCTCTGGCCGGGCGGCAACGTCGCGGTGTCCTGGACCGGCCCCGAGGGCGCGGCGCCGGCGCGGGGCGAGCTGCGCGCCGACCGGCTGGACCTGGGGGCGCTGGGCCAGGTCGCGAGCCGCCTGCCGCTGGGTGCGGCGA
>JAEZEB010000347.1 GCA_023438115.1 Pseudomonadota bacterium | reverse complement strand
GGGCACCTCCGGTGCCCACCACGGAACCTCAAGCCTTCTTGCGATTCACCAGCACGATCCCCACCGCCACCGCCGCCAGCGCGAACGCCAGCTGCGGCGTGAGCTTTTCCCCGAGCAGCACGATGCCGAACACCAGCGCGAACAGCGGCGCGAGGAAGGTGAAGGACGACAGCTGCGTGGCGGGGTAGTAGCGCAGCATCCACATCCACGCGAGATAGCTGGCGAAGGCGCCGATCACCGTCTGCACCGCGATCGAGGTCCAGGCGTAGCCCGAGTACTGCAGCGACCAGGCCTCGCCCATGCCCAGCGACAGCAGCGGCGCCACCACCGCCGTCACGGCCACCTGGTAGAAGAGCGTCTTCTCCGCGCTGGCGCTTGCCAGCCTGGAGGAGCGGATCACCAGCGTCGTCAGGCCCCAGAGGATGCCGGCCGCGAGGCCCAGCGCGTCGCCCCGCAGTTGCCCCGGCGTGCTCTGTCCGGTGAAGCCTTCGCTGAAGGCCAGTGCCACGGCGGCGAAGGCGATCACCAGTCCCGCCCATTGCACGCCGCGCAGCTTCTCCGCCGGCACGAAGCGGGGCAGCAGGATGGCGACGACGAAGGGCGAGGTGTAGAGGAACACCGTCAGGCGCGATGCGGCGGTGTACTGCAGCCCGAGATAGATGCAGGCGAACTCGCCCGCGAAGAGCGCGCCGGCGACCAGTCCGGCGGGCAGGGTGCCGTCGCGCTCGAACAGCTTCACGCCGCGCGCGGCGCACCAGGCGCCAAGCAGCACGGTGGCGCCGACGAAGCGCAGCGCCGCCTGCCAGAGCGGCGGCACCTCGGGCACGGTGGTCTTGATCAGGATCTGCTGGAAGCCCCAGAAGGAGCAGCAGGCAAGCAGCAGGACGACCGCGAGCCCATCGAGGTGTTGTTTTCGTTCGCGCATCGCGCGATGGTAGCGAGCTAACGCCGGGCCAGCTTGGCGAGCAATTTCTTCAGCGCCGCCTGCTCGGAGGCGGCCAGCGTGCGCAGCATCTCGGATTCGTGCGCGCGCGCCTTCTCCATCAGCGGCCGCACGAGGCGGCGTCCCGCGGGGCTCGCCTCCACCAGCGTGCGGCGCTGGTCGGCCGGATCGGCGAGCAGCGCGACCCAGCCCTGTTCCGCCATCCGCTGCACGAGCTTGGTCACGGTGGGCTGCTTGGACAGCACCTCGTTCGCGAGCTGGCTGACGGTGAGCGGCGGGCTGTCGTGCAGCGTCGCCAGCACGCGCCATTCGATGGAGCTCAGGCCCGCGGCGCGCACATGCGCGTCGAAGTCCTTGTAGAGGGCGTGGTTCGCCTGACCGAGCAAGTAGCCCAGGTAAGCATCGACGAACCTTGCCGACCTCACAACGGATGCTCCGTGTAGTAGCGCCCGCCGTGGAACAGCAGCGGCGACGCGCCGGCGCGATGCACGCAGCGCTCGACCTCGCCGACGAAGATGACGTGGTCGCCTTCCTCGTAGCGGCTGCGGTTGAAGCATTCGAAGGTGGCCGCGGCGCCGTGCAGCAGCGGCGCGCCGCCGGCGCCCACGTCGAAGGACACGCCGCTCCAGCGGTCGGCGCCCTTGGTGGCGAAGCGTTCGGCCAGCGCCTTCTGGTCGGCGGCCAGCACGTTGATGGCGTAGTGGGAGCCGGTGCTGAAGGCGGCCATCGAGGCGGCCGCGCGCGACAGGCTCCACAGCACCAGCGGCGGCGTGAGCGAAACGGAATTGAAGGAGCTCGCCGTCAGGCCGATCAGGCGGCCGTCGCCCGCGCGTGCCGTCACGATGGTCACGCCGGTGGCGAACATCCCCAGCGCCGCGCGGAATTCCTGGGCCGAGAAGCTCGGCGGCTGGGCCTGGCGGGGCGGGTTCATGGGAAGCGGGATTGCATGAAATTTCATGTATTATGGACCGAACCCCGCAACGCCCCCGATTCCCATGCTGCAGGAAACCATGGAGCCCGCGTGGCTGGCCGCCTTCGAGGCCGTGCTGGCGCGCTGCGGCCTGGAGCCGGGAGACACGGTCGCGGTGCTCAGCGAAAGCCAGAGCCGGCCGGTGCTGCCGGAACTCGCGCGCCTCGCCGCCACCCGCCGCGGCGCGCAGGTCTTCAGCGTGATGCTGCCCAGCGTCTTCAGCGCGTCCCTGCCCGCGGCGCGCTCCACCGGTGCCTCGCCGGTGCTGCGGCAGATCGCCCCCGTCGTCTCCGCGCTCGCCGGCAGCACGCTGGTGGTGGATTGCACCGTCGAAGGCCTGATGCATGCACCGGAGCTGCCCGCGATCCTGCAAGGCGGCGCGCGCGTGCTGTACGTGAGCAACGAGCATCCGGAAGCCCTGGCGCGCCTGGTGCCCGGCGACGCGATCGAACCGCTGGTCAAGACGCACGTCAAACGGCTGCGCGCCGCGCGCGCCATGCGCGTGCAGTCGGAAGCGGGCACCGATCTCGCGATCTCGCTGCAGGACGCCGTGTGCGGCGGCAACTGGGGCTACACCACGCGTCCGGGCACGATGACGCACTGGCCCGGCGGCCTGGCCCTCGCCTTTCCCGCCGCCGGCAGCGTCAACGGCACGCTGGTGCTCGCGCCGGGTGACGTCAACCTCACCTTCAAGCGCTATCTCGAACAGCCGGTGACGCTGCGCATCGAGAACGACTACGTCACGCGCATCGAAGGCACGGGGCTCGACGCGGACCTGATGCGCAGCTACATCGAAGCCTGGGGTGACCGCGAAGCCTATGCGGTGAGCCACGTCGGCTACGGCCTCAACGCCGCGGCGCGCTGGGACAGCATGGCGCTGTACGACAAGCGCGATTTCAACGGCACCGAGCTGCGTGCCTTCGCCGGCAATTTCCTCTACAGCACGGGAGCCAACGAAGTCGCGGGCCGCCACACGCTGGGTCACTTCGACCTGCCGCTGCGCAACTGCACGGTCGAACTCGATGGAACGCCGGTGATAGCGCAAGGCCGCCTCCTGCCATGACGGCCACGCCCAATTTCACCAGCCTGGGTGGCCGCGGACCCACGGTGCTGATGCTGCACGGCATCGGCGGCGGGCATCTCGCCTTCGCGCCGCAGGTGGAGACGCTGGCCTCCTCCGGCTACCGCGCCGTGGCCTGGGACATGCCCGGCTACGGCCACAGCGCGCCCATCGAGCCGTACACCTTCAAGGGCCTGGCGCAGAGTTGCGTGCAGCTGATCGAAGCGCTCGGCAACGTTCCCGTGATCCTGGTCGGCCACAGCATGGGCGGCATGGTGGCGCAGGAAGTGGTGGCGCGCCGGCCCGAGCTGGTGAGCCGCCTCGTGCTGTGCGGCACCTCGCCCGCCTTCGGCAAGCCGGATGGCGAATGGCAGCGGGCCTTCGTCGCCGAGCGCACCGCGCCGCTGGATGCCGGCAAGACCATGGCGGAAGTGGCCGAGCTGCTGGTGCCGCGCATGGTGGGCCCCGGCTCGCTGCCGGAGGGCGTGCGCCTGGCCACGCATTGCATGGGCATGGTGCCGGCCGCGACCTACCGGCGCGCGCTCGAGTGCATCGTCACCTTCGACCGCCGCGGCAACCTGGGCAACATCGCCGTGCCCACGCTGGTGCTGGCCGGCGAGTACGACCGCAACGCGCCGCCCGCCATGGTGAAGAAGATGGCCGATGCGATCGCGAACAGCACCTACCACGAGATGAAGGGCATCGGCCACCTGCAGAACCTGGAGGCGCCCGACGAGTTCGACGCGCTGCTGCTCGATTTCCTGGCCCTGCCCGAACGCGCGCTGCACTGAGGAAGACAACATGGACGCCCTGCCTGCCCTGGACTTCACGCCCGCGGTGGGCGAGCATGCATTCACCGCGAAGCAGCGCAAACTGCTTGCCCTGGCCCATGAACTCGGGCGCGACCGCTTCGCCGCCCGCGCGGCGCAGTGGGACGAGGAAGCGAGTTTTCCCTTTGCCAACTACGAGGACCTGCGTGCCGCCGGCCTGCTGAAGATCTGCGTGCCCGAGGCGCACGGCGGCCTGGGCGCGGACTATCCCACCTACATGATGGTGGCGGCGGAGATCGGCCGCTTCTGCGGCGCCACCGCGCTGACCTGGAACATGCACGTGTCGTCCACGCTGTGGACGGGCGTGCTGGCCGAAGGCATCCCCATGACGGAGACGCAGCGCGCCGAACACGCGCGCCGCAGCTTGCTGCACTTTCGCCGCGTGGTGGAAGAGGGCGCGATCTATGCCCAGCCCTTCTCCGAAGGCAGCGCCGCCGCCGCGGGCCGCGCGCCCTTTGGCACCACGGCGCGCAAGGTCGAAGGCGGATGGCTGGTCAACGGCCGCAAGATCTTCGCTTCCTTGTCCGGCGCGGCCGACTACTACGGCGTGCTGTGCACCGAGGACAAGGGCGACGAGAAGCCGGACACGCGCGACACGCTGTACCTCGCGGTGCCCGCCACCAGCGAGGGCTTCGCCATCGGCGGCGAGTGGAACCCGCTGGGCATGCGCGGCACGGTGAGCCGCAACCTCACCTTCCAGGACGTCTTCGTGGGCGACGACGAGCAGCTGATGCCGCGCGGCGTCTACTGGAAGGGCGCGCAGGCGTGGCCCGCGATGTTCTTCACCCTCGCGCCCACCTACCTGGGCGTCGCCAATGCGGCCTACGACTTCACCGTGCGCTACCTGCGCGGCGAGGTGCCCGGCGAGCCGCCGGTCAAGCGCCGCATGTATCCCACCAAGCAGGTGGCGGTGGCGCAGATGCGCATCCAGCTCGAGCAGATGCGCAGCATCTTCCTGCGGGCGGTCACCGAGGCGCGGCCCAACCCCTCGAAGGACGAGCGCCTGCGCCTGTATGCTGCGCAGTACACGGTGATGGAAGGCGCCAACGACATCGCGCGGCTGGCCATCCGCACCTGCGGGGGCCAGAGCATGATGAAGCACCTGCCGCTGGAGCGCCTGTACCGCGACAGCCGCTGCGGCTCGCTGATGCTGCCGTGGACGGCGGAACTGGTGCTCGATCGCATGGGCCGCGAGACCCTCTACGAGGCAGGAGAGAAGGACGAGTGAAGCGATGGTGGAGCGCGGCGCTGGCCTTGCTGGCGCTCGCGGGGGGCGCGCAGGCCGCGGCGCCGTCACCCTGCGAGCGTTTCGTCGGCAAGCTGCCGAACGTCAAGCGCTCCCTGTGCGAAGGCGCGCGCCTGGTCGATAGCGGCGCGCGCTCCGTCCGCGGCCTGCCCCTGTACATGCGGGACGTCGGCGAGGCCGCCGGCAAGCTGCGCGTGCTGGTGGTGGGCGCGATCCACGGCGACGAGCGGTCCTCCGCCTCGGTGGCGCTGCACTGGATCCGCCTGGCCAGCGAGGAACACGTGGACATGCCGCAGCCGGTGCACTGGCGCTTCATCCCCGTGCTCAATCCCGACGGCCTGCTGATGCGTCCGTCCAGGCGCATGAACGCCAACGGCGTGGACCTCAACCGCAACTTCCCCACGCCGAACTGGGAGCGTGACGCCGCCACCTACTGGGAGCAGCGCACGCGCAAGGACCCGCGCCGCTGGCCGGGCCCCAGGCCCCTGTCCGAGCCGGAGACGCGCTTCCTGCACGAGCAGATGCACGCCTTCAAGCCGCACCTGATCGTGGCCATCCATGCACCCTACGGCGTGCTGGATTTCGACGGCCCCTCGGTGCCGCCCTCCAGGCTGGGGCGGCTGTACCTGGACCAGGTCGGGATCTTTCCCGGATCGCTCGGCAACTACGGCGGCGTGCACAAGAAGGTGCCCGTGGTCACCATCGAGCTGCCGAACGCCGTGCGCACCCCGCTGGACGCCGAGACGCGCCAGATGTGGCTGGACCTGCTGCGCTGGACGGCCGCCAGGGTCGCGGGCGACGGGCCGGCCTCGCGTTGACCCCAGCGCGCGGCGGGCCGAAATCGGCGAGACTGCGCGCCATGACGCTTCCCACCGCAGACATCGTCACGCGCTTCGGCAGCGGCCGGGCCGTGCAACGCATCGAGGACGAAGGCCTTCTCACCGGCCGCGGCCGCTACACCGACGACATCGTGCCCGAAGGGCAGGTGCATGCGCTCTTCGTGCGCTCGCCGCATCCGCATGCGCGCATCGTGTCGATCGACGTGGAGAACGCGCTTTCCCTGCCGGGCGTGCTGAAGATCGTCACCGGCGCGGAGCTGGCGGCCGCGGGCGTGAAGCCCATCCCCACCTTGCCCGCGATGCCGGATGGTTCGGGCGTGGCCAGCCCGCCGCGCCACGTGCTCGCCGTGGGCCACGTGCGCTATGTCGGGCAGGCGGTCGCCGTCGTGGTGGCCGAGACGCTGCAGCAGGCGCGCGACGCCGCCGAGGCGGTGTGGGTGGAGTACGAACCGCTGCCGCACGTGGTGGGGCTGGAAGATGCCGTGACGCCCGGTGCGCCTTCGGTGTTCGAAGGCGCGCAGCACAACATCGCGGCGCAACTGCGCCACGGCGATGCCGCAGCGGCAGCGCAGGCCTTCGCGCAGGCCGCGCATGTGGTGCAGCTGGAGGTGGTGAACCAGCGCGTGGTGCCGCTGTCCATCGAGCCGCGCGCCGTGCTCGCCTGGGTGGCGGAAGACGGGCGCCTGACGCTGCGCATGAGCACCCAGATGCCTTCGGGCGTGCGCAACTCGCTGGCCAACGACATCCTGGGCCTGCCGCGGGAGCAGGTGCGCGTGACGGTGGGCGACGTGGGAGGCGGCTTCGGCATGAAGACTGGCATCTATCCCGAGGATGCGGTCACGGCCTGGGCCGCATGGACCCTGCGCCGTCCCGTGAAGTGGACGCCGGACCGCAGCGAGGAATTCCTCTCCGCCACGCACGGGCGCGACCAGCGCGCGCAGGCGGAGCTGGCGCTGGACGCCGACGGCCGCATCCTCGCCGTGCGCCTGCGCACGCTGGCCAACGTGGGCGCGCACGCGACTGCGACCGGCATGTTGATCCAGCTGCTGATCGGCCCCTGGGTGTCCACGAGCGTCTACCACGTGCCGCTGATCGACTACCACTTCCGGGCCGTGCTGACGAACACCATGAGCACCGGCGCCTACCGCGGCGCGGGCCGGCCCGAGGCGATCTTCATCATCGAGCGGCTGCTGGACGAGGCCGCGCGCCAGACCGGCATCGACCGCATCGCGCTGCGCCGCCGCAACTTCATCCGGCCGGAGCAGATGCCCTATCGCAACCCGATGGGGCAGGTGTACGACGTCGGCGCCTTCGAGATGGTCATGGACGAGGCGCTGGACCTCGCCGACTGGAGCGGCTTCGAGGCGCGCGCCGCGCAGAGCCGGGCGCAGGGCAGGCTGCGCGGCCTGGGCATCGCGACCTTCCTCGAATGGACCGGCGGCAATGCGATGGAGGAGCGCGTCACCGTGGAGGTGCAGGCCGACGGCACGATCGAGGTGTTCTCCGCCGTCAACAAGATGGGGCAGGGCATCGCCACCACGCTGGCGCAGCTGGTGGTCGACGTCTTCGGCGTGCCGCTGGAGCAGGTGCGCGTGGTTCTGGGCGACACCGACCGCGGCGACGGCTTCGGCAGCGCCGGCTCGCGTTCGCTCTTCACCGGCGGCTCCTCGCTGCACCTGGGTGCCGGCAAGACGCTGGAGCGCGCCCGCGAGCTCGCCGCGCAGGCGCTCGAAGCGTCGCCGCAGGACCTGGCGTACGAGGCTGCGCGCTTCACCGTGAAGGGCACGGACCTCGGCATCGGCCTGTTCGAGCTCGCGGGCCGCCAGCCTGGGCAGCGCATCTTCATCGACCACACGAGTGCGGCCGCCGGCCCGAGCTGGCCCAACGGCTGCCACGTGAGCGAGGTCGAGATCGATCCTGCGACCGGCGTGGTGCAGGTGGTGCGCTATTCGAGCGTCAACGACATCGGCCGCGTCGTGAACCCGCTGATCGTGCGCGGCCAGCTCGATGGCGGGGCGGTGCAGGGCATCGGCCAGGCGCTGTGCGAGCACATGGTCTACGACCCGGCCAGCGGCCAACCGCTCACCGGCAGCCTCATGGACTATGCGGCGCCGCGCGCGGACCTGGTCGCCTGCGACTTCGTGACGGAAATGAACGAGACGGTGCCGAGCACGAACAACCCGCTGGGGGTGAAGGGGGTGGGGGAACTGGGCACCATCGG
>JAEZEB010000310.1 GCA_023438115.1 Pseudomonadota bacterium | reverse complement strand
CGCCCAGGGCGTGCAGCACGTCCTCGGCGGCGATGGTCTCGCGGCGGATGCGGCTCTCGGCAAAGGCGAGGTCCTCGGCGATGGCCGCGTCCAGGTGGTGGCACACCATCAGCATGTCCACATGCTCGTCCAGCGTGTTCACGGTGTAGGGCATGGTCGGGTTGGTGGACGAGGGCAGGAAGTTCGCCTCGCCCACCACCCGCAGGATGTCGGGCGCATGCCCGCCGCCCGCGCCTTCGGTGTGGAAGGCGCACAGGCCGCGTCCGCGCGTGGCCGCGATGGTGTCTTCCACGAAGCCCGATTCGTTGAGCGTGTCCGAGTGGATCGCCACCTGCACGTCCATCTCGTCGGCCACGTCCAGGCAGTTGCTGATGGCCGAGGGCGTCGTGCCCCAGTCCTCGTGCAGCTTCAGGCCGATCGCCCCGGCCGCCACCTGCTCGCGCAGCACCTGCGGCTGGCTCGCGTTGCCCTTGCCCATGAAGCCCAGGTTCATCGGGAAGGCGTCGGCCGCCTGCAGCATGCGCTCCATGTTCCAGGGCCCGGGCGTGCAGGTGGTGGCGAAGGTGCCCGTGGCCGGGCCCGTGCCGCCGCCGAACATGGTGGTGACGCCGGAGGACAGCGCCTCCTCGATCTGCTGCGGGCAGATGAAGTGGATGTGCGAGTCGATGCCGCCCGCCGTGACGATCGCGCCTTCGCAGCTGATGATCTCGGTGCCGGCGCCGATCACGATGTCCACGCCGGGTTGCGTGTCGGGATTGCCGGCCTTGCCGATGGCGGCGATGCGGCCGTCCTTCAGGCCGATGTCGGCCTTCACGATGCCCCAGTGGTCCAGGACCAGCGCGTTGGTCAGCACCGTGTCCATCGCGCCCTGGTCGCGCGTGCGCTGCGATTGCGCCATCCCGTCGCGGATGGTCTTGCCGCCGCCGAACTTCACTTCCTCGCCGTAGCCGCCGGCGCGCAGCGTGTAGTCGTCCTCGATCTCGATCACGAGGCCGGTGTCGGCCAGGCGCACGCGGTCGCCGGTGGTGGGGCCGAACATCTCCGCGTAGGCGCGGCGCGGGATCGTCGCCATTTCAGAGTTCTCCCTGCACGAGACCGCGGAAGCCGAACACGCGCCGCTCGCCGGCGTAGTCGACCAGTTCCACGGTGCGTTGCTGCCCGGGCTCGAAGCGCACCGCGGTGCCCGAGGCGATGTTCAGCCGCATGCCGCGCGCGGCCTCGCGGTCGAACTGCAGCGCCGCGTTGGTTTCGGCGAAGTGGTAGTGCGAGCCCACCTGGATGGGACGTTCGGCCGTGTTGCGCACCACCACGGTCGCGGTGCGGCGGCCGGCGTTCAAGGCGTGCTCGCCGCCGTCGGTGATCAGTTCGCCCGGGATCATCGCGGTCTCAGGCCAGGCGGGCGAGCATGGCGACGCCGGACAGGGCCACGACCGCGCCGGCGGCGCGGGACAGGCCCGGGTGCCGCGCGAGCACGAAGCGGCCCAGCGTGATGCCCAGCGCGTGCAGCGCCGCCGTCGCGAGCACCATGCCCGCCAGCGCCGCGCCGCCTGCCAGTTCGCTGCCGTGCGCCGCGCCGTGGAAGAAGGCGAAGGCGCCGGCGAGGCCCGCCGCCGCTGCCAGCGGCATCCCCCCGCGCATCGCGACCAGCAGGCCCAGCACCAGCAGCGAGGCGGCGATCATCGGTTCCACCGCCGGCACCGGCACGCCCGCGAAGCCGGCGAGGGCGCCGAGCGAGAGCAGGCCCACGAACGCGGCCGGCGCGGCCCAGGCGGGGCGCACGGCCAGCGCGCTCCAGAAGCCGACGGCCAGCATGGCCGCGAGGTGGTCCACGCCCGTCAGCGGATGCAGGAAGCCCGCGAGCAGGCCCGTGTGCACGTGGTCGCCGCCACCGTGGGCATGGGCGAGGCCGGCGAAGGCGGCCAGCGGCAGGAGGAAGAGGGAACGAAGCGGCTTGGACATGGGAGGCGTGGTTCAGACGATGGGTTGGTGCACGGTCACGAGCTTGGTGCCGTCGGGGAAGGTGGCTTCCACCTGGATCTCGGGGATCATCTCGGCGACGCCCTCCATGACGTCGGCCCGCGCGAGCACGGTGCGGCCTTCGCTCATGAGTTGCGCCACCGATTTGCCCTCGCGCGCGCCCTCCATGACGGCGGCGGAGATCAGGGCGACGGCCTCCGGGTAATTGAGCTGCAGGCCGCGCGCGCGGCGCCGTTCCGCCACCAGGGCGGCGGTGAAAAGCAGCAGCTTGTCCTTCTCGCGGGGCGTGAGTTCCATGGTGGTGCACGCTTGCAAGAGCCGTGCCCCGGCATGGAAGATGCACACCACGGGGACGTGGAGCGCACCATTCCCATCGTCCCGGCCGGCCACCAGGAGGCGCCGCAGCGCGTGGTCAAGGTGCGCCGCGACTACAACACCTGGGTGGCCAGCGAGACGCTGGAGGACTACGCGCTGCGCTACACGCCGCAGCGCTTCCGCAAGTGGTCGTCCTGGCGGGTCGCCAACACCGCCTTCGGCGCCGCCTCCTTCCTGATCCTGGAGGCGGTGGGCGCCACGCTGCTGGTGCAGTACGGCTTCGTCAACGCCTTCTGGGCGATCCTGGCGACCGGCCTGATCATCTTCCTGGCGGGATTGCCGATCAGCATCTACGCGGCGCGGCACGGCGTCGACATGGACCTGCTCACGCGCGGCGCTGGCTTCGGCTACATGGGGTCGACGCTCACCTCGCTGATCTACGCGTCCTTCACCTTCATCTTCTTCGCGCTGGAGGCGGCGGTGATGGCGTACGCGCTCGAACTGGCGCTGGGCATCCCGCCGACCTGGGGCTACCTCGTCTGCGCGCTGGTGGTGATCCCGCTGGTGACGCACGGCGTGTCCGCCATCAGCCGGCTGCAGCTGTGGACGCAGCCCCTGTGGCTGGTGATGCTCGTGGTGCCTTTCGTGTACGTGCTGATGCGCGATCCTGGTGCTTTTGCCGGAATTACGCACTATGCCGGGGATAAACAGGCCTCCGGCGGCTTCGATCTGCACCTCTTCGGTGCTGCGCTCACCGTCGGCGTCGCGCTGATCACGCAAATGGGCGAGCAGGCCGACTACCTGCGCTTCATGCCGGCGCGCACCGCCGCCAACCGCCGCGCGTGGTGGGCGGGCGTGCTGGCCGGCGGGCCGGGCTGGGTGGTGCTGGGCGTGCTGAAGATGCTGGGCGGGGCGCTGCTCGCCTACCTGGCCATCCGCCACATGGTGCCGGTGGACCGCGCGGTGGATCCGAACCAGATGTACCTGGCGGCCTACGAATACGTGTTCCCGAACTACGGGTGGGCCGTGGCGGCAACCGCGCTGTTCGTCGTGGTGTCGCAGCTGAAGATCAACGTGACCAATGCGTATGCGGGCTCGCTCGCCTGGTCCAACTTCTTCTCGCGCGCCACGCACAGCCACCCGGGGCGCGTGGTCTGGGTGGTCTTCAACACCTTCATCGCCTTCCTGCTGATGGAGATGAACGTCTTCCAGGCCCTGGGCCAGGTGCTGGGCCTGTACTCCAACATCGCCATCGCGTGGATCATGGCGGTCGTCGCCGATCTCGTGGTGAACAAGCCGCTCGGCTGGTCGCCCCCGGGCATCGAGTTCAAGCGCGCGCACCTGTACGACGTCAACCCGGTCGGCGTGGGCGCGATGGTGCTGGCCTCCGCGCTGTCGATCGCGGCGCACCTCGGCGCCTTCGGCCCGCTGGCGCAGTCCTTCTCCGCGCTCATCGCCATGGGCGTGGCCTTCGCCGCCGCGCCCGCGATCGCCTGGGCGACGAAGGGCCGCTACTACCTCGCCCGCACGGGACGTGCCGCGCGCGGCAGCTCGCGGCGCTGCGTGGTGTGCGACGGTGTCTACGAAGGGCCCGACATGGCGCACTGCCCGGCGTACCAGGGGCCGATCTGCTCGCTGTGCTGCACGCTCGATGCGCGCTGCGGCGACCTGTGCAAGCCGCAGGCAAGCCTGGCGGCGCAGGGCGCGGCGGCGTTACGCGCGCTGCTGCCGCGCGCACTCTGGCGCCACCTCGACACGGGCCTGGGCCACTTCCTGCTGCTGATGCTGGTGATCGCCCCGCTGCTGGCGGCCTTGTTCGGATTGCTGTACCACCAGGAAGTGCAGGCGGCCGGTGCCGCGGCGGCGGCTTCGTTGCGCGCGACTTTCACCAAGGCCTACGTCGCCCTGCTGGTCGTGGCCGGCATCGTCGCCTGGTGGCTGGTGCTGGCGCACCAGAGCCGGCAGGTGGCGCAGGAGGAGTCCAACCGGCAGACGCACCTGCTGGTGCGCGAGATCGAATCGCACCGCCGCACCGACGCCGCGCTGCAGCAGGCGCGCCGCGTCGCCGAACAGGCGCGGCATGCGGCGGAACAGGCCAACCAGGCCAAGAGCCGCTACATCAGCGGCATCAGCCACGAATTGCGCACGCCGCTGAACAGCATCCTCGGCTACGCGCAGCTGATGGGCGAAGACCCTGGCATCCCCGCGCACCGCAAGCACGCGATCCACGTGATCCGCCGCGGCGGCGAGCACCTGCTGTCGCTGATCGAGGGCACGCTCGACATCGCGCGCATCGAGTCCGGCAAGCTGACGCTGGCGGCCAAGCCGATGCGCTTCGCCGACGCGGTGCACGAACTCGCGTCGCTGTTCGAATTGCAGGCCGCGGCCAAGGGGCTCGCCTTCCGGTTCGAGGCGATCGGCGCGCTGCCGGAGGTGGTGCGCGGTGACGAGAAGCGCGTGCGCCAGATCCTCATCAACCTGCTGGGCAACGCGATCAAGTTCACCGCCACCGGCCACGTGGTGTTCCGCGTGCGCCATGCGCGCGAGATGGCGGTGGTGGAAGTGGAGGACACGGGGCCCGGGCTTTCGCCGCAGGAACTTGCGCAGGTCTTCGAACCCTTCGCGCGCGGCAGCGGCGCCAGCCACGCGGCGCCCGGCGCGGGCCTGGGCCTGACCATCGCGCGCATGCTCACGGACCTGATGGGCGGCGAGCTGGGCGTCACCAGCACGCCGGGCGCGGGATCCACCTTCCGCGTGCGGCTGTTCCTGCCGCAGGCGAGCGGCGAGCTGCCGCGTCCCGTGGCCCGCGGTCCACGGCACGGCTATGCCGGCGCGCGCCGCCGCATCCTGGTGGTGGACAACGAGGAGGCCGATCGCGAATTGCTGGTGGCGCTGCTGGAGCCGCTCGGCTTCGTGCTGCGCACCGCCGCGAGCGGGCACGATGCGCTGGACCTGCTGGCGGCGGGCGTGCGTCCCGACGCGATCCTGATGGACCTCGCGATGCCGGGCATCGACGGCTGGGAGACCATACGCCGCATCCGGCGCCTGCCGCAGGTGCAGGCCGCCATCGCCGTCGTGTCCGCCAACGCCTTCGACAAGGGGCTGGAGAACGACGCGGGCATCCGTCCCGGCGATTTCATCCTCAAGCCCGTGCGGCACGAGGAATTGCTGGACTGGCTGGAGCAGCGCCTGGGCCTGCAATGGCTGCAGGAGCCCGCGCCGCGGGCGCCCGCACCCGCGGCGGATGCGCCGCTCGCCTGGCCGCGGGAGGACCTGCTGGCGCCCTTGCGCGAGGCGGTGCAACTGGGCTGGTACCGCGGTATCCGGCAGCAGCTCGATGCCATCGAGGCCGCGCAACCCGAGTGCGCGGCCTTCGCGGCGCACCTGCGGGGCCTCGCGAGCCAGTTCCAGTTCGAGGCCATCGCGCGCCTGCTGGCGAGGCCCGCGGAACAGGGAGCGGTCGAATGAGCGGCTTGCCCGATCGCGGCGACAGCGACGTCGTGCTGGTGGTGGACGACGTGCCCGACAACCTGTCGCTGCTGCACGATGCGCTGGACGAAGCGGGCTACACGGTGCTGGTGGCCACCAGCGGCGAAGTGGCGCTGCAGCGCGCGGCGCAGGCGCTGCCCGACATCGTTCTGCTCGACGCGATGATGCCGGGGCTCGACGGCTTCGAGGTCGCGCGGCGCCTCAAGGCCGCGGCGGCCACGGCGCACATCCCCATCGTCTTCATGACCGGCCTCACGGAGACCGAGCACCTGGTGGCCGCGCTGGAGGCGGGGGGCGTCGACTATGTCACCAAGCCGATCAAGCCGCGCGAGGTGCTGGCGCGCATGAACGTGCACCTGCAGGGCGCGCGCCTGGCGCGGCAGACCCGCAATGCGCTGGATGCCTTCGGCTACGCCAGCATCGCGGTGCGGCCGGCCGACGGCCGCCTCATGTGGCAGACGCCGCTGGCGCGCGAGCTGCTGCAGGCCTACTACGGCACCAGCGCCCCCGAGACGCCCGCGCCCATCCTGCAGTGGCTGCGCCGGCACCTGCGCGAGGCGCAGCAGCAGGTGGAGCCGCCACGCCTCGTCGCCGAATGCGGCGCGCGGCGCCTGTCGATCCGGCTGCACCGCCAGACCGGCGACGACGACTGGCTGATCGTGATGCGCGAGGTGTCGGACGACGCGGTGATCGAATCCATGCGCCTGGCCTTCGGCCTCACGGCGCGCGAGGCGGAGGTGCTGTACTGGGTGGTCAAGGGCAAGATCAACCGCGACATCGCAGACATCCTGGGTTCCAGTCCGGCGACGGTGAAGAAGCACCTGGAGCGGATCTTCGCCAAGCTGGGCGTGGAGACGCGCACGTCGGCGGCGGGCATGGCGCTGGGACGCATCCGGCAACTGCATCCGCAGTTCGAGGGCTAGGAAGCCGCGAGGCGGTAGCATCCGCCCGTGACCCTCCTGCTCAAATGCCTGCTCGGTGCGGCCGCCGTGCTGGTGATCGCGCTGCTGTCCAAGACCCGCAGCTTCTACATCGCCGGGCTTGTCCCGCTGTTTCCCACCTTCGCCCTGATCGCCCACTACATCGTGGGCTCGGAGCGCGGCGCCACCGACCTGCGCACCACGGCGCTGTTCGGCCTGTGGTCGCTGCTGCCCTATGCGGTGTACCTCGTCGTCGTCTACTGGCTGAGCGTGCGGGTGTCGCTGGCTGGCACGCTGGTCGCGGCGACCGCGGCCTGGTTCGCCGCCGCGGCCGTGCTGCTGTGGGCCTGGACGCGTTTCCACGCCTGACCGGTCGTCCTTGTCGATTTCTGGCGGGCTTGTCCGTCGTGGGGAAGAGGGCCATCCTCTGCCAACCCGAAGGAGATCCACCATGGGCAACACCGTCCGCCTGCACCGCGTCCTGACCGCGCCGCCGGAGCGCATCTACCGCGCCTTCACCGACCCCGAGGCTTTCGCCAAGTGGCTGCCGCCGCACGGCTTCACGGCGAAAGTCCATGAACTGGATGCGCGCGAAGGCGGCAAGTGGCGCATGCATTTCACCAACCTGACGACCGGCGGGAAGCATTCCTTCGGCGGCACCTACCTGGAGCTGGTGCCGGGCCGCAAGGTCCGCTACAACGCCCGCTTCGACGATCCCAACCTGCCCGGCGAGATGACCACCACCGTCACGCTGGAAGCCACGCCTTTCGGCACCGAGATGCACGTGGTGCAGGACGGCATCCCCGACGTGATCCCCGCCACCCAGTGCTACCTGGGCTGGCAGGAATCCCTGCTGCTGCTCAAGCAGCTGGTGGAGCCGGAAATCCGGGAAGAGTGAGCGCGCGCGCTCAGGCGATGGCGCGGGGCCGCGCGTCGAGCGCGGCCAGCTCGACGAGGCCGCGCAGCACGGCCTCGGTCGCCGCCACCAGGTGCGGATGGCGGTCGTGGCCGATGGTGCAGCACTCGTGGACGACGAGGTCGCGGTAGACCGCGGCCACCTCGAACAGCTCCCAGTGCTCGCGCTCGAAGTGCTCCGCGCCGCGCGGCGCGCCCCACAGGCGCAGCACTTCCTCGACCAGTTCCACGGGACCGATCGCGCCGTATTGCCGGTGCCGCATTTCGGCGGTGCTGGCGGGCCGGCCGGGCGCATGCACGACCAGCGAGCGGGCCAGGGCCTCGACGGCTGACACCCAGGTGACGACGCGGGTGGAGCCGACCTCCGCGTGCGACGCCGCGAGGCGCTGCCGGATCGCGCGCAAACGCGCCGCCGGACTGGCGATCGCGCAGGTGCGCAGCAACTCCTGCGGGTGCTCCAGTAGCTCTTCTTCCATGCGGGGAAGTGTAGGCGCAGGTAAGAGCCGTTTCCGCGTACTTCGCCACGGATCGCGCCGACGCGTGCGAGGTTGTCGCGCGGTGCTGACATGCGAAGGTTTGCATGTTGCGCGGGCGCCATGTCGCGGGCAGCTCATGCTTCGCAATGCGCGTGCGGCGTGGTACATCGGGAGAGGAACCCGACCGTGCGACGCCAGCCTTTCCATTTCCTGCCGGCCCTCGTCTTCGTGCTCGCCGGCTGCGTCGTCGTGCCGCGCACGGTGGAGAACTACGACCCGCGATGCCGGATGGTGGCGAAGCACATGACGCTGGAAGCCTGGCAGGTCGCCAGCCTGGGCGGCTGCAGCAACGAGGGCTGCGTGGTGCTGCTCGCGGCCGCGGGCGTCACGGCCGCCGCCAGCGCGGTGGTCTCCGGCAGCATCGCCGTGGTGGGTAACGCGGCCTACTGGCTGGAGCGGCAGGGGCGCTGCGTGCCGGCGCCGGTGCCGCCCGGCCTCACACCGCCCGCGTGAAGCG
>JAEZEB010000249.1 GCA_023438115.1 Pseudomonadota bacterium | reverse complement strand
TCCGGCCCCCGCCGGGGGGGGGGGGGGGGGGGGGGGGCCCCCCCGCCCCGTGAGCGCCGAATGCCCCCACCCCAACCCTCCCCCAAAGGGGGAGGGAGAAAAACAAGAGGAGACAAGCGATGCAAAGCATCACCCTCGAAGCCATCGACGCCGCCCGCATCGCGGGCCGCGTGTACGAAGCCACCGGCACGCCGCAAGGCAGCGTCGTGATCGGTGGCGCCATGGGCGTGCGGCAGGAGTTCTATGCGCCCTTCGCCGCCTGGCTGGCCACGCAGGGCTGGCGCGTCACCACCTTCGACTACCGCGGCTCGGGTGATTCCGCGCCGAGTAGCCTGCGCGGCTACCAGGCCGACCTGTTCGACTGGACGCGCGACTACGAGGCCGCCATCGAAAACGCGCACGAGGCACTTCCCGACAGGCCGCTCTACCTCCTCGGGCACAGCCTGGGCGCCCAGCTTCCGGGCCTGCTGTCCGACGCGCACAAGCAGATGGTCGGCGGCTTGCTGAGCGTCGCGGCGGGCAGCGGCTACTGGCGCGAGAACGCGCCGCAGCTCAAGCGGATGGTGCTGTTCTTCTGGTTCGTGCTGGTGCCGCTGTGCACCCGCATCTTCGGCTACTTTCCGGGCCGCAAGCTGCGCATCGTCGGCGACCTGCCCACCGGCGTCGTCATGCAGTGGCGCCGCTGGTGCCTGAATCCGCGCTACAGCGTCGGCGCCGAAGGCGAGCTTGCGCGGCGCGCCTATGCGCAGGCCGGCTTCCCGGTGGTGGCGCTTTCGGTCAGCGACGACGAGATGATGACGCTGCGCGGCACGCACAGCCTGCTGGCGCTGTACGAGAACGCGCCGCGCCGCATCGAATGCATCGCGCCGTCCGAGCTCGCCGTGCGCCGCATCGGCCACATGGGCGCCTTCCGCAGCGAACAGGAAACGCGCCTGTGGCCGCGCCTGGCCGAGCGCCTGCACGCCCTTTCTTCACCCGCATGAACATCCATCCCCTGGACGCGGCGCTCGCGCTGCAGCCGCGCGACGACGGCAGCTTCGAAGGCAGGACGCATCCCGCGTGGGCCAACATGATCGGCCCCTACGGCGGCATCACCGCGGCGCAGTGCCTGCAGGCGGTGCTGCTGCATCCGCAGAGGCTGGGCGAGCCCGTCGCGCTCACGGTCAACTTCGCCGCGCCCGTGGCGGACGGCGCGTTCGAGGTGCGGCCGCGTGCGGCCCGCACCAACCGTTCCACCCAGCACTGGACTTTCGAGCTCGCGCAGGAGGGCGGAGCCGTGATCACCGGCACCGTCTTCACCGCCGTGCGTCGCGAAACCTGGGGCGGCCACGAGGCGCGCATGCCCGTGGTGCCGCGGCCGCAGGACGTGCCGCGCACGCCGCGCCATGGCGTCGAGTGGCTGCAGCGCTACGACATGCGCTTCCTCGAAGGCCTCATCCCCGCGCAATGGGATCGCCGCGAGCAGGCGGACAGCCTCACGCGGCTGTGGGTGCGCGACGATCCGCCGCGGCCGCTGGACTATCCCGCGCTCGCGGCGCTGGCCGACGTGTTCTTCCCGCGCATCTGGCTGCGCCGCGCGCACCTCACGCCCATCGGCACCGTCAGCATGACGGTGTACTTCCACGCCGATGCCGCGCGCCTGGCGGCGGCGGGCAGCGGCTTCCTGCTCGTCCAGGCGAAGGGCCAGGGTTTCGGCGGCGGCTACTTCGACCACGCCGGGCAGCTCTGGGACGAATCCGGCACACTGCTGGCCACCACCCACCAGGTCGTCTACTACAAGGAATAGCGTCACCATGGCCGACATCCTCGAACACGCCGAAGGCGGCGTCCTCACCCTCACGCTGAACCGCCTGGAGCGCAAGAACTCCCTCACCGCCGACATGTACGGCCTGCTGGCCGACGCCATCGAGCGCGCCCGCGACGACGCCTCGGTGCGCGTCGTCCTGCTGCAGGGCCACGAGACCGTCTTCAGCGCCGGCAACGACATCGGCGACTTCCTGAACAAGCCGCCCGCCGGCGAGAACTCGCCCGTGTTCCGCTTCCTGCACGGCATCGCCGCCTTCCCCAAGCCGCTGCTGGCCGCGGTGTGCGGTCCCGCCGTGGGCGTGGGCACGACGATGCTGTTCCACTGCGACCTCGTCTATGCGGGCGACAACGCCGCCTTCTCCATGCCCTTCGTCAACCTGGGCCTGTGCCCGGAAGCGGCGTCCAGCCTGCTGGTGCCGCAGATGCTGGGTTACCACCGCGCTGCCGAGGCGCTGATGCTGGGCGAGCCTTTCATGGCCGAAGCGGCGCTGGAAGTGGGGCTGGTCAACCGCGTGCTGCCGCCCACGGAAACCAATGCCTATGCCGCGGCGCAGGCGAGGAAGCTGGCCGCCAAGCCGATCACCAGCCTGGTGGAAACCAAGCGACTGATGAAGAAGGGCCAGCAGCAGGCGGTGTTGCAGCAGATGGCGGACGAGGGCGAAAGCTTCCGGCAGATGCTCACCGCGCCGGCGGCGAAGGAGGCCTTCACGGCCTTCATGGAAAAGCGCAAGCCGGATTTCAGCAAGGTGTGAACCGCGGACCTTGTCATCCCGGCCTCCAGCCGGGATCCATGCGGCGCTCGATCCGGCGCCGCATGGATTGCGGGTCAAGCCCGCAATGACAAGGACGGGGATGCGCTCGGCGCGCGCGGGGAAACGAAGGCGCAGAATGCGCCCACCACCGGAGACGCCATGAACCTCAAAGGCCGCACCCTCTTCATCACCGGCGCCTCGCGCGGCATCGGCCTCGCCATCGCGAAGCGTGCCGCGGCCGACGGCGCCAACGTCGTCATCGCCGCCAAGTCGACCGAGCCGCATCCCAGGCTGCCGGGCACGATCTACACCGCCGCCGAGGAGATCCGCGCCGCGGGCGGCCAGGCGCTGCCGCTGCAGGTGGACATCCGCGACGAGGAGGCCGTGCTCGCGGCCGTCGGGCAGGCGCAGCTCACCTTCGGCGGCATCGACATCCTGGTCAACAACGCCAGCGCGATCAGCCTCACCGACACCGAGCACACGCCGGTCAAGCGCTTCGACCTGATGCACTCCATCAACGCGCGCGGCACCTACCTGTGCACGCAGGCCTGCCTGCCGCTGCTGAAGAAGTCCGCCGAGGCCGGCCGCAACCCGCACGTGCTGAACATGTCGCCGCCGCTGTCGATGAAGACGCACTGGTTCGCGCCGCACACGGCCTACACCATGGCCAAGTACGGCATGAGCATGTGCACGCTGGGGCACGCGGGCGAGTTCCGCAAGTACGGCATCGCCGTCAACAGCCTGTGGCCGCGCACCGCGATCGCTACCGCGGCGCTGCAGATGATTCCGGGCGTGGACCTGAAGGCCTGCCGCACGCCGGAGATCCTGGCCGATGCCGCCTACCTCATCCTCACCTCCGACGCGCGCGAGCCGAAGAACAGCGGCAACTTCCACATCGACGACACGCTGCTCGCCGCGCACGGCCAGACGGACCTGGATCGCTATGCAGTGACGCCGGGCACGCGCGACTTCGTGCCGGACTTCTTCGTCGACTGAGGCCTGCCGGTCGGCGGATGCAGGCCGCGGCGCAGGTGCTTATCATGCGCCGCATGGCCTACATGCTCATGATCCTGGAAGATCCCGACCAGCGTTCCACCCGGACGCAGTCCGAAGGCGAAGCCGTCTACCAGCGCATGGTCGATTTCGCCAGCAAGCTCAAGCGCGAGGGCAAGCTGCGCGCCGTCGAATCCCTGGTGCACCAGCGGGAAGGGCGCCGCGTGGCGGTGCGTTCCGGCAAGGCGCAGGTGCTGGACGGCCCCTTCGCCGAAGCGAAGGAAATGATCGGCGGCTTCTTCGTGGTGGAGGTCGAAACGCGCGAGGAGGCGGAAGCCATCGCCCGCGAATGCCCGGCCGCCGAGTGGGCCACCATCGAGGTGCGCGAGACCGGCCCCTGCTATCTGTAAGCAAGGGTTTCCACGGGGATGCTCCTGTCGATTTGGCGCCGCGTGCTTCGTCGTTGCTGCAGAAGCCGGCGAGGACGCCGCTTCATCGCGACAAGCCCAAGGAGCACCCCATGCGTTTCATGATCATCGTGAAGGCCACCGCGGACAGCGAGGCCGGCCGCTTTCCGCCCGATCCCGAGCCGCTGTTCGCGGCCATGGCCGCCTACCACGAGGAACTCGCCCGCGCCGGCGCCCTGCTGGACGCCTCGGGCCTGCATCCCAGCAGCAAGGGCTGGCGGGTGCAGTACGAAGGCGGCAGGCGCAGCATCGTCGACGGTCCCTTCGCCGAAAGCAAGGAACTGGTCGCCGGCTACACGCTGATCCAGACCCGCACGCGGGAAGAGGCGATCGAATGGTCGCGGCGCTTCCCCAACCCCATCGGCGAGGGCGCGCGCTGCCACATCGAGGTGCGCCAGCTGTACGAGATGGAGGATTTCGAAGGCCTGGTGAAGCAGGACACCGCCGAGCGCTTCCGCGCCATCGGCATGGAATGAGGAGAACCGCATGGACCGCATGATCTTCGTCAACCTGCCGATCCGCGACATGGCGCGCTCGCAGGCCTTCTTCCGCGCGCTCGGCTTCGGGTTCAACCCGCAGTTCACCAACGAGCAGGGCGCCTGCATGGTGATCCGCGAGAACGCCATCCACGCGATGCTGCTGGTCAAGCCCTTCTTCCAGACTTTCACGAAGAAGAAGATCGCCGACGCGCACCAGACCGTGCAGGTGCTGGTCTGCCTCTCCTGCGAAAGCCGCGAGGAGGTGGACGAGCTGATGCGCAAGGCGCTGGCCAACGGCGCCACCGAACCGGGCGAGCCCAAGGACCACGGCTTCATGTACTACCGCGCCTTCGACGACCTCGACGGGCACGGCTGGGAGCTGATGTGGATGGATCCGGCCGCGGCGCCGCCCAACCCCTGAGCCCATGCACTCGGCCACCCACGAAGCGATCTCCGCGGTCTGGCGCATCGAAGCCGCCCGCATCGTCGCCAGCGTCGCGCGCATGGTCCGCGACGTCGGGGTGGCCGAGGAACTGGCGCAGGACGCGCTGGTCGCCGCGCTGGAACACTGGCCGCGCGAAGGCATCCCCGACAAGCCCGGAGCGTGGCTGATGACCACCGCCAAGCGCCGCGCGCTCGACCACCTGCGGCATCGCAAGATGCAGGGCGAGAAGCTCGAGGAACTGGGCCTCGATCTCGAGGCGCAGGAGGCGCTGGTGGTGCCCGATTTCGTCGACGCGCTCGACGCCGCGCGCCAGGACGACATCGGCGACGACCTGCTGCGGCTGATCTTCACCGCCTGCCACCCGGTGCTCTCCACCGATGCGCGCGTGGCGCTCACGCTCAAGCTGCTGGGCGGCCTGACGACGCACGAGATCGCGCGCGCCTGCCTGGTGCCCGAGCCCACGATCGCCCAGCGCATCGTGCGCGCCAAGCGCACGCTCAGCGAGGCGAAGGTGCCTTACGAGGTGCCGCGCGGCGCGGAGCTCGAGCCGCGCCTGGCCTCCGTGCTGGAAGTGGTCTACCTGATCTTCAACGAAGGCTACACGGCCACCGCGGGCAGCGACTGGATGCGTCCGGCGCTCGCGCAGGAGGCGCTGCGCCTGGGACGCATGCTGGCCGGCATCGCGCCGCGCGAGCCGGAGGTGCACGGCCTCCTCGCGCTGATGGAGCTGCAGGCCTCGCGCATGAACGCGCGCACCGATGCCGAGGGCCGTCCCATCCTGCTGGCCGACCAGGATCGCGCGCGCTGGGACCATTTGCTGATCCGCCGCGGCCTGGCGGCGCTGGAGCGGGTGGAGACCCTGGGCGGCGAGCGCGGCATCTACGCGCTGCAGGCGGCGATCGCGGCCTGCCACGCGCGCGCGCCGAGCAGCCCGGAGACCGACTGGAAGCGGATCGCGCAGTTGTACGCGCAGCTGGCGGAGGTGGCGCCTTCGCCAGTGGTGGAACTCAATCGCGCGGTGGCGGTAGGCATGGCCGAAGGGCCGGCGGCGGCGCTGGAGATCGTCGATGGCCTGCGCGCGAATCCTGCGATGAAGCGCTACCAATGGCTGCCCAGCGTGCGGGGCGATCTGCTGGAGAAGCTGGGCCGCTTCGCCGAGGCGCGCGACGAGTTTCTTGCCGCGGCGGAAATGGCGGGGAACGAGAAGGAGCGGGAGTTGCTGCTGTCTCGCGCGCAATCCTTGTCATTGCGGGCTTGACCCGCAATCCAGACGGCGCTTGATCCACCGCCGTCGTGGATGCCGGATCGAGTCCGGCATGACAAGGTAGGGACCGGCGCTCCCTCCCCACGCCAGGGAGCTATTTCTGCCCGCGATAGAACTGCGGCGCCAACCTCTGCACCACCGGCCCGTCGAAGGCCCAGGTCATGCACTTGCCCATGTAGAAGGGCGGCTTGTCGCCAAGCGTCTCGGTGTCATCCTTCTTGCCGCCATGCGTGGCGCGGTAGTGCGGGATCATCTGGAAGGCCGCTGTCGCCGCGTTGAACACCAGTTCGCGCAGGTGCGTGCAGCCGCCCGTGCCGCCGATGGCGCCCTCGATGGCCTTGCGCCAGCCCGGACCCATCGTGAGGCCGATCAGCTTGCGCATGGGATCGCCGGTGGCGCGGTGGCATTCCTGGAAGGGCACGTCCAGCGCGCCGGTCTGCACGTCTTGGATGGTGAGGTGGTCGTCCACGGTCAGCCGCACGCGCAGCAGGTGGATGGGTTCGCCGGCGGGCAGCACGCCGCGCTCGCGCATCACGATGGCGTCGGCCTTGGTGTCGCGCAGCTCGCAGTCGATGTCCCACAGGCCGTCCTCGCGCAGGAAGCCTTCGAAGGCGATGCGGCGGGTGTGGACGGGACGCCGGGGGACGGGAGCGGGAAGATCGGACATCCGTCCATCTTAGAGCGGGTCGTTCCTACAGGACTTTGCGACGCCTCCCACCGCGCGGCCGGAAGCGCTGCCCTACCGTCGAGGCAGCATGGCCAAGGAACGCAAGGGAGCGCCCGACTCCGACCCGGACGGCGACGCGCCGCCGACCCCGCAGCGCGCGGGCGGCTTCGTGCGCGTGCGCGGCGCCCGCGAGCACAACCTGCGCGAGGTGGATGTCGACGTGCCGCGCGACGCGCTGGTGGTCTTCAGCGGCGTCTCCGGATCGGGCAAGTCTTCGCTCGCCTTCGGGACGATCTACGCCGAGGCGCAGCGCCGGTACCTCGAATCCGTCTCGCCCTATGCGCGCCGCCTGATCGACCAGGCCGGCGTGCCGGACGTCGATGCGATCGAAGGCCTGCCGCCCGCCGTGGCCCTGCAGCAGCAGCGCGGCACGCCCAGCACGCGGTCGTCGGTGGGCAGCGTCACGACGTTGTCGAGCCTGCTGCGCATGCTGTACTCGCGCGTGGGCCACTATCCGCCGGGCCAGCCCATGCTGTACGCGGAGGACTTCTCGCCCAACACGCCGCAAGGCGCCTGCCCGCGGTGCCACGGCCAGGGCCGCGTGTATGACGCCACCGAGGCCTCGATGGTGCCGGACGACACGCTGAGCATCCGCGAGCGCGCCATCGCCGCCTGGCCGCCGGCCTGGCACGGGCAGAACCTGCGCGACATCCTCGTCTCGCTGGGCCACGACGTCGACAAGCCCTGGCGCGAGCTGCCGCGCAAGCTGCGCGACTGGATCCTCTTCACCGACGAAACGCCCACGGTGCCGGTGTATCCCGGCTTCACGCCGAAGGAGACGCGCCAGGCGCTGCGCCACAAGACCGAGCCGGCCTACATGGGCACCTTCACCAGCGCGCGCAACTACGTGCTGCACACCTTCGCGACCACGCAGAGCGCGATGATGAAGAAGCGGGTGGCGCAATACATGGTGAGCACGCCGTGCCCTGTGTGCGCGGGCAAGCGGCTCAAGCCGGATGCGCTGGCCGTCACTTTCGCGGGCCACGACATCGGCGCGCTGTCGCAGATGCCGATCGAGGACGCCGCGCGCATCCTGCAGCCGGCGGCGGAAGGGCGTTTGCAGGACGTGATGCCGGCAGGCGACAAGCTGTCGCGCGCGGCTTCGAAGAAGGCGACGCAGGCGCGGGTGGCGCGCGGCGGCGCCTCGCACGCGGCCGCACCCGACGTGCGTCTCACGTCCGGCGTTTCCGAGGAGAAGCGCCTCGCGGCGCAGCGGCTCGCGCACGATTTGCTTGCGCGCATGCGCACGCTGATGGAGCTGGGCCTGGGCTATCTCTCGCTGGACCGCAGCACGCCCACGCTGTCGCCGGGCGAGCTGCAGCGGCTGCGGTTGGCCACCCAGCTCGGCTCGCAGCTGTTCGGCGTGATCTACGTGCTGGACGAACCCTCGGCCGGTTTGCATCCGGCGGACGGCGAGGCGCTGCTGGCCGCGTTGCAGCGGCTGAAGGCGAGCGGCAATTCCGTCTACGTGGTGGAGCACGATCTCTCGCTGATGCGGCGCGCCGATTGGCTGGTCGACGTGGGGCCGGAGGCGGGCGAGCGCGGCGGGCGCGTCCTGTACAGCGGTCCGCCCGACGGCCTGGCGGAGGTCAAGGAATCGCAGACGCGGCGCCACCTGTTCGGCGAGGTAGCGCCCGAGTGCAGCCGCGCCCGCGAGCCGCGCGGCTGGCTCCGGCTGGAGGGCGTGACCCGCAACAACCTCGAAGGCCTGGACGCGGCATTTCCTCTCAGCTGCCTCACGGCCGTGACGGGCGTGTCGGGTTCGGGCAAGTCCACGCTGGTCACGCGCGCGCTCCTGGAACTGGTGGCGCAGCACCTGGGCAGCGCCTTGCCCGATGGCGAGGAAGAGGCCGACGAGATGCTGGAGCCCAGCGCGCGCGACGGCACCTGGTCGGGACGGCTCGCGGGCGACACGGGCAGGATCCGGCGGCTGGTGCAGGTGGACCAGAAGCCGATCGGCCGCACGCCGCGCTCCAACCTGGCGACGTACACGGGCCTCTTCGACGGCGTGCGCAAGCTGTTCGCTGCCACGCCGGCCGCGCGCAGGCGCCGCTACGACCCCGGGCGCTTTTCCTTCAACGTGCCCAAGGGCCGGTGCGAGACTTGCGAGGGCGAGGGCTTCGTGTCCGTGGAACTGCTGTTCATGCCCAGCGTGTACGCGCCTTGCCCGCAGTGCCATGGCGCGCGCTACAACGCGCAGACACTGGAGGTGCTGTGGCGCGAGCGCAGTATCGCCGACGTGCTGCGCATGACCGTGGACGAGGCCACGGCCTTCTTCGAGGGCGAGGCCGCCGTGCAGCGTCCGCTGCAGGTGCTGCAGGACCTGGGGCTCGGCTACCTGCGCCTGGGCCAGCCGGCGACGGAGCTCTCGGGTGGCGAGGCGCAGCGCATCAAGCTCGCGACGGAGCTGCAGCGCACGCACCGCGGCGACACGCTCTACGTGCTGGACGAACCGACCACGGGGCTGCACGCCGCCGACGCCGACCGCCTGATGGCGCAGCTGCAGCGGCTGGTGGACGAGGGCAATACCGTCGTTGTGGTGGAGCACGAGATGCGTGTGGTGGCGCAGGCCGACTGGGTGATCGACATGGGGCCAGGCGCGGGGGCGAAGGGCGGGCG
>JAEZEB010000183.1 GCA_023438115.1 Pseudomonadota bacterium | reverse complement strand
GCGCACGTCGCTGGCGTAGGGCAGGGCTCCGTCCAGCGCCGTGCGCGGCGCGCCGGCCCGCCGCGTCGCCGTCGTAACTGAAGACCACGCTGTGGGTGAAGCGGATCAGCTTCTGCACGTGCTCGGGCGTGCAGGCCGTCCCGAGCGTGGCCACCGCATTCGGGAAGCCCAGCTGCGCCAGCGCCACCACGTCCATGTAGCCCTCGGTCACCAGCACGAAGCCTTGCTCGCGCAGCGCGTTGCGCGCCTCCCAGAGGCCATAGAGTTCCCGGCCCTTGCTGAAGACCGGCGTCTCGGGCGAGTTGAGGTACTTGGGCGTGCCGTCGCCGAGCACGCGGCCGCCGAAGCCTATGCACTCGCCCTTGACGTTGCGGATGGGGAACATCACGCGGTCCCGGAAGCGGTCGTAGCGGCGAGCCTGCCCCGGACCTGATCCGGGGTCTTCCTCGTTGACGATCACCAAGCCGCTTTCGGCGAGCAGCGGGTCGTCGTACTCCGGGAACACGCTGGCCAGGGTGCGCCAGCCTTCCGGGGCATAGCCCAGGCCGAAACGCTTGGCGATTTCGCCGGAAACACCACGGCGCTTGAAGTACTCGATGGCGCGCGGCGAGGTCTTCAGGTGCTTGCGGTAGGCCGCGCCGGCCTTCTCGAGCACGTCGGTGATGGTGGCCTGCTTCTGGCGCTGCTCCGCCTCGCGGGCGCGGTCCTGCGGCGAGCGGTCGTCCTCGGGCACCTGCATGCCGTACTGGCCCGCCAGGTCCTTGACGGCCTCGACGAAGTTCATGCCGGCGTAGTCCATCAGGAAGCCGATGGCGTTGCCGTTCTTGCCGCAGCCGAAGCAGTGGTAGAACTGCTTGGAGGGGCTGACGGTGAACGAGGGCGTCTTCTCCCCGTGGAAGGGGCACAGCCCCATGAAGTTGGCGCCGCCCTTCTTCAGCTGCACATGGCGGCCCACGATCTCCACGACGTCGGCGCGGGAGATCAGTTCCTGGATGAAGTTCTGGGGGATGGCCATGGAGTACGTGTTCGTCCCGGATTTTGCACCGGACCTAAAAAGGCTACCCTCGCCGCATTGCAAGGAGACAGCGCATGACCGGCATCTTCGACCAGGACCTCCCCCGCAACGCGGCGAATTTCGCGCCGCTGTCGCCGCTTTCCTTCCTGGAGCGCGCGGCCGAGGTCTACCCGCGGCGCACGGCCGTCGTCCACGGCGCGCTGCGCCGCACCTGGGGCGAGACCTACGAGCGCTGCCGGCGCCTCGCGAGCGCGCTGGTGAAGGCCGGCCTGGGCAAGGGCGACACGGTCGCCGTGATGCTGCCCAACACGCCGCCCATGGTGGAGGCGCACTTCGGCATCCCGATGGCGGGCGCCGTGCTCAACACGCTCAACACGCGGCTCGATCCCGAAGCCGTGGCCTTCATGCTGGACCACGGCGAGGCCAGGGCCGTGATCGTCGATCCGGAGTTCGCGCCGGTGATGCGCCAGGCGATCGCGCTGCGCCAGTCCGTCGCGCCGCTGCTGGTGATCGATGCCGAGGATGCGCTCTTCACAGGTGAAGCGACGCGCATCGGCAGCACCACCTACGAGGCCTTCCTGCAGGGCGGCGACCCGCAATTCGCCTGGGAACTTCCGGCCGACGAATGGGACGCCATCGCGCTGAACTACACCAGCGGCACCACCGGCAATCCCAAGGGCGTGGTCTACCACCACCGCGGCGCGGCGATCAACGCGATCTCCAACATCCTCGAATGGGACCTGCCCAAGCACGCGGTCTACCTGTGGACGCTGCCGATGTTCCACTGCAACGGCTGGTGCTTCCCCTGGACGGTGGCCGCGCGCGCCGGTGTCAACGTCTGCCTGCGCAAGGTGGAGGCCAAGGCGATGGCCGACGCGATCCGCGAGCACGGCGTCACCCACTACTGCGGCGCGCCCATCGTGCACGGCCTGCTGGTCAACGCCCCGGACGAGCTGAAGCAGGGCCTGCCCCGCGGCGTGAAGGCGATGGTGGCGGGCGCGGCGCCGCCGGCTTCGCTGATCGAAGGCATGGAGAAGATGGGCTTCGACCTCACGCACGTGTACGGCCTGACGGAGGTCTATGGTCCCGCGACGGCGTGCGCGAAGCATGAGGACTGGGACGGGCTGGACATCGGCGAGCGCGCGCGTCTCAACGCGCGCCAGGGCGTGCGCTACCACCTGCAGCGCAGCGCCCGCGTCCTCGATCCGCAGACGATGCGGCCTGTGCCCTGGGACGGCGAAACCATGGGCGAGATCATGTTCCGCGGCAACATCACGATGAAGGGCTACCTGAAGAACGCGAAGGCGACGCAGGAAGCCTTCGCGGGCGGCTGGTACCACACGGGCGACCTCGCGGTGCAGTACCCCGACGGCTACATCAAGATCAAGGACCGCAGCAAGGACATCATCATCTCGGGCGGCGAGAACATCTCGTCCATCGAGGTGGAGGACGTGCTGTACCGCCACCCGGACGTGCTCGCCGCCGCGGTGGTCGCGAAGCCCGACGCGCGCTGGGGCGAGACGCCCTGCGCCTTCGTGGAGCTGAAGGCGGGCGCGACGCTCACGGCGGAGGAGGTCGTCGCCCATTGCCGCAAGCACCTGGCCGGCTACAAGGTGCCGCGC
>JAEZEB010000137.1 GCA_023438115.1 Pseudomonadota bacterium | reverse complement strand
CGGCGGCTGGGGCGTTTGCGGTGGGGGCCCCCCCCCGGGGCCCCCGCGGCGACGATCTCCGCCCAGGTCTGGTCGTCGATCGCGATGCCCTGCGCCTCGCGCTCGCGCCGGGCCTGGCGTTCCGGTTCGCCGGCGAGCAGCACGCCGCCGGTGCCGGGCGCCGGCGGGCTCTGGCGCAGCCATTTCACGAAGGCCTGCGCCTCTCGCTCGAACACTTCCTGCGTGCCCAGGCGGCGCGGATCCACCACCACCGTGAACATGCCGTTGACCACCGCGCGCTGCGTGTCGGCGGGGCGGTGCCAGGTGCCGCTGCCGGTGAGCGCGCCTCCCAGCAGCTCGCAGGCCACGGCCATGCCGTAGCCCTTGTGCTCGCCGAAGGCGAGCAGGGCGCCGAACATGCCGCCGGGTTGCGGCACGACCACCACGCCGGGATTGGTCGTGGGCCGGCCCTTCTCGTCGATCAGGTAGCCCGGCTCGACCTCGCGGCCCTCGTTGTGGGCGACGCGCATCTTGCCCTGCGCCACGCGGCTGGTGGCGAAGTCCAGCACGAAAGGCGGCTGCCCCGCCAGCGGGATGCCGACGCAGAAGGGATTGGTGCCGTAGCGGCCGTCGCCGCCGCCCCAGGGCGCCACGACGGGGCGCGACTGCACGTTGACGAAATGGATGGAGACGAGCCCGCGCTCCACCGCCATCTCCGCGAAGTGGCCGATGCGGCCCAGGTGGTGCGCCTGCGCCAGCGTCATCACGCAGCTGCCGGTTTCCAGCGCGCGCGCCATCGCGAGTTCCATCGCCTGCACGCCGACGATCTGCCCGTAGCCGCGCCGGCCGTCCAGCGCGAGCACGCTGCCGCCGTCGAAGTTCACGGCCACCGAGGTGTTGGGATGCAGCCCGCCTTCGAGCACCGCGTCCACGTAGCGCGGCGCCATGCCGACACCGTGCGAATCGTGGCCACTGAGGTTGGCGAGCACGAGGTTGTCGGCGACCTGCCGGCTCTCCTCTTCCGAACTTCCCGCGGCCGCGAGCAGGGTGGCGATCGTGGCGCGCAGTTGCGCGGCCTGGTACTTCCGGGTCATGGCTGTCCTGTCCTCACATCACCGCGCCGACTTGCCACGGCACGAACTCGTTCTGGCCGTAGCCGTGCTGCTCGCTCTTGCTGTGCTCCCCCGAGGCGGTGGCCAGCACCAGGCGGAAGATGCGCTCGCCCATCTCCTGCACGGAGGCGGTGCCGTCGATGATCTCGCCGCAGTTGATGTCCATGTCCTCCTCCTGCCGCTGCCACAGCGCCGTGTTGGTGGCGAGCTTCAGTGACGGCGAAGGCGCGCAGCCGTAGGCCGAGCCGCGGCCAGTGGTGAAGCAGATCATGTTGGCGCCCCCCGCCACCTGGCCCGTGGCGCTGACCGGATCGTAGCCGGGCGTGTCCATGTAGACGAAGCCCTTGGCCGTCACCGGCTCCGCGTATTCGTACACGGCCTGCAGGTTCGTGGTGCCGCCCTTGGCCACCGCGCCCAGTGACTTCTCGAGGATGGTCGTCAGGCCGCCCGCCTTGTTGCCCGGAGAGGGGTTGTTGTTCATCTCGCCTTCGTTGACCCTCGTGTAGTGCTCCCACCAGTGGATGCGCGCCACGAGCTTCTCGCCCACCTCGCGCCGCACGGCGCGGCGGGTGAGCAGGTGCTCGGCGCCATAGATCTCCGGCGTCTCCGACAGGATCGCGGTGCCGCCGTGCGCCACGAGCAGGTCCACCGCCGCGCCCAGCGCCGGGTTGGCGCTGATGCCCGAATAGCCGTCGGAGCCGCCGCACTGCAGGCCGATGGTGATGTGCGACGCGCCGCAGGGTTCGCGCTTGACGCGGTTGGCCGCGGGCAGCATCTCCTTCACCAGCGCGATGCCTTTTTCCACCGTGCGGCGCGTGCCGCCGGTGTCCTGGATGTTGAACACGCGCAAGGTGTCACCTTCGCGCAGGCTGCTGTGGGCCAGCCAGGCGTTGATCTGGTTCGCCTCGCAGCCGAGGCCCACGACGATCACGGCGGCGAAGTTGGCATGCGTGGCGTAGCCCGCCAGCGTGCGCTCCAGGATCTGCATGCCCAGGCCTTCGGTGTCCATGCCGCAGCCGGTGCCGTGCGTGAGGGCCACGACGCCGTCGACGTTGGGGTAGTCGGCGAGCGCGCGCGGATTGGTCAGGCGCGAGAAGTGGTCCGCGATCGCCCGCGCCGCGGTGGCGGAGCAGTTCACGCTGGAGAGCACGCCGATGTAGTTGCGCGTGGCCACGCGGCCGTCGGGGCGCTTGATGCCCAGGAAGGTGGCTTCGCGCAGCGGCGGCTCGGCCTTCACGTCGGCGCCGAAGGCGTAGTCGCGCGCGAAACCGCCGCCGTCCGGCCCCACGTCGAGGTTGTGCGTGTGCACGTGCTCGCCGGGCGCGATGGGCTTGCTGGCGAAGCCGATGATCTGGTTGTAGCGCCGCACCGGCTCGCCCGGCGCGACGGCGCGCACGGCGATCTTGTGGCCCGGCGGAATCAGCCCGCGCGTGGTGACGCCTTCGACCGTGGTGCCGCCCACGAGTTGCGAGCGGGCGATGAGGACGTCGTCGTTCGGGTGGAGGCGAATGAATGGAGTCATCTCGGGGTTCTTCCAGTGCCGCCGCGGACCGGCTTTGCCGGGCCGC
>JAEZEB010000122.1 GCA_023438115.1 Pseudomonadota bacterium | reverse complement strand
GGCAAGGTCGCGATCGTCACCGGCTCCTCGCGCGGCATCGGCGCGGCCACGGCCCGGCGGCTGGCGCGCGACGGCTATGCCGTGGCGGTGAACTGCGTGCGGAACCGCGACCTGGCCGCCCAGGTGGCCGACGGGATCGTGCAGGCCGGCGGCCGGGCCATCTGGGTGCAGGCCGACGTGTCCGACCCGGCCGCGGTGCGGCGCCTGTTCGACGCGGCGGAAAGCGCGTTCGGCGGCATCGACGTGGTGGTGAGCAACGCCGGCGTGATGCGCCTGGCGAGCTTCCGCGACATGAGCGATGCCGACTTCGACCACATGATGGACGTCAACGTGAAGGGCAGCTTCCACGTCCTGCGCGAGGCCGCGCGGCGCGTGCGCAACGGCGGCCGCATCTTCGCCCTGTCGTCCAGCATCACGCAACTGCGCACGCCCACCTACGGCCCTTATGCCGCCAGCAAGGCGGCGCAGGAGCTCTACGCCAACGTCCTGGCGAAGGAGCTCGAAGGCCGGATGATTTCCGTCAACGCGCTGGCGCCGGGCGTGGTCAACACCACGCTCTTCACCGACGGCAAGACGCCGCAGATGATCGCCGGCTTCGCCCAGCGCACGCCGCACAAGCGGCTGGGCGAGCCGGAGGACATCGCCGGCGTGATCGCGGCGCTGTGCAGCGGCGAAGGCGGCTGGGTCAACGGGCAGACGGTGTTCGCCAACGGCGGCATCGTCTGAGGCAAGCTCAGGCGCGCGCCCGCTCCAGCAGCATCGCGTCGCCGTAGCTGAAGAAGCGGTAGCCCTGCGCGATCGCGTGGCGGTACAGGTCCATCACCTTGTCGTAGCCGGCGAAGGCGCTCACCAGCATCATCAGCGTCGACTTCGGCAGGTGGAAGTTGGTGACCAGCACGTCGACTTCCCGGAAGGCGAAGCCGGGCGTGATGAAGATGTCGGTGTCGCCGCGGGACTGGCCGCCGCGCGCCCACGATTCCAGCGTGCGCACGGTGGTCGTGCCGACTGCGACCAGCCGGCCGCCGCGCGCGCGCAGATCGGCGATCGCCTGCTGCGTGGCTTGCGGCACCTCGTACCACTCGCTGTGCATGCGGTGCTGCGCGATGTCCTCGGTCTTCACCGGCTGGAAGGTGCCGGCGCCCACGTGCAGCGTCACGGCGGCGCGCTGCACGCCGCGGGCATCCAGCGCGGCCAGCACGGTTTCGTCGAAGTGCAGGGCGGCCGTGGGCGCGGCGACGGCGCCGGGATTGCGCGCGAAGACGGTCTGGTAGCGGCGGGCGTCTTCGGCCGTGTCTTCGTGCGTGATGTAGGGCGGCAGCGGCACGTGGCCGTGCAGCTCCATCAGGCGGTAGGGATCGTCGCTGAAGGCGAAGTGGAACAGCGCGCCTTCCTCGTCCGGCCAGCGTCCGAGCAGGGTGGCGGTGAAGCCGCCGTCCATGCGCAGCTCGGTGCCGGCGAGGGGCTTCTTGCTCACCTTCATGTGGGCCACGACTTCGTGGCCACCGAGCACGCGTTCGACCAGCAGTTCCAGCTTGCCGCCCGTGGGCTTCTCGCCGAAAAGGCGGGCCTTCACCACCTGCGTGTCGTTGAAGACCAGCAGGTCGCCGGGCTGCAGCAGGCCGGGCAGGTCGCGGAAGGCGCGGTCGACCGGCGTGGCACCGGTGCCATCGAGCAGGCGCGAGGCGCTGCGCTCCGCGGCCGGATGCTGGGCGATCAGTTCGGGGGGGAGGGCGAAATCGAAATCGCCCAGGGAGAAATGGCGCATGGCTTGAGGGCCGGACAGACCCGTTCCAAGAAGGATCAATGAAGAGCAGGGCAGAATTGTCCCATGCCCGCCGCCAAGGCCCCGACCGAGCCGCAGAAAGCCCTTGCCAGGCTCGGACTGGCGCGCGACATCGACCTGGCGCTGCACATCCCCCTGCGCTACGAGGACGAGACGCGCATCGTGCAGCTGCGCGACGCGCGCGAGGGCGAGACGGTGCAGATCGAGGCGACGGTCACCGAAAGCTCCGTGCAATACCGCCCGCGCCGCCAGCTGGTGGTGACGGTGGACGACGGCAGCGACACCTGCGTGCTGCGCTTCTTCAGCTTCTACCCGTCGCAGCAGAAGGCACTCGCGCCCGGCGCGCGGCTGCGCATCCGCGGCGAGCTCAAGGGCGGCTTCCTGGGCTGGCAGATGGTGCACCCCACGTACAAGGCCGCGGGCGGCGAACTGCCGCAGGCGCTGACGCCGGTGTATTCCACGGTCGCCGGCTTGCCGCAGGCCTATTTGCGCAAGGCGGTGGTCAGCGGCCTGGCCAAGGCCGATCTCTCGGAGACTGTTCCGCCCGACGCGCCGCCCGCGCCCGGGAAGGCCACGGCCTGGAGCCTGCGCCAGGCGCTGGAGTTCCTGCACCACCCCACGCCCGAGGTTTCCCTCGCGGCACTGGAGGACCGCAGCCATCCCGCCTGGCTGCGCCTGAAGGCCGAGGAGTTGCTGGCGCAACAGCTCTCGCAGCTGGAGAGCCGGCGCGAGCACGACGCCTTGCGCGCACCGTCGCTGCAGGCGCGTGCGGGCGGACTGCACGAGCAATTGCTCGCCGCCCTGCCCTTCCAGCTCACCGGCGCGCAGCGGCGGGTGGGCGAGGAGATCGCGCGCGACCTGCAGCGCGCGCGGCCCATGCACCGGTTGCTGCAGGGCGACGTGGGTTCGGGCAAGACCATCGTCGCGGCGCTCGCCGCCGCCATCGCGATCGACGCCGGCTGGCAATGCGCGCTGATGGCGCCCACCGAGATCCTCGCGGAGCAGCACTTCCGCAAATTGATCGGCTGGCTGGAGCCGCTGCTGGCGCCGCGCGGCCTGCGCGTGGCCTGGCTCACGGGCAGCCAGCGCAAGAAGGAGCGGCAGGAGATGCTGGCGCTGGTCGCCAGCGGCGAGGCCGCGCTGGTGGTGGGCACGCATGCGGTGATCCAGGAGCAGGTGCAGTTCAAGGCGCTGGCCCTGGCGATCATCGACGAGCAGCACCGCTTCGGCGTGGAGCAGCGGCTGGCGTTGCGCGGGAAGATGCGCGAAACAGGCGGCGAACCGCACCTGCTGATGATGTCCGCCACCCCCATCCCCCGCACGCTGGCCATGAGCTACTACGCGGACCTGGACGTCTCCACCATCGACGAACTGCCGCCGGGACGCACGCCCATCGTGACCAAGCTGATCGCCGACAGCCGCCGCGAGGAAGTGATCGCGCGCATCCGCGCGCAGGTGGCCGAGGGCCGGCAGGTCTACTGGGTCTGTCCGCTAATCGAGGAGAGCGAATCGCTGGACCTCACCAACGCCACGGAAACGCACGAGGCGCTGGGCGCCGCGCTGCCCGGCGTGATGGTGGGCCTGCTGCATTCGCGCATGCCGGTGCCCGAGAAGAAGGCCGTGATGTCGCTCTTCACCGGCGGGCAGATGGCCGTGCTGGTGTCGACCACCGTGATCGAGGTCGGCGTCGACGTGCCCAATGCCTCGCTGATGGTGATCGAGCACGCCGAGCGCTTCGGGCTGTCGCAGCTGCACCAGCTGCGCGGCCGGGTCGGGCGCGGCGCCGCGGCTTCCGCCTGCGTGCTGCTCTACTCCACCGGCGACAACGGCCGGCTGGGCGAAACCGCCCGCGCGCGCCTGAAGGCGATGGCCGAGACCAACGACGGCTTCGAGATCGCCCGGCGCGACCTGGAGATCCGCGGGCCCGGTGAATTCCTGGGCGCGCGGCAATCGGGCGCGCCGCTGCTGCGCTTCGCCGACCTCGCCGCCGATACCCCGCTGCTCGAATGGGCGCGCGGCCTCGCTCCGCTGCTGCTCGACCGCCATCCCGAGCTCGCGCAGCGGCACGTCGCGCGCTGGCTGGGGGGGCGCCAGGACTACCTGAAGGCCTGAACCCCCTGGCAGCGCAATTGCACGACAATTCCGGCCGAAGCCCATGACGCTCACCGAACTCAAATACATCGTCGCCGTGGCCCGCGAAAAGCATTTTGGCCGCGCGGCCGAAGCCTGCTTCGTCTCGCAGCCCACGCTGTCGGTGGCGATCAAGAAGCTCGAGGACGAGCTGGAAGTGAAGCTGTTCGAGCGCAGCGCCAACGAGGTCTCCGTGACGCCGCTGGGCGAGGACATCGTGCGGCAGGCGCAGAGCGTGCTGGAGCAGGCCGCGGCCATCAAGGAGATCGCCAAGCGCGGCAAGGACCCGCTGGCCGGCCCGCTGCGCCTGGGCGTGATCTACACGATAGGCCCCTACCTGCTGCCCGACCTGGTGCGCCAGGCGATCCGCATGACGCCGCAAATGCCGCTCATGCTGCAGGAGAACTTCACCGCCAAGCTGCTGGAGATGCTGCGCACCGGGGAGATCGACTGCGCCATCATGGCCGAGCCGTTCCCGGACACGGGCCTCGCCATCGCGCCGCTGTACGACGAGCCCTTCCTCGCGGCCGTGCCGAGCAACCACGCACTGGCCGCGCGCAAGGCGGTCACGGCCGAGGAGCTGAAGCAGGAGACCATGCTGCTGCTGGGCACCGGCCACTGCTTTCGCGACCACGTGCTGGAGGTCTGCCCGGAGTTCGCGCGCTTCTCCAGCGACGCGGAAGGCATCCGCAAGAGCTTCGAGGGTTCCTCGCTGGAGACCATCAAGCACATGGTGGCCGCCGGCATGGGCGTGACGCTGGTGCCGCGGCTGTCGGTGCCCAAGGAAGCGCTGGCCAGCAAGCCCCGCAAGCGCCCCGAGGACGAGACCTTCGTCAAGTACATCCCCTTCGACGGCGATCCGCCCAACCGCCGCGTGGTGCTGGCCTGGCGCCGCAGCTTCACGCGCTACGAGGCCATTGCCGCGCTGCGCAACGCCATCTACGCCTGCGAGCTGCCGGGCGTCAAGCGCCTGTCCTGAAGCGATTCGCCTATCGGGGCGATTGAAACACTCCTTTTGCCCCCGCGCCGGGCGTGCTCCATATAGAGTGGATTCGCACGGAAAGAAGGAGAAACGGATGAGCCAAGCCGCACCCACGATCAACATCGGCATCAACGAGGCCGATCGCGCCTCCATCGCCGAGGGCCTGAGCCGCCTGCTGGCCGACAGCTACACGCTCTACCTCACCACGCACAACTTCCACTGGAACGTCACCGGGCCGATGTTCAACACGCTGCATGCGATGTTCATGCAGCAGTACACCGACCTGTGGAACTCCATCGACGACATCGCCGAGCGCATCCGCGCGCTGGGCCACCTGGCGCCGGGCTCCTATGCGGCCTTCGGCAAGCTGGCCTCGGTGCCCGACGCGCCGACGGAGGTGCCCAAGGCGATGGAGATGGTGCGCATCCTGGTGAAGGGCCACGAGGCCGTCGCCCGCACCGCGCGCGAGCTGGTGCCCACCGTGGACAAGGCCGGCGACGAGCCGACGATGGACCTGTTGACGCAGCGGCTGGACTTCCACGAGAAGACGGCCTGGATGTTGCGTTCGATGCTCGAGGAGTAGTCCATCGGCCGCATGCCCTGGACTAACATCCGGGCATGCAAGAGCTTTCAAACCTGTACCAGCCGGGAATCCTGGAGCCGATCCCGCCGGTGGCGCGCTTCTGCGTGTTCTCGCTGGCCGATCCCGGCCTCGATCCCGGCGCGATCAAGGAGGCGCTGACGCGCCTGTCGCCGCTGGCGAACGGCAGCGACGTCGTGGTGGGTTTCGGCCCTGGGCTGGTGCAGGCGCTGGGTTGCGACATTCCCCACCTGCATGAATTTCCCGAGGACTTCTCGGGCCATGGCGTGGAGGTGCCTTCCACGCCCATGCCGCTGTGGTGCTGGATCCGGGGCGAGGACCTCGGCCATCTCCTGCACCTCACACGCAAGGTGCAGAAGGCGCTGCGGCCGGCCTTCGAGATGAAGAGCGTGGTCAATGGCTTCCGCCACGGCTGGAGCGAAGGCTTCGGCAAGGACCTGACCGGCTTCGAGGACGGCACCGAGAACCCGAAGGGCGATGCGGCGCTGGAGGCCGCCTTTGCACACGGTGAGGGCTCGGGCGTCGACGGCTCCAGCTACGTGGCCATCCAGCAATGGGTGCACGACCTGGACGCCTTCGAGGCACTGGGCGACCTGCAGAAGGACCACCACTTCGGCCGCCGCCTGGCGGACAACGAGGAGCTGGAGGACGCGCCCGAAACCGCGCACGTCAAGCGCACCGCGCAGGAGAGCTTCGATCCCGAGGCCTTCGTGCTGCGCCGTTCCATGCCGTGGATGGACGACATGCGCGCCGGCCTCATGTTCGTGGCCTTCGGCCAGTCGCACCGCGCCTTCGAGCAGCAGATGCGCCGCATGGCGGGGCAGGACGACGGCATCGTCGACGCCCTCTTCAAGATCAGCCGGCCGGTGACCGGCGCGTACTTCTGGTGCCCGCCCATGCGCGAGGGCCGGCTCGACCTGCGCCGGCTGGGGCTCGGCGTCGCCTGATGGGCGGAAAGTTCCGCCTCTACCTCGACCTGGTCCGCTGGAACCGGCCCGCGGGCTGGCTGCTGCTGCTGTGGCCCTCGCTCTACGCGTTGTGGATCGCGCAGGGCGGATTCCCGGGATGGCACCTGGTGGCGGTGTTCACCCTCGGCACGATCCTGATGCGCAGCGCGGGCTGCTGCGTCAACGACGTGGCCGACCGAGAGTTCGACCGCCACGTCAAGCGCACGGCGCAGCGGCCGGTGACCACCGGCGCCGTGTCGGTGAAGGAGGCGCTGGTGCTCGGCGCGGTGCTCGCGCTGCTCGCCTTCGCGCTGGTGCTCACCACGAACGCGGCGGCGATCGCGTGGTCCTTCGCGGCGCTGGCGATCGCCATCGTCTATCCCTATGCCAAGCGTTTCGTCTCCATGCCGCAGGCGGTGCTGGGCGTGGCCTTCAGCTTCGGCATCCCGATGGCCTTCGCGGCCGTGCGCGGCGAGGTCCCGCTGCTCGCCTGGGTGCTGCTGCTGGGCAACCTGTTCTGGGTGCTCGCCTACGACACCGAATACGCGATGGTGGACCGCGACGACGACCTGCGCATCGGCATCAAGACTTCCGCGATCACGCTGGGGCGGGCGGACGTGGCGGTGGTGATGGCGTGCTACGTGGCGGCGATCGTGGTCTGGGCCGTGGTGATGGCCGGGCGCATTCCGGCGGCCGTGGTGGCGCTGACGGTAGCGGCCGCGGGGGCGCAGGCGGCGTGGCACTACACGCTGATCAGGGACAGGACGCGGGAAGGGTGCTTCCGCGCGTTCCGGGTGAACCACTGGTTCGGGTTCGCGTTGTTCGCGGGGACGGTGGTGGGGTACGCGCTTTGAGGTGCCGGGATTCGGCGCTGCGCGCGCTCACCCCGACCTACGAAGGGAACCGGCCTGTGCGTAGGTCGGGGTGAGCGCGAAGCCGAACCCCGACGCTCGACCGCTCACTTCCCGAACTCGTCCCCCAGCTCCTCCGCCCGCTTGCAGGCCGCGTGCAGTGCCTTCACGAACGCATCCTGCACGCGATCCTCCTCGAGCGACGTGATCGCCGCGTACGTCGTCCCGCCCTTGGACGTCACGCGCTCGCGCAGCACCTGCAGCGTCTCCTCCGACGTGCGCGCCAGCTCCGACGCGCCGGCGAAGGTCGCCACCGCCAGCCGTCGCGCCTGCTGCGGCGACAGGCCCATCTCGCCGCCGGCACGCTCCATCGCCTCGAGGAAATAGAAGACGTAGGCCGGCCCCGACCCGGACAGCGCCGTCACCGCGTCCAGGTGCCGCTCCTCGTCCACCCACAGGTGCTCGCCCGTCGTGGCGATGACCTGCTCGGCACGCTGCCGGTCGGCAGCATCCACTGCCGCTCGCGCGTACAGCGCCGTCATGCCCTTGCCCACCAGCGCCGGCGTGTTGGGCATGCAGCGCACGATGCGCTCGGTGCCCAGCCACTGCGCCATGCTGTCGGAGCGAATGCCGGCCGCCACGCTCAGTTGCAGCGCCTGCCCCACGTGCGTGCGCGCCTGCGCCGCGGCTTCCCGGAAAGTCTGCGGCTTCACCGCCCACACCACCAGGCCGGCAGAGGCGAGCGCGGGGCCCGCGTGTTCCTCCGCCTGCACGCCGAATTGCTGCGCGAGGCGCGCGCGGGCTTCGGCGAAAGGTTCCACCACGGCCACCTGGGCCGCGGGCAGCCCTTGCCGGATCAGCCCGCCGATGATGGCGCTGGCCATGTTGCCGCCGCCGATGAAGGCGATGCGCGAATTCTTGTCGTTCATGTCGTTTCCAGGTATTCGAAGGCGGCAAGCTGCGTGACCTGCCGCGCGCTGAAGTTGTTGTCGCTCACCACCACGAGCATGCGGCGCCCATCCGGCAAGCGCGGGCCCCAGCACATGCCCTCGGCGTTGTCGAGGCGCGAGAGACCGAGGTGCGCGAAGTCGGCGACCAGGCGCTTCGTCACCGGGCGGAAGCCGCCCGGCTCCAGCCGCTCCAGCGCCAGCGTGTCGCCGCCCTCGCGCGTGTCGATCTCGTACAGGCGCAGCGAGTTACCCGCGCCCAGGCTGTACGCGCGCTCGAGCACCAGCATGCGCGTCGCATCCAGCATCAGGATCTCGCTCACGCCATTGTCCGCGTAGCCGCCGGGGAAGGCCGGCGGCTGCGGGACCGCATCGGGCGGATAGGCCACCTGCCGCTGCGCCCGGCCGCTGGGGATGTCGATCGCCGTGAAGCGGCAAGGGCCGCCCGGCCGCCCGACGCCGGGCTCGGGGCCGTCCTGCTGCAGCGGCGCTTCCATGGCTACCCAGGCGGTGCGCCCATCGGGCGTGAGCGCGATGCCTTCGAGCGTGCCGTTGGGACGCGGTCCCGTGCCGGGGCGGCCGAACAGCAGGTGCGGCGGCAAGGCGAAGCTGCGCACATGGCTGCCATCCAGGCGTGCCTCGCGCAGTCCAGGCGACTGGTTGGAGGGGGCGTCGCCTTCGCTGGTCCACAACAGGCCGCGGCCGCCGGGCAGCAGCCGCGCGCCTTCGGGGTCGACGACCTCGCCGCCCATGCGCCGGCGCGGGAAAGGCTTGCCATCCGCCTGGCGCAGCGTCACGGCCGAGAGCAATTCCGTGCGCAGCGATCCGGGCGCCAGTTCCAGGCGCAACGTATAGAAGCGCGCCGGCTGCAGCTCGGAGCGGTCGTCGCTCAACGCCACCCACAGGCCGGTCGCGGGATCGTGGTCCAGCGCCGAGAGGCCGCCGACCGTCGTGCCTTCGAACGTGAGGCCGTGCGGCAGCACCGTCTCGCCGAGCAGCCGCAGGCGCGGCGGCGAGACGGGCGCGGCGGGCGGCGGGGGCGATACGCAGCCCGCCAGCCCCAGCACGCCGGCCGCCACCGTGCCGCGCAGGAGGGCGCGGCGGGAGAGGGAAGTGGCGGCCGTCGGCATGGCTGCGGCAGTCTAGCGTCATGCGTTACGCTGGCGGCCCATGAAATACGTCCTTGCCCTGGACCAGGGAACCACCAGCTCCCGCGCCATCGTCTTCGACCATGCCGGCCAGGTGGCCGCCATCGCCCAGCGCGAGTTCACGCAGATCTTCCCCCAGCCCGGCTGGGTGGAGCACGACGCCCGCGAGATCTGGGCCACGCAGCATGCGGTGGCGCTGGAGGCGATCGCGGCCGTCGGCGGCGTGGGCCACATCGCGGCGCTGGGCATCACCAACCAGCGCGAAACCACCCTGCTGTGGGACCGCGCCACCGGCGAACCCGTGGCCAATGCCATCGTCTGGCAGGACCGCCGCACCGCCGCCCGCTGCGACGAGTTGCGCGGGCGCGGCTACGCCACGCGCGTGCAGCAGAAGACGGGCCTGGTCATCGACTCCTATTTCGCCGGCACCAAGCTCGAATGGCTGCTGGACAACGTGCCCGGCGCGCGCCAGCGGGCCGAGGCCGGCGAGCTGGCCTTCGGCACCATCGATGCCTGGCTCGTGTGGAAGCTCACGGGCGGGCGCGTGCACGTGACGGACGCCAGCAATGCCTCGCGCACCATGCTGTTCAACCTGCGCACCGGCACCTGGGACGACGAGCTGCTCAAGCTGCTGCGCATCCCGCGTTCGGTGCTGCCGCAGGTCGTTCCCTCCAGCGGCGTGGTGGCGAGCACCGAGGCCTCGCTGTTCGGGGTGGAACTGCCCATCGCCGGCATCGCGGGCGACCAGCAGGCTGCCACTTTCGGCCAGACCTGCTGGTCGCCGGGCATGGCCAAGAACACCTACGGCACCGGCTGCTTCATGCTGATGAACACCGGCGCGCAGCGGGTCAACAGCCGCAACCGCCTGCTCACCACCGTGGGCTGGCGTGGGCCGGCGGGGCCGACGAACCTGGCCTACTGCCTGGAAGGCAGCGTGTTCATGGCGGGCGCCACGGTGCAGTGGCTGCGCGATGGGCTGCAGGTGATCCAGTCCGCGCCCGAAGTCGAATCGCTGGCGGCGCAGGTGGAGGACACCGGCGACGTCTACCTGGTGCCGGCGTTCGCCGGACTGGGCACGCCGGACTGGGATCCGCATGCGCGCGGCACGCTGGTTGGCATGACGCGCGGCACCACCCGCGCCCACATCGCGCGCGCGGCGCTCGAGGCGATCGCCTTGCAGAGCGCTGACGTGTTCGCCGCAATGTCACGCGACGCGGGCCTCGCGTTGACGGAGCTGCGGGTGGACGGGGGCGCTTCGCGCAACAATCTGCTCATGCAGATGCAGGCGGATTTCCTGGGCGTGCCGGTGGTGCGCCCGCAGGTCACGGAGACCACGGCGCTGGGCGCCGCTTATCTGGCCGGGCTGGCCACCGGATTCTGGCGCGACGCCGACGAGATCGCGCGCCAATGGCAGGTCGACCGCCGCTTCCAGCCGCGGCTGCCCGAGCCCGAGCGCCAGGCCAAGCTGGCGCGCTGGCGCCAGGCGGTGGAGTGCGCCAAGGGTTGGGCCCGGTCTTGAATCCCGCAGGCACAGGAAGCGCCGCCGCCACGCGGCGCGAAGAACTGCTGGCAAAGCTGTCCGTGGACGGGACCTGGGACCTCGCGGTCGTGGGCGGTGGGGCCACGGGCCTGGGCGTCGCGCTGGACGCGGCGGCGCGCGGGCTGCGGGTGGTGCTGCTGGAGTCGCACGACTTCGCCAAGGGCACGTCCTCGCGCGCGACCAAGCTGGTGCACGGCGGCGTGCGCTACCTGGCGCAGGGCGACATCGGCCTGGTGCGCGAGGCGCTGCGCGAACGCACGACGCTGTTGAACAACGCGCCGCACCTGGCGCAGCCACTGCCTTTCGTGATGCCGTCGTACCGGCTGTGGGAAACGCCGTTCTACGGCGCGGGGCTGAAGGTGTACGACGCCCTGGCGGGCTCCGCCGGGCTGGGCGCGACGCAGTTCCTCAGCCGCGGCAAGACGCTCGACTACCTGCCCACGGCACGGCCGCAGGGCCTCAAGGGCGGCGTCAAGTACTGGGACGGCCAGTTCGACGATGCCCGCCTGGCGCTGGCGCTGGCCCGCACGGCGGCCTCGCGCGGCGCGCTGCTGGTCAACTACTGCCCGGTCACGGCACTGCTGCATTCCGGCGGCAAGGTGGCGGGCGTGACCTGCCGCGACGCCGAGTCCGGCCGCGAATTCACGGTGCGCGCCACCTGCGTGGTCAACGCCACCGGCGTCTGGGTGGACGAGCTGCGCCGGCAGGACGCCCAGGCCGGCGGCCGGCCCGTGCACCCCATGGTCGCGCCCAGCCAGGGCGTGCACATGGTCGTCGACCGCGAATTCCTGCCGGGCACCCATGCCCTGATGGTGCCCAAGACCGCCGATGGGCGCGTCCTGTTCGGCGTGCCCTGGATGGGCAAGCTCATCCTGGGCACCACCGACACGCCCCGCGGGGACATCCCGCGCGAGCCGCGGCCCTTCCGCGAGGAGCTGGATTTCATCCTGAGCGAGTCCGCGCGCTACCTCGTGCGGGCGCCGCGGCGCGAGGACATCCGCAGCCTGTGGGTGGGCTTGCGGCCGCTGGTCAAGCCGGTGGGCGACGACGGTGAGACGACCAAGTCGCTCAGCCGCGAGCACACCGTGCTGGTCAGTCGCAGCGGCCTGGTCACGGTGACCGGCGGCAAGTGGACCACCTACCGGGCGATGGCCGAGGACGTGCTGGAGAAATGCTTCTCGGCAAACCTCTTGGCGCGCAAACCGGCGGGAGTGACCGCCAGCTTGCCGCTGGTGGGCGCGCCCGCGCCCGGCGCGGTGACCACGTCCATCAGCGCGGCGCCGGGCTTGCATCTTTATGGAACCGAAGCGGCCGAAGTCGCCTCCATCCCGGGGCCCGATCGCCACCTCGGTGGCGGCCTGACGGCCGCGATGGTGCGCTTTGCCGCCCGCCATGAATATGCGCGGACGGTGGAAGACGTGCTGGCGCGGCGCCACCGCATGCTGTTCCTGGATGCGGCGATGGCTGCTTCGCTGGCCGCGGAGGTCGGGGAATTGCTGCGGGCGGAGACCGGGGTGGAGCCGCAAGCGGCGGAATTCCGGGAGCTGGCGCAGGGCTACCTGCGGATGCCGGTTTAGGGCAAGCGCGTCGGGGTTCCTCCGTCACCCCGACCTACGGGGACGGAATGTAGGACCCGTTTGACAAACGCCCCGCATCTGCCATAATCGCGGGCTCGCCTTTTTGGAGGCGAGATGGCTATGGCAAATCCAGTTCGGCTCCGAGGAGCCGGATGTCGCCCATTCGAAGCCGGGCCCGCGAGGTCCTGGTGACGGCGGGCCCAAGACTGCCCCGATGTCCTGCCGGATCGTCCTGCAGGAAGTGTTCGGGACAAGTTGGGAATACACGAAATGATCCAGACTGAATCTCGGCTCGAAGTCGCCGACAACACCGGCGCGAAGTCCGTCCTGTGCATCAAGGTGCTCGGGGGCTCCAAGCGCCGCTACGCCAGTGTTGGCGACATCATCAAGGTGAGCATCAAGGAAGCCGCTCCGCGTGGCCGCGTCAAGAAGGGCGAGGTCTACAGCGCAGTGGTGGTCCGCACCGCCAAGGGCATCCGCCGCGGCGACGGCTCCCTCGTCAAGTTCGACGGCAACGCCGCCGTCCTGCTCAACAACAAGCTGGAGCCCATCGGCACCCGCATCTTCGGCCCGGTCACGCGCGAACTGCGTACCGAGAAGTTCATGAAGATCGTGTCGCTGGCTCCGGAAGTCCTGTAAGGAACACCCGCCATGAACAAGATCCGCAAGGGTGACGAAGTCATCGTCCTGGCCGGCAAGGACAAGGGCAAGCGCGGCCGCGTCGCGCTGCGCAAGGACGAGCAGTACCTCGTCGTCGAGGGCATCAACCTGGTGAAGAAGCACACCAAGCCCAACCCGCTGAAGGGCACCACCGGTGGCATCGTGGAGAAGGCCATGCCGATCCACCAGTCCAACGTGGCGATCTTCAACTCCGCCACCGGCAAGGCCGACCGCGTGGGCATCAAGGTCGAGGGCGACAAGCGCACCCGCGTGTTCAAGTCCTCCGGCGAAGAAATCAAGGTGGCGTGACCATGTCCCGACTGCAACAACACTATCGCGAGAAGGTCGCTCCGCAGCTGACCGAGAAGTTCGGCTACAAGTCGCCGATGGAAGTGCCGCGCATCACCAAGATCACGCTGAACATGGGCGTGAGCGAGGCCGTGGCGGACAAGAAGGTCATGGAAAACGCCGTGGGCGACCTGACCAAGATCGCCGGCCAGAAGCCCGTCGTGACCAAGGCCAAGAAAGCCATCGCCGGCTTCAAGATCCGCGAAGGCCAGGCCATCGGCTGCATGGTCACGCTGCGCGGCGCCCGCATGTACGAATTCCTCGACCGTTTCGTGACGGTTGCCCTGCCCCGCGTGCGCGACTTCCGCGGCGTGTCGGGCCGTGCCTTCGACGGCCGCGGCAACTACAACATCGGCGTCAAGGAACAGATCATCTTCCCGGAGATCGAGTACGACAAGGTCGACGCCCTGCGCGGCCTGAACATCTCCATCACCACCACGGCCAAGACGGACGAAGAGTGCAAGGCGCTGCTCGCCGGCTTCCGTTTCCCGTTCAAGAACTGAGAGACCAGCATGGCAAAAACTGCTTTGATCCAGCGTGAACTCAAGCGTGACAAGCTGGTCGCCAAGTACGCCAAGAAGCGCGAGGAACTGAAGTCCATCGCCAACGACGCGAAGAAGAGCGACGAAGAGCGCATGGCCGCCCGCCTGGCGCTGCAGAAGCTCCCGCGCAACGCCAACCCCACCCGCCAGCGCGAGCGCTGCGAACTGACCGGCCGTGCCCGCGGAACCTTCCGCCAGTTCGGCCTGGCCCGCCACAAGGTCCGCGAACTTGCCTTTGCCGGCAACGTCCCGGGCGTGGTCAAGGCCAGCTGGTAAGCGAAGGCAGGAGAGACACATATGAGCATGAGTGATCCCATCGCCGACCTGCTGACGCGCATCCGTAACGCGCAGATGGTCTCCAAGGCGTCCGTGAGCGTGCCCGCTTCCAAGGTGAAGGTGGCCATCGCCCAGGTGCTGAAGGACGAGGGTTACATCGACGGCTTCCAGGTGAAGACCGAAGGCGGCAAGAGCGAGCTCGAGATCGCCCTGAAGTACTACGCCGGCCGTCCCGTGATCGAACGCATCGAACGCGTGAGCCGTCCCGGCCTGCGCGTGTACAAGGGCCGCGACGCCATTCCCCAGGTCATGAACGGCCTCGGCGTGGCGATCGTCACCACGCCGAAGGGCGTGATGACGGATCGCAAGGCGCGCGCTACCGGTGTCGGTGGCGAAGTGCTGTGCTACGTCGCCTAAGGGAAGGATAGGAACATGTCCCGAGTCGGAAAATCGCCGGTCGCCGTCCCGCAGGGCGTCGACGTGGCCATCAAGGAAGACCAGATCAGCGTCAAGGGCACCGGCGGCAACCTGCAGCTGGCCCTGAACCCCCTGGTCAAGGTGAGCAACGAAGGCGGCAAGCTGACCTTCACGCCTGCCGATGAATCGCGCGAAGCCAACGCCATGAGCGGCACGATGCGCCAGCTCGTGAACAACATGGTCACCGGCGTGACCAAGGGCTTCGAGAAGAAGCTGAACCTGGTGGGCGTGGGCTTCCGCGCCGCCGCGCAGGGCAGCAAGCTGAACCTGCAGATCGGTTTCTCGCATCCCGTGAACATCGAGATGCCGGCCGGCATCACCGTGGCCACCCCCGCCCCGACGGAAATCATCGTCAAGGGCGCGGACCGCCAGCGCGTCGGCCAGATCGCCGCCGAAATCCGCGGCGTGCGGCCGCCCGAGCCCTACAAGGGCAAGGGCATCCGCTACGCGGACGAGAAGGTCGTGATCAAAGAGACCAAGAAGAAGTAAGGAGCCGCACCATGACTTTGACCAAGAAGGAACAGCGTCTGCGCCGCGCGCGCCAGACCCGCATCCGCATTGCGACGCAAGGTGTGGCCCGCCTGACGGTGAACCGCACCAACCTGCACATCTACGCCACGCTCATCTCCGGCGACGGCTCCAAGGTGCTGGCCACGGCCTCCACGGTCGATGCCACCATCCGCAAGGAGCTCGGCGCTTCGGGCAAGGGCGCGACGGTCGCCGCCGCGCAGCAGATCGGCAAGCTGATCGCCGAGAAGGCCAAGGCCGCCGGCGTCGAGAAGGTCGCCTTCGACCGTGCCGGCTTCGCCTACCACGGCCGCGTGAAGGCGCTGGCCGAGGCCGCCCGCGAAGCGGGCCTGCAGTTCTAACGGACACGGATAAGCAACATGGCAAAGATTCAAGCTAATCGTCAGGGTGACGGTCCGGAAGACGGCCTGCGCGAGAAGATGATCGCGGTGAACCGCGTGACCAAGGTGGTGAAGGGCGGCCGTATCCTCGGCTTCGCCGCGCTCACCGTGGTCGGCGACGGCGACGGCCGCGTCGGCATGGGCAAGGGCAAGTCCAAGGAAGTGCCCGCTGCCGTGCAGAAGGCGATGGAAGAAGCCCGCCGCAACATGACCAAGGTCTCGCTGAAGAACGGCACGCTGCACCACCAGGTGTACGGCCAGCACGGCGCGGCCCGCGTGATGATGGCTCCGGCTCCCAAGGGTACCGGCATCATCGCCGGCGGCCCGATGCGCGCCGTCTTCGAGGTGATGGGCATCACCGACGTCGTGGCCAAGAGCCACGGCTCGGCCAACCCGTACAACATGGTCCGCGCCACCTTCGACGCGCTGAAGAACTCCACGACCCCCGGGGAAGTGGCGGCCAAGCGCGGCAAGTCGGTCGAAGACCTCTTCGCCGCCTGAGGAGCTAGGCAATGGCAAGCAAAGAACAGCAGAAGACGGTGAAGATCCAGCTGGTTCGCAGCCCGATCGGCACCAAGGAATCGCATCGCGCGACGATCCGCGGCCTGGGCCTGCGCAAGCTGAATTCCGTCAGCGAGCTCGAGGACACGCCCGCCGTGCGCGGCATGATCAACAAGGTCGACTACCTGGTGAAGGTGCTCTGACATGGAACTCAATACCATCAAGCCCGCCGAGGGCTCGAAGAAGCCGCGCCGCCGCGTCGGCCGCGGCATCGGCTCCGGCCTCGGCAAGACCGCCGGCCGTGGCCACAAGGGCCAGAAGTCCCGCGCGGGCGGCTACCACAAGGTCGGTTTCGAAGGCGGCCAGATGCCGCTGCAGCGCCGCCTGCCCAAGCGCGGCTTCAAGTCGCAGACGCTGAAGTTCAACGACGAAGTGACGCTGGGCGACCTGGAGAAGCTGGGCGCCGCCGAAGTCGACCTGCTGACGCTCAAGGGCGCCAAGCTGGTGGGCCAGCACGTCAAGAACGTGAAGGTCATCAAGTCCGGCGAGCTGAAGAAGGCGGTCAAGCTGACCGGCATCGGCGCGACCGCGGGTGCCAAGGCGGCCATCGAGGCGGCCGGCGGCTCCCTGAACTGAGCGAAGGCGACAGGCACTCGTGGCAACCGCAGCCCAGATCGCGAAGACCGGCAAGTACGGCGACCTGCGTCGCCGGCTGGTCTTCCTGCTGCTCGCCCTCGTGGTCTACCGCGTCGGCGCGCACATCCCCGTGCCCGGCATCAACCCGGACCAGCTCGCGCAGCTGTTCAAGGGCCAGCAGGGCGGCATCCTGAGCCTGTTCAACATGTTCTCGGGCGGGGCGCTGTCGCGCTTCACGGTGTTCGCGCTGGGCATCATGCCGTACATCTCGGCCTCCATCGTGATGCAGCTGCTCACCTACGTGGTCCCCACGTTCGAGCAGCTGAAGAAGGAGGGCGAGGCCGGCCGCCGCAAGATCACGCAGTACACGCGCTACGGCACGCTGGGCCTGTGCCTGTTCCAGTCGCTGGGCATCGCCATGGCGCTGGAAGGCACGCCCGGACTGGTCGTCGCGCCCGGCTTCGGCTTTCGCCTGACGGCGGTGGTCACGCTGACCGCCGGCTCCATGTTCCTGATGTGGCTGGGCGAGCAGATCACCGAGCGTGGGCTGGGCAACGGCATCTCGCTGCTGATCTTCGCCGGCATCGCCGCGGGCCTGCCCTCGGCCATCGGCGGGCTGCTGGAACTGGTGCGCACCGGCGCGATGGGTCCCCTCGTGGCGATCTTCATCGTGCTGACCGTGGCCCTGGTGACCTACTTCGTGGTGTTCGTGGAGCGTGGCCAGCGCAAGATCCTGGTCAACTACGCGCGCCGACAGGTGGGCAACAAGGTCTACGGCGGCCAGTCGTCGCACCTGCCGCTGAAGCTGAACATGTCGGGGGTGATCCCGCCGATCTTCGCCAGCTCGATCATCCTGCTGCCCGCCACGGTGGTCAGCTGGTTCTCGACCGGCGATTCCATGCGGTGGCTGAAGGACATTGCGGCGACGCTGAGCCCCGGCCAGCCGATCTATGTCATGCTTTATGCCGCTGCGATCATCTTCTTCTGCTTCTTCTACACGGCGCTGGTGTTCAACAGCCGCGAGACGGCGGACAACCTGAAGAAGAGCGGCGCGTTCGTCCCCGGCATCCGCCCGGGCGAGCAGACGGCGCGGTACATCGACAAGATCCTGGCCCGCCTGACCCTGGTCGGCGCGTTCTACATCACGTTCGTGTGCCTGCTGCCGGAGTTCCTGATCCTGAAGTACAACGTGCCGTTCTACTTCGGCGGGACCTCGCTGCTGATCATCGTGGTGGTCACGATGGACTTCATGTCGCAGGTGCAGAACTACCTGATGAGCCAGCAGTACGAATCGCTGCTGAAGAAGGCGAACTTCAAGACCTCGCTGGGCGGCTGATGAACCATGTCGAAAGACGATGTCATCCAGATGCAGGGCGAGGTGGTCGAGAACCTTCCCAACGCCACCTTCAGGGTGAAGCTGGAAAACGGGCACCTGGTGCTCGGACATATTTCGGGAAAGATGCGGATGCACTACATCCGCATCCTGCCGGGTGACAAGGTCACCGTGGAATTGACGCCCTACGACTTGTCGCGGGCACGCATCGTGTTCCGCAGCAAGTAAGCGGATTGGAATTAGGAGAGATAGAACATGAGAGTTTCGGCTTCCGTCAAGAAGATCTGCCGCAACTGCAAGATCATCCGCCGCAAGAACGTGGTGCGCGTGATCTGCACCGACCCGCGCCACAAGCAGCGCCAGGGCTGAGAGACATAGAGGACTGACATGGCACGTATTGCTGGCATCAACATTCCGCCGCACCAACACGCCGAGATCGGCCTGACGGCGATCTTCGGCATCGGCCGCACGCGCGCGCGCAAGATCTGCGAAGCCTGCGGCATCGCCTATTCCAAGAAGGTGAAGGACCTGTCCGACGCCGACCTGGAAAAGATCCGCGACGCGATCGCCCAGTTCACCATCGAAGGTGACCTGCGCCGCGAGACCACGATGAACATCAAGCGCCTGATGGACATCGGCTGCTACCGCGGTTTCCGCCACCGCCGCGGCCTGCCCATGCGCGGCCAGCGCACCCGCACCAACGCCCGCACCCGCAAGGGTCCGCGCAAGGCTGCGCAGGCGCTGAAGAAATAATTCGGAAAGAGATAAGACATGGCCAAGGCTCCTGCCAACAACGCTGCGCAGCGCGTGCGCAAGAAGGTTCGCAAGAACGTGAGCGACGGCGTCGCCCACGTGCACGCCTCCTTCAACAACACGATCATCACGATCACCGACCGCCAGGGCAACGCCCTGTCCTGGGCCTCCTCCGGCGGCCAGGGCTTCAAGGGCTCGCGCAAGTCCACGCCGTTCGCCGCCCAGGTGGCTTCGGAAGTGGCCGGCCGCGCCGCGATGGAGCAGGGCATCAAGAACCTGGACGTCGAGATCCGCGGCCCCGGCCCGGGCCGCGAGTCGTCCGTGCGTGCGCTGGCCGCGCTCGGCATTCGCATCACGTCGATTTCCGACGTGACGCCGGTGCCGCACAACGGCTGCCGTCCGCAGAAGCGCCGTCGCATCTAAGGCGCAACCTGTCCCTGCCCCGGCGGGGACCCAAGCCCACCGCCGGTGGTGCACGCACCGCCGGCTCCCGCGCCAACTGGGCGCGGTAGTCATTTGAAGGAAAGAGAAAAGTGGCACGTTACCTCGGCCCCAAGGCCAAACTCTCCCGCCGCGAAGGCACCGACCTGTTCCTGAAGAGCGCCCGCCGCGCCATCAGCGACAAGGCCAAGTTCGACTCCAACCCCGGCCAGCACGGCCGCACCTCGGGCCAGCGCACCTCCGACTTCGGCCTGCAGCTGCGCGAGAAGCAGAAGGTCAAGCGCATGTACGGCGTGCTGGAGAAGCAGTTCCGCCGCTACTTCGAGGAAGCCAACCGCCGCAAGGGCAACACCGGCGCCAACCTGCTGTTCCTGCTGGAATCCCGCCTGGACAACGTCGTGTACCGCATGGGCTTCGGCTCCACCCGCGCCGAAGCGCGCCAGCTGGTGAGCCACAAGGCCATCACGGTGAACGGCCAGCCGGTCAACATCCCGTCCTACCAGGTCAAGCCGGGCGACGTGGTCGCCGTGCGCGAGAAGTCCAAGAAGCAGAACCGCGTCGTCGAGGCGCTGCAGCTGGCCACGCAGGTGGGCATCCCGGCCTGGATCGAAGTCAACGTCGACAAGGCCGAAGGCACGTTCAAGAAGGTGCCGGACCGCGACGAGTTCGGCGCCGACATCAACGAGTCGCTGATCATCGAACTCTACTCGCGCTAAGCGAGCGAAGCGGGGCCTGCGGGCCCCGTACCTGATCTAGTTCCCCGCCGCGGGGCACCGCGGCCGGGCCCCAGCCTTACCGGTGTAACGAGCCGGGGGTATTGAGAGGAAAGTCCTGCATGCAAACCAACCTGCTGAAACCCAAGTCCATCAACGTGGAACAGCTTGGCACGAACCGCGCCAAGGTGACCCTGGAGCCTTTCGAGCGCGGCTACGGCCACACGCTCGGCAACGCGCTGCGCCGGGTCCTGCTCTCGTCGATGGTCGGGTACGCGGCGACGGAGGTGACCATCGCCGGTGTCCTGCACGAGTATTCGTCGATCGACGGCGTGCAGGAAGACGTGGTGGGCATTCTCCTGAACCTCAAGGGCGTGGTGTTCAAGCTCCACAACCGCGACGAGGTGACCCTGTCGCTGCGCAAGGACGGCGAAGGCGTCGTCACGGCCGCCGACATCCAGACCCCGCATGACGTCGAGATCATCAATCCCGACCACGTGATCGCCACGCTGTCGCAAGGCGGCAAGATCGACATGCAGATCAAGGTGGAGAAGGGCCGCGGCTACGTGCCCGGCAACGTGCGCCGCTACGGCGACGAGCCCACCAAGTCTATCGGCCGCATCGTGCTGGACGCGTCCTTCTCGCCGGTCAAGCGCGTGAGCTACACCGTCGAGAGCGCCCGCGTGGAGCAGCGCACCGACCTGGACAAGCTGGTGATGGAGATCGAGACCAACGGCGCGATCACCGCGGAAGACGCCGTGCGCGCCTCCGCCAAGATCCTCGTCGAGCAGCTCGCCGTCTTCGCGCAGCTGGAAGGCTCCGAACTGGCCGCCTTCGACCAGCCGGTGCAGCGTTCGAGCCAGCAGTTCGACCCGATCCTGCTGCGCCCGGTCGACGAGCTCGAGCTGACGGTGCGTTCCGCGAACTGCCTGAAGGCCGAGAACATCTACTACATCGGTGACCTGATCCAGCGTACCGAAAACGAGCTGCTCAAGACCCCCAACCTGGGTCGCAAGTCGCTCAACGAGATCAAGGAAGTCCTGGCTTCCCGCGGTCTCACGCTGGGCATGAAGCTCGAGTCCTGGCCGCCCGCCGGCCTCGACAAGCGATAATCCCATCAACCATTGGTGAACTGGCAGTACCTGATACGGCTGCCTTTAGATAAGGAAAGGAACACACCATGCGTCACGGCCACGGCCTCCGCAAACTCAATCGCACCAGCGAGCACCGCCAGGCGATGCTGCGCAACATGATGAATTCGCTCATCGAGCACGAGGTCATCAAGACCACCGTGCCCAAGGCGAAGGAACTGCGCCGCGTCATCGAGCCGATGCTCACGCTGGGCAAGGAACCCACGCTGTCCAACAAGCGCCTGGCCTTCGACCGCCTGCGCAATCGCGACAACGTGAGCAAGCTGTTCAACGAACTCGGCCCGCGCTACCAGACGCGCCCGGGCGGCTACACCCGCATCCTGAAGATGGGCTTCCGCGTCGGCGACAACGCGCCGATGGCGCTGGTCGAACTGGTGGACCG
>JAEZEB010000072.1 GCA_023438115.1 Pseudomonadota bacterium | reverse complement strand
GCCTCGCCCTCCTTGACCCGGACCACCGACAGATCGACCAGGGGCATCGCCTCAAAAACCTTCTCCAGGAACAGGTCGCCGGGGGTCACCAGGGTCACCGGCTGGCGGTCGCGCCGGGGCAGGATGGCGTAGGCGGCGTTGTCGGCGGCGAGCGCGTCGTCCTGGTCGATCCGGGCCCGGAGGAGGCCCCCCTCGGCCGAGGTCTTCTCGAACAGCTGGGTGGTCGACTCACCCGGCTTGAGCGTCAGGGGGACGACGTCGATCGGGTCGTCGCCGAGGTCGATCTCCAGGCGGCAGGTGGCGGGGGCGTCGGACGCGTTGCGGACCTCCGCCATGATCTCGTACCCGAGGGGGTCGAGCAGGCTCCGGCGGGCCAGGAACCGGGTGATGCCGACGTTCGGCGCCGCGGACGCGACGGGGATCATCTCGATGTCGGGCTCCCTGGCGAGCCCGTCGGCGCCGTCGAAGCAGCCGTCGGTGAGCACGACCACCTTGCGCGTCCGCCCCGGCTCGGCGAGGAGCCGACGGGCCAGTGCCACGGCCTCCGGCACTCGGGTCGGGCCGTCGGTGCCGGGGATTGCGGCGAGCGCCTCGCGGAGGGTGCGCTGGTGGTCGGTGAGCCCGGAGAAGACCTGAGGCGGCGAGCCGGCCGAGACGATCGCCAGCTCGTCGCCGAGCCGGAGGCCCTCGATCAAACGGCCACCCTCGGCCTTCGCCCGGTCGAGCCGCGATCCGCCCGCGGTCGCCGGGCCCCCCGTTCGCGCGCCCCTGCTCGCCGAGTTGTCGACGACCAGGACGAGCCGCCTCGCCGACGCGCCCTGCCACCGGGAGATCGGGTCGGCGAGGGCCAGGATCACCAGGGCCAGGAACGCGAGTTGGAGCAGGAGCGAGAGCCAGTGCCTCAGCGTCTTCCAGAGCGATCGCGGCTTCTTCTCCTCGAAGATCTCGCGCCAGAACATCAGCGTCGAGACCGGCACCCTGCGGAGCCTTACCTTGAGGATGTACAGCGCGATCACGGGCAGGAGGAGCGCGGCGAAGGCCAGGCCGGCGGGATTGGCGAGGCTCATGCGACGGCCCCCGATGCCCTCATCATCTTCAAGATCAGCTCGTCGAACGGGACGTCGGTCGTGGTCCGGTTGACGCTGATGCCGTAGGTCGAGCCGTACTTCCGCACCGATTCGAGGAACGCGCCGAAGACCTCGCGGTACTGGCGGAGGGCCCGCTCCGTGACCGTGACCTTGTCGACCACGCCGGTCTCGACGTCCAGCAGCTCGACGTCCCCCTTGAGCGCCGGGTCGGCGTCGGCCCGGTCGTAGACCTGGACGATGTGCGGCTCGTATCGGTGATGGCGGAGGACGTCGAGCCCCCCCTGATAGCCGTCGGGGTCGAACAGGTCGCTGACGACCACCACCAGCCCGCGTCTCAGGCCCCTCATCCGGCGGACGAAGCCGGCGGCGACGCGCCGGAGGTCGGTCGGCTCGGCGGCCGTCTCCGCCCTCTCCAGGAACTGGAGGATCGCGAGGATGCGGTCCTTGCCCCGGGTCAGGGGGAAGTGGCTCACGACGTCGCCGGCGAAGGTCGCAAGCGAGACGCGGTCGAGGTCGGCCAGCGCGATGTAGGCCATCGCCGCGGCGACCCTCCGGGCGTAGTCGAACTTCGGCGGCGTGCCGGCGGCCATGCTCCGGGAGCAGTCCAGGAGGATGTAGACGTGCAGGTCTTCCTCCTCCTGGAACCGGCGGAGCAGAAGCTCGTCGTGGCGGGCGAAGAGGTTCCAGTCGAGGTGGCGAAAGTCGTCGCCGGGTGTGTATTCGCGGTGGTCGGCGAACTCGACCCCGCCGCCGAGTTGCCGGGTCCTCCTCTGCGCGAGGAGCTGGCCCCGGAAGACGCGCCGGGAGACGAGCGAGAGGTATTCGAGCGTCTTCAGGAAGTCGGGCCCGAAGAGGGGTGCGTTGTTGGGTGGCATGTCCGTCCGGCCCGGGGGTGTGGTGGGGTCGGCCCTGGGAGGGCGGGCGGGGTTCAGGCCACCGCGAGCGGGATGTCGACCGTCTCCAGGATCTCCGCGACGACGTCGTCGGGCTGGATCCCCTCGGCCTGGCCCTCGAAGTTGAGGATCAGGCGATGCCGGAGGACCTGGGCGGCGACGGCGCGGAGGTCGTCGCGCGAGACGTGGTAGCGGGCGTCGAGGATCGCGCCGATCTTGGCGGCGAGGATCAGGGCCTGCGCCCCGCGCGGGCTGGAGCCATAGCGGACGTAGCGCTTGGTCGCGTCGGTCGCCAGGGGGTTGTCCGGGTGGGTCGCCAGGACCAGGGCAATCCCGTACCGGCGGAGGTCGTCGGCGATCGGGATCGTCCGGGCGAGTTTGGAAAGTTCGCCGATCCGGCGGCCGTCGAAGATCGGCTCGGCCTTCGGCTGTTTCGCCTCGGTGGTGCGGTCGAGGATCGTCTCCAACTCCTCGGCCGAGGGGAACTTGACCAGGAGCTTGAAGAAGAACCGGTCGAGCTGGGCCTCTGGCAGGGGGTACGTCCCCTCCATCTCCAGAGGGTTCTGCGTCGCCAGGACGAAGAACGGGCTGTCGAGCCGGTGCGTCTTGCCGGCGACCGTGACGGATCGCTCCTGCATCGCCTCCAGCATGGCCGACTGGGTCTTGGGCGTGGCCCGGTTGATCTCGTCGGCCAGGACGAGGTTCGAGAACAGGGGGCCGGGCTGGAACTCGAACCGGCGGCCCCCGGCGGGGTCCTCCTGCACGACGTTGGTGCCGATCAGGTCGGCCGGCATCAGGTCGGGGGTGAACTGGATCCGCTGGAAGTCGAGGTGGAGGGCGTCGGCGAGCGTGCGGACGAGGAGGGTCTTGCCCAGCCCGGGCACCCCTTCGAGC
>JAEZEB010000383.1 GCA_023438115.1 Pseudomonadota bacterium | reverse complement strand
ATCCAGGCCGTGGGCCACGAGGCCAAGGCCATGCTGGGCAAGGTGCCGGGCAACATCGAGGCGATCCGCCCGATGAAGGACGGCGTGATCGCCGACTTCACCGTCACCGAGCAGATGCTCAAGCAGTTCATCAAGATGGTCCATCCCCGGTCCGTCCTGAAGCCCAGCCCCCGCATCATCATCTGCGTGCCCTGCGGCTCCACCCAGGTGGAACGCCGGGCCATTCGCGAGTCGGCGCTGGGCGCCGGCGCGAGCGAGGTCTACCTGATCGAGGAACCCATGGCCGCCGCCATCGGCGCCGGCCTGCCCGTCTCGGAAGCCTCCGGCTCCATGGTGGTCGACATCGGCGGCGGCACCACGGAAGTCGGCGTCATCTCCCTGGGCGGCATGGTCTACAAGGGCAGCGTGCGCGTCGGCGGCGACAAGTTCGACGAAGCCATCATCAGCTACATCCGCCGCAACTACGGCATGCTGATCGGCGAGCCCACGGCCGAAGGCATCAAGAAGCAGATCGGCTCCGCCTTCCCCGGCAGCGAGGTCAAGGAGATGGAGGTCAAGGGCCGCAACCTCTCCGAGGGCGTGCCGCGCAGCTTCACGATCTCCTCCAACGAGATCCTCGAAGCCCTCACCGACCCCCTGAACAACATCGTCTCCGCTGTCAAGAACGCGCTGGAGCAGACCCCGCCGGAACTGGGCGCCGACATCGCGGAGCGCGGCATGATGCTCACGGGCGGCGGCGCGCTGCTGCGCGACCTCGACCGCCTGCTCGCCGAGGAAACCGGCCTGCCCGTGCTGGTGGCGGAAGATCCCCTGACCTGCGTCGTGCGAGGCTGCGGCATCGCGCTGGAACGCATGGAACGGCTGGGTTCGATCTTCACGTCCGAGTGATCGTCTGACGCTCCCGCCTCAGCGGGGCGGGGCACAATCCCGCCCATGCCACTCGGCACCCTCGACCGCACGCCGCCGCCGTTCTTCAAGCAGGGACCATCCGCGCTTTCCAAGCTGATGGTCTGCAGCGCGCTGGCGCTGTTCCTGATGGTGGCCGACGCGCGCTTCCGCGTCACGCAGCCGGTGCGCTCCGCGGTCGCCGGCGTGCTCTTCCCCCTGCAATGGATCGTGATGCAGCCGGTGCTGGCCGTGCGCGGGGCGGGCGAGTACGTCACCAGCCTCGAGGCCGCGGTGTCCAGCGAGGAAGCCGCGCGGCGCAAGCTCATCCTGCAATCGCAGCGCGCCAACCAGGTGGAGCAGCTCGCGCTGGAGAACGCGCAGCTGCGCCGGCTGCTCGGGCTGCGCGACCGCCTGGGCGCCGAGAGCCTGGCGGCCGAAGTGCTCTACGACGCGGCCGACCCGTACACGCGCCGCGTGATCATCGACAAGGGCCTGGCCCAGGGCGTGCAGCCCGGCTCGCCCGTGATCGACGAATCCGGCGTCCTCGGCCAGGTGACGCGCGTGCATCCCCTGATCAGCGAAGTCACGCTGGTCACCGACGGCGAGCAGGCCATCCCCATCGTGAACACCCGCACCGGCGTGCGCGGCATCACCTATGGCGACGCCGGCCGGCACGGCACCGGCGGCCTGGAGCTGCGCTACATGGCCGCCACCGCCGACGTGCAGCCCGGCGACCTGCTCACCACGAGCGGCGTGGACGGCGTCTACCCGCCCGGCATCCCCGTGGCCAAGGTGGCGCGGGTGGAGCGCCGTCCCGATTCGGCGTTCGCCCGCATCGTCCTCGATCCGCAGGCGTCGGTGGGCGGCGCCCGGCACGTGATGGTGCTCATGCCGATGCTGGCGCAGATCCCGCCGCGGCCGGCCCCCGAGGACGCCCTGCCCGCCTCCAAGCGGCCGGCGGCGAAGAAATGAGGAAGGCCGCCGCATGATCATGCGCCCCGGGCAGCCGCTGCTGCTGCCCGCCAATCCGCTGTTCATCTGGTTCACCCTGCTGCTGGCCATGATGCTCAGCATGCTGCCGGTGGGCCGCATCGCCTGGATGCCGGACATCCTGGCCGTGGTGCTGGTGTTCTGGAGCGTGCACCAGCCGCTGCGCGTGGGGGTGATCGCCGCCTTCCTGTTCGGCCTGGCGATCGACGTGCACCAGGCCTCGCTGCTGGGCCAGCACGCGCTGGCGTATACCACGCTGAGCTATTTCGCGATCACGATCCACCGCCGCCTGCTGTGGTTCACGGTGCCGTCGCAGGCGCTGCAGGTGCTGCCGCTGTTCGCCGCCGCGCACGCGATCGAGGTGGCGATCCGGATGCTGGCCGGCGGCGCCTGGCCCGGGCCCTGGATCCTGCTGGCGCCCGTGCTGGAAGCCGCACTTTGGCCGATCGTGAGCATCCTGCTGCTGCTGCCGCAACGCCGCGCGCACGATCCGGACGAAAATCGCCCGCTGTAAGGGGCACCCATGACCGAACTGCGCAACGTCGAAGCCGAACTCACCCGCTTCCGGGTGCGGGTGCTCGTGGCCAGCGCGGTGATCCTGGCGTGCTTCCTCCTGCTGGTGGCCCGCCTGGTCTACCTGCAGGTGCTCAAGCACGAGCAGTTCGCCGACCAGGCCGAGGCCAACCGCACGGCGATCGTGCCCATCGTGCCCAACCGCGGCCTGATCCTGGACCGCAACGGCATCGTGCTGGCCAGCAACTACTCCGCCTACACGCTGGAGATCACGCGCTCGCGCCTGACGCGGCCGCTCGAGGAAGTGATCGACGAGCTCGCGGCCATCGTCGAGATCTCGCCGCGCGACCGGCGCCGCTTCAGGAAGCTGCAGGAGGAGAGCAAGAGCATCGACTCCATTCCCTTGCGGACCAAGCTGACCGACGAGGAGGTGGCGCGCTTCACCGTGCAGCGCTTCCGCTTCCCTGGCGTGGAGATCAAGGCGCGCCTGTTCCGCAACTACCCCTGGGGCGAGCTCGCGGCCCATGCGATCGGCTACATCGGCCGCATCAACCAGCGCGAGAAGGAGCAGATCGAGGAGTGGCCCGAGGAGGAACAGGCCAACTACCGCGGCACGGAATACATCGGCAAGCTGGGCGTGGAGCAGAGCTACGAGAAGGAGCTGCACGGCATCACCGGCGTGGAGCAGGTGGAAACCTCCGCCGGCGGGCGCGCCGTGCGCAAGCTGGCGAGCAGCCCCGCGACGCCGGGCAACACCGTGGTGCTGTCCATCGACATCAAGATGCAGCGCCTGGTGGAGGACCTCTACGGCGACCGCCGCGGCGCGCTGGTGGCGATCGATCCCAAGACCGGCGAGCTGCTTGCCTTCGTGAGCAAGCCCACGTTCGACCCCAACCTGTTCGTGGACGGCATCGACCAGGAGAACTGGTCGATGCTCAACGAGTCGATCGACAAGCCGCTGCTCAACCGCGCCCTGCGCGGAACGTATCCGCCCGGCTCGACCTACAAGCCCTTCATGGCGCTGGCGGCGCTGGAGACGGGCAAGCGCTCGGCCAGCACCGTGATCCAGGACAACGGCTCCTGGGTGTTCGGCGGCCACGTGTTCCGCAGCCACGGCGACCACGGCCTGGGCCCCGTGGACATGCACACCAGCATCGTCCGGTCGAGCAACGTCTACTACTACTCGCTGGCCAACGAGATGGGCGTGGACCTGATGCACGACTTCATGAAGCCCCTGGGCTTCGGGCAGATCACCGGCATCGACATCTTCGGCGAGGTGCGCGGCATCCTGCCCAGCCAGGAGTGGAAGCGCAACTACTACCGCCGTCCGGAGCAGAAGAAGTGGTACGCCGGCGAGACGATCTCGCTGGGCATCGGCCAGGGCTACAACAGCTTCACGATGCTGCAGCTGGCCAGCGCGCTCGCCACCGTGGTGAACGACGGCGTGAAGCACAAGCCGCACCTGGTGATCGCCACCGAGGACTCCACCACCAAGCAGCGCACGGCGGTGCCGCGCGATCCGCCGGTGGACCTTGGCTTCAAGCCGCAGAACCTGGCGGTGATCCGCAAGGCCATGCTGGGCGTGACGCAGCAGGGCACGGGCACGCGTGTGTTCGCGAGCGCCGGCTACCTCTCCGGCGGCAAGACCGGCACCGCGCAGGCGGTGACCGTGGCGCAGGGCGCGAAGTACAACGCGGCCAAGCTGGAGGAACACCAGCGCGACCACTCGCTGTACATCGCCTTCGCGCCGGTGGAAGACCCCAAGATCGCGCTGGCCATCATCGTGGAGAACGCGGGCTTCGGCGCGGCGGCGGCGGCGCCGATCGCGCGCCGGGTGTTCGACTATTACCTGATGAACCAGTACCCCAGCGAGGAAGACCTGGCGCTGGTGCGCGAAGGCAAGGCGACCGTGCCCGTGGGCACGCCGCGCCTCGCGTCCGAGGTGGCGTGGCCGCCGCCCAGTCCCGCCG
>JAEZEB010000321.1 GCA_023438115.1 Pseudomonadota bacterium | reverse complement strand
GCAGGAGCGGTTCCGCGCCGAGGTGCAGGGCTTCGTCGGCCAGGAGGCCACGCACCGGCGGCTGCATGCCCTCTACAACGCGCACCTGGAGAAGCAGGGCCTGGTGAACGACTGGGAGCCGCGCGCGCGCAAGCGCCTGAAGCAGCTGGAGGGCCAGGACGTGCGCCACTGGCTGGGCGTGACCGCGGCCAACGAGCACTTCACCGCGATCTTCGCGGACTTCATGCTGCACAACCCGGACCTGCTGGGCGAGGACGACGAGCGCCTGAAGACCCTGTGGCTGTGGCACAGCGCCGAGGAGTCGGAGCACAAGTGCACGGCGTTCGACCTGTACCAGGCCCTGGGCGGCAGCCACGCGTGGCGCGTGCGCTGGATGAAGACGGTGACGATGTTCTTCCTCACCGACACGCTGCGCCAGACCTTCTCGAACCTGCGGCGCGACGGCACGCTGTGGAAGTGGAGCACCTGGAAGAGCGGCTGCAGCGTCCTCTTCGGCAAGCGCGGGCTGGTGCGCCTGACGTACAAGCCGTGGAAGGCGTACTTCCGCGCCGACTTCCATCCGAGCGAGCAGGACTCCAGCGCTTCGGAGCGCTGGCTGGAAAAGCACAACGACAAGTTCGTGCCGGTGGGCGCCGCTACCGGCGCGTAGGGCAACCCCAAGACCCCGCCTGATCGTCGAGATCCCGGCTTTCGCCGGGATGGCGCTGCGCGGGCGCAAAATGCGCCCCATGCAGCACCATTTCATCGCCAACGCCCCGGTGCGCTCCTCCTCCGAGCGCACGCTGCCCGTCATCGACCCTTCCGACGGCCAGCCCTATGACGCCATCCAGCGCGGCACGCCCGAAGACATCGACGCCGCGGTGCAGGCCGCGCGCAAGTGCTTCGAAGGTCCCTGGAGCCGCCTGAGCGCGGCCGAGCGGGGCCGGCTGCTGATGCGGCTGTCGGTGAAGATCTCCGAGCACGCCGACGAACTCGCGGCCATCGAGCAGCGCGATTGTGGCAAGCCCACCAAGCAGGCGAAGGCCGACGCGGTCGCCCTCGCCCGCTACTTCGAGTTCTACGCCGGCGCCTGCGACAAGCTGCACGGCGAGACCCTGCCCTACCAGGACGGCTACACCGTGCTCACCTGGCGCGAGCCGCACGGCGTGACCGGCCACGTGATTCCCTGGAACTACCCGATGCAGATCTTCGGGCGCAGCGTGGGCGGCGCGCTCGCGGCCGGCAACGTGTCGGTGGTCAAGCCTTCCGAGGACGCCTGCCTCTCGCTGATCCGCGTGGCGCAGCTCGCCGCCGAGGTGGGCTTCCCCGCCGGCGCGATCAACATCGTCACCGGCTACGGCCACGAGGTGGGCGACGCGCTGGCGCGTCACCCGGGCATCGACCACATCAGCTTCACCGGCAGCCCGCGCGTGGGCACGCTGATCCAGCAGGTGGCGGCCGAGCGGCACTGCCCCGTGACGCTGGAACTCGGTGGCAAGAGCCCGCAGATCGTCTTCGCCGATGCGGACGTCGAGCAGGTGCTGCCCGTGGTGATCAACGCCATCGTGCAGAACGGCGGCCAGACCTGCTCCGCGGGCTCGCGCCTGCTGGTGGAGGAAAGCCTCTACGAGCCGCTGCTCGCGCGCCTGGCCGACGCCTTCATGCGCCTGCGCGTGGGCCCCGCGCAGATGGACCTGGACGTCGGCCCGCTGATCCGGCAGAGCCAGCAGCAGCGCGTGTGGGATTTCCTCTCCGATGCGCAGCACGCCGGCATCGCCATGATGGCGCAGGGAACGATCGTCGAGGAAGCGCCGGAGTCCGGCTTCTACCAGGCGCCCACGCTGCTGCGCGACGTGCCGGTGGGCCACCGCCTGGCGCAGGAAGAAGTGTTCGGCCCGGTCCTCGCCGCCATGAGCTTCCGCGACGAGGACCACGCCGTCGAACTCGCCAACGCCACGCAGTTCGGCCTGGTGGCCGGCGTGTGGACGCGCGACGGCGGCCGGCAGCTGCGCATGGCGCGGCGCGTGAAGAGCGGCCAGGTCTTCATCAACAACTACGGCGCCGGCGGCGGCGTGGAACTGCCCTTCGGCGGCGTGAAGTCCTCGGGCTACGGGCGCGAGAAGGGCTTCGAGGCGCTGTACGGGTTCACGACGCTGAAGACGGTGGCGATCCGGCACGGGTGATGGCGTCGTCCGCTCGCTGCCTTGTCATCCCGGGCTTGACCCGGGATCCATGCGGCGCCGGATCGAAGGGCGACTGGATTGCGGGTCAAGCCCGCAATGACAAGAAGGCGGACGTGTTCAGCCCTTGATCCGCGCCGTCTTCACCACCTCTTCCGCCATGGGCAGCAGCCGCGGGAAGAACGCCAGTCTAGGCGCCACGAAAGTCGCCGCATACAGCTCCTCGCCGTATACCGGGTCCGGGCGCACGGCCACCCAACCCACGCCCTGCATGGCCAGGTCATCCCGCCGGCGCGCCAGGTTGAATTCGAAGCGCACGCCTTTCTGCCCGGCGAACTCCGCGCGGTCCACCTTGGTGATCGTCACCGTACCCGCCGTCGCGTACAGCTCCTCGAACAGGCCCACCAGCTTCTCCGGCGTGAGGCCGTGGCGGAAGGTCGGCACGCGCGGCTGGCGCGCGTCGGGCTCGCGCGAGAAGATGACCGGCTTGATCATCAGCGGCTGCCCCACGCGCACCCCACCCCAGAAGCGCAGGTGGTCCAGTGGCAAGCCCTCCTGCGTCCAGGTCTCGTAGGGATCGGCCACCAGCCGGTCGTTCATCTTGTTCCAGGCCTGCGGCACGTCCACGGCCAGGCGTTCATTCACGACCTGCACGCCTTCCATGCGCGTCATGCTCGAACAGGCCGCCAGCAGCACCGCCGCCAGCAGCAGCGCCAGCCGCTTCATCGCTTCATCTCCTCGAGGTAGCTGCGCAGCAGCCCGGCGTCGGGCGCCTGCGGGGCCTTGGCGAGATAGGTCTCGAGCGCCTGCGCGGCCGCCGCCGGATCGTTGCGCTGCCGGTGCACCAGGCCCAGCGAGCGGAAGGTCTCCGCGGGGGCGCCGGGCAGCTGGCTCGCGCGCTGCAGGTCGGCCAGCGCCTTGTCCACGTCGCCGGGCTCGTCGCGGCGGCGGAACACCTCGCCGCGCGCCTGAAGCACCTCGGCGTCCTGCGGATCCTTCTTCAGCATGCGGCCGAAGAGGATGAGGCTTTCCTCGTACTGCCCCCGCTTGACCTCGTCCTGCAGCCAGCCGGCGCGCAGCGGCGCGATCGCCTTGCGGAAGCGCTCGGTGCCGAGGTCGCCGCCGGCATCGCCCGCCAGCTGCAGCAGTTCGTCGCGCCGGCCCGCGGTGGCGGGGTGGGTCTCGAACAAGTCGCCGCGCTTGCCGGCCTCCTTGCCGCCGGTCACCTGCAGTTCGGCCAGCAGGTTCTCCCAGACGACGGCGGCCTGGCGCCCGTCGTAGCCGGCGTGGCGCATCAGGCGCATGCCCATGCGGTCGGCGCGCGCCTCGTGGTCGCGCGAGAAGGCGAACATGTTGGCCATCAGGCCCATCTGGCCGAGGAAGCCGCCGACGCCGCCCACCATGCCCACCATCGTGGACAGCACCGCCTGGCTCTTGGCGGCGCGCAGCTGCTCCACCTGGTGGCGCTCGAGGTAGTGGCCCAGTTCGTGGCCCAGGATCGCGACCAGCTGCGCCTCGTTCTCCACGCGCAGCAGCAGGCCGCTCCACACCAGCATCATTCCGTTGGGCGCCATCATCGCGTTGAAGTGCGGCATGCGCACCGCGTGCACGCGGATGTCGGGGCAGTGGCCGTCGCTCAGGCGGCAGACGAGGTCCGTGAGATAGTCCTTGAGCGCCTTGTCCTGGATGGTGAGCGGGCTGCGCTTCAGGCGCATCTCCTCGCGGTCCATCAGGCCCCACAGGCCGCCCTCGTCCGTGTTGGACGCCGGCCGGCTGAAACGCGGCGGCACCTTGATCGCCGACAGGTCCTGCGCGAAGGCGGACGCACCCGCGAGCGCGCCGAATCCCAGGCAGTGGCGGCAGGCCGAGCGCAGGAAGCTGCGGCGGCCGGGTTCGTGCATCGTCATGGCATCACTCCAGGGCGGGAAAGCCCTCCAGCAGGGCCTCCACCGTTTCGACCGCGGGCCTGGGCTCGCGCAGGTCGCCCGACATGCGCGAGAGCGCGTTGAACCACACCACGCGGCCGGTGTTCAGGTCCACGAGCGAGGCGTAGCCGACCTGCTCGCCGCCCAGGCTGAGCGCGCCGAGCGCCGCCAGCGCCAGCATGGCCAGCTTGCGCTCGCTGCTCGCATAGCTGTCGCGCACCCAGGTGAAGAGCGCGTAGTCGGCGCCCGTCTTTTCCTTCAGCGGCCGCACGGCGTCTCCCAGTGACCAGTCGAGGGCACGCGCCTTGGTGGGCAGCTCCATCCAGCCGTTGCGATGGTGCAGCTGGATGGCCTCGGCCACGGCGCGGTGCAGCGCGGTGATCTCCGCGAATTCCTCGGCCTGCGCCGGCGCGAGCTCGGTCACCTGCGTGCCCAGGCGCTGGCGCTGGCCGGCGAGCGCCGCGGCGAAGTTGTCCTGCGCGGCTTCGGTCCAGTCGTTGCGCGGCTCCACCACGCCGCCGGCGCTGATGGAAAACAGCTCCATGTCGGCGGGCAGCACCAGCAGGCGCGAATCGGCCGCGCGCTTGCTGAAGCCGGGAGCGAGATGCCGCGAGGGTTCCTGGCGCTCGGTGGCAGCGCCCTGCGCGGAGGCGGTGGGCGTGGGGACCTGGGCCTGGGCGGACGCGGCGGCGAGGGCCAGCGCGAGCAGCCAGAATCGGGGAAGACGCGATGCGTGCGTGGGCATGGGGTACTGCTCCTGCCACCGTCCGCGGCAGCCCAGGAAAGGCCGCGGTGGAAATCGGCAAGAATCGAACTGTATGCAGGCGCGGGCGGCGGTCCAGGGCGCCGGTGCCCGGCCAGGCAAATCTCCCCGCCGCCGCCTAGTTTTCACGCCGGCGTGCGCTTTAACCAACAAGAGAAGGAACGACATGCGGGTCCAGGACAAGTCCATCATCGTCACCGGCGCCGGCGGCGGCATCGGCGAAGGCATCGCCCACCGGCTGGCCGCCGAAGGCGCCCAGGTGATCGTCAACGACATCGACGCGGCGCGCGGCGAGCAGGTGGCCGCGGCCATCGTGGCCAAGGGTGGCCGCGCGAGCTTCTTCCGCGCCGACGTCACGAAGTCGGCCGAGGTGAAGGCCCTGGTGGAAGCCGCGGTGCAGCGCCACGGCAAGCTCGACGTGATGGTCAACAACGCCGGCTGGACGCACCGCAACCGCCCGGCGCTGGAGGTGAGCGAGGAAGAGTTCGACAAGGTCTATGCGATCAACATGAAGAGCATCTACCTGGCCACGATCCACGCCGTGCCGGCCTTTCGCGCCAACAAGGGCGGCGCCTTCATCAACATCGCCTCCACGGCCGGCGTGCGGCCGCGTCCGGGCCTGACCTGGTACAACGGCTCCAAGGGCGCGGTGATCACCACCAGCAAGTCGCTGGCCGCCGAGTTCGGCCCGGACAACATCCGGGTGAACTGCATCAACCCGGTCTTCAACCCCGACACGGGCCTCTCGGCGGAATTCGCCGGCGGCCCCGTGGACGAGGCGCGCCGTGCGAAATTCCTGGCCACGATCCCGCTGGGGCGCTTCTCGACCTCGATGGATGTGGCCAACGCCGCGCTGTACCTGGCCAGCGACGAGGCCGCCTTCATCTCCGGCGTGTGCATCGAGGTGGACGGCGCGCGCTGCGTCTGAAGACCCCAGGGCGGAGCGGTTGATCCCGCGGCATTGGCAGGGCCAACCATCCGCCCGACAATAGGACCATGGCTGAACGCGTGATCCCGCTCGTCGACCCGCGCCAGACGGCGCACGCCGCCGCCCGGCCCCCCCGCCCCCGCGCCGCCCCCC
>JAEZEB010000235.1 GCA_023438115.1 Pseudomonadota bacterium | reverse complement strand
GGCGGATCGTGCGGCGGTCCGGCCAGCAGGTGTGCAGGCAATGCGGCGGCCAGCAGCAGCCACCAGCGCGGCACGGGCGAGAGGACGAGCGCGGCCAGGAGGATCGCGCCGGCCGGCTGCAGGACAGGGGCGCGGCCCGGCGCGAACGCCGCCACCGTCTCCGCGACCGCGCCGAGATAGCAGGCGGCGGCCACCGCGGCCGGCACGGCGATGGCGGACGGCGGCACCGCACCGAAGCGCCACTGGTTGTGCAGGGACTCCCCTGCGGCCGCGATCGGAGGGCTGCGATCGGCGTCGGGCTTTCTCACGGGTTCCTGCCCTCCCCTGGGGACCGCAAAAGCTGCGTGGGGAGCGATGCTAGGTGGGCATGGGACCGCGGGCCATTGCCCTTTTGGCCTACGCCATTCCCCTCGTCCCCCTTGGGCGAAACATCAGGTAAGAGCTGCCGCGGCGGCGCACGCGCGATTGACAGCCGCTCTCCGGCGCGATCAAGTCGCGGGCAGCGCCGCGCGGGCCATGCGGATGCCGCAGAACGCGAACAGGATCGTGAGGATGGGCGCCACGAAGTTGAAGATGGCGTACGGCGCATAGGCGACCGTCGACACGCCCAGCGTGGCGGCCATGTAGGCGCCGCAGCTGTTCCAGGGGATGAGGGCGCCCGTGGGCGTGGCCGAATCGCCGATGGCGCGCGACATCACCGTCGGCGCATAGCCGCGCTCCTCGAATTCCTTGCGGAACATGCGCGCGGGCAGGATCGCGGCCATGTACTGGTCGGCCGTGGCCACGTTGGTCGCGAACACCGCCCCGACCACGCTGGCGACCAGCATGCCCGCCGACTTCGCCGCGCTCACGATCGGCGTGATGATGCGCTCGATCGCGCCGATCACCTCGATCACCCCGCCGAACGCGAGGGCCGCGATGACCAGCCACACGGTGTGCAGCATGCTGTCCATGCCGCCGCGGTTGACCAGGAGGTCGACGGCCGGCACGCCGGTCTCCGTCCGGTAGCCGCTGGACAAGGCGAGCCAGACGCCCTTGAACAGCGCGAGCGCTCTCGGCGCCTCCGCGTCCATCTCCGCGAACGCCACCACCCGGTCGGCGCCGAAGGCCACCGCGACCAGGCCGCCCACCAGCGCGCCCGTGAAGATGGTGGTGAACGGCGGCACCTTGAGCACGGCAAGCACCACCACGACGGCGAGCGGGAGGGCGAGCCACGGCGTGACGTGGAAGGCGGAATCCAGCGCGGCCATCTTGGCGCTGCCGTCGAACTCGCGCGGCGAACCGAGCATCCAGAAGACGACCAGCACGATCGTGAGCGTGGTGCCGGACGTGATCAGCGTCTCGCGGATGTGGCGGTAGAGGTCGGCCCCGGCGGCGGAGGCGACGAGGTTGGCGGTATCGGAAAGCGGCGAGGCCTTGTCGCCGAAGTAGGAGCCGGAGATCACCGCGCCGGCCGTGATCGCGAGGTTGACCTCCATGCTCGTGGCGATGCCCATCAGGCCCACGCCCACGGTGCCCACCGTCGTCCACGAGGTACCGATGGCGAACGACACCGCCGCGCAGACCAGCGCCGCCGTGACGTAGAAGTGCGTGGGGCTGAGGATCATCATCCCGTAATAGACCATCGCGACCAGCGTGCCGCTCATGGCCCAGGTTCCGATCAATGCGCCCACCGCGAAGAGGATGAAGATGGCGGAGATGCCGGACCGCACGCTGGTCACCGCGGCCTCGCGCAGGGCCTCGAGCGTGTGGCCGCGCCGCCATCCGATGAAGACGGCCACCATCGCGGCGATCGCCAGCGCCACCTGGTTGGGTCCGAAGATGCCGGCATCGCCGTACAGGTAGAAGGACAGGCTGACGAGCCCGACCAGCACCAGGATCGGGATGAGGGCCTCGACCATGCCGAGCGGCTGCGGCGTGGTGGGCCGCTGGAATGTCATAGCGCGATCCATCCGGTGACGAGCCCGTGGACGCCCGCGACCGCGGCCGCGAGCAAGGCAAGAAAGACGACCCAGTCCACCGCGCGGAAGGTGCGCTCCCCGCGCTCGCGCCGCGCGCGCAGGTACAGCAGCGTGCCGGGGGCGTACAGGATCGCGGACAGCAGGAAGTACTTCAGGCCCCCGGCGAGCAGCATGAAGAAGGTGTAGGCCAGCGCGATCGCCGCGATCGCGAGGTCACGGCGCCGCTCCTGCGGCCGCACGGCATACGCGCCTGGGTTGCGGGCGATGAGCAGGCCGTACGCCGCGACGAAGGCATAGGGTGCGAGGGCCATGACGCTCGTGAGGTTGAGCATCAGCGGGAACGCGTCGGCCGAGAAGTACGTGACGATCACGAGCAGCTGCACGACGATGTTGGTGGCCCACAGCGCCGTGGCGGGCACGCGGTTCGCGTTCTCGCGCGCGAACATCGCCGGCATGTCGCCGGAGCGCGCCGCGGCGAACATCACCTCGGCGCAGATCAGCGACCAGGCGAGATAGGCGCCGAGCACGGAGATGAGCAGGCCGACGCTGACGAACACGTTGCCCCAGGGCCCCACGGCGGCCTCCAGCACCTGGGCCATCGACGGCTGCCGCATCCCGCCGATTTCCGCGCGCGCCAGCGCACCGTAGGGAAGCAGCGTCACGAGCACCATCAGCGCCGTCACGCCCAGGAAGCCCACGAGCGTGGCGAAGCCGACGTCCGAACGCTCGCGCGCGTAGCGCGAGTAGACGCTGGCCCCCTCGATGCCGATGAACACGAACACCGTGACGAGCATGGTGGCGCGCACCTGGGTGAGCAGGCCCGTCCCGAGGTCGGCGCCGTACAGGTTGACCTGGAACAGGTCCATGCGCACGGCGGCGGCCAGCAGCACGATGAACACGAGGATGGGCACGATCTTGGCCACGGTGACGATCGTGTTGACGAAGGCGGCCTGCTGCACCCCGCGCAGGATCATGAAATGGAACAGCCAGATGCCGGCGGACGCGACGGCGATCGCCGCCACCGTGTTGCCCTCGCCGAACACCGGGAAGAAGGCGCCCAGCGTGGACTTGATGAGGACCCAGTACGACACGTTGCCTATGCAGCTGCCGACCCAGTAGCCGAAGGCCGAGAGGAAGCCGGGGTAGTCGCCGAAGCCGGCCTTGGCATACGCGAACACGCCCGAATCGAGTTCGGGCTTGCGGGCCGCCAGCGTCTGGAACACGCGGGCCAGCATGTACATGCCGGTCCCCGCGATCATCCAGGCGAGCACCGCGCCCAATGGCCCGGTGGCGTTCGCGAACGTGCTTGGCAGCGAGAAGATCCCCGCCCCCACCATGCTGCCGACGACCATCGCAGTCAGGTGCAACCGCGACATGCGCGCCGGCGCTTCCTGCGATACCGCGGCCGCGGAAACGGCGGATGGGGTGGAAGCGTCCATGCGGATCTCCTGCGAGCACCGCGATTTCGCGCCGCCGGCGCCGCCCGTGCAATGGGACGAAAGTCTCACGCAACGCCGCGGCGCGCAGGCCTATAGTGCCCTGCGTCGAGCCGCGCGGCGCACGGCGTCGCCGGCCCATGCCAACCACAGGAGCCGACACCATGCCCAATCTCGTCATCCTCGGATTCAACGGCGTGCGCACCGCGGACGAAGTCCTCGACCGCCTGCGCGGCATGCAGCAGGAATACCTGATCGACCTGGAGGACGCCTGCGTGATCGAGCGCGACGCCAAGGGCAAGGTGTACCTGAAGCAGGCCGTCAACATGACCCGCATCGGGGCGAGCGTGGGCGGGCTGAACGGCGCGATGCTCGGCGTGCTCCTGGGCGTGCTGTTCCTCAACCCGATCACCGGCCTGGCGGTGGGCACGCTCACCGGCGCGGGACTCGGCGCCCTGGCCGGGTCGGCTTCCAAGCTCGGAATCTCGGACGACTTCCTCAGGAACCTCGGAGCCACCATCCCGCACGGATCGTCGGCGCTCGCGGTCGTCTTCCGCTCGGTGAACGAGGACAAGGTGCTGCCCGAACTCGCGGGCTACCAGCCGCGCGTGCTCAAGACCTCCTTCTCCGACGACGCGGAGCGGCAGTTCGCCGGCGCGCTGGCCCCGGCCCTCGCCCCGGCCTAGGAAGCATCCTCCTCGACGCGCCCGTCGCGCGACAGCAGCACGGCGAGCGCGCGCGTGCCCTCGAACTCGCGGAACACGATCAGCATGATCGCGGCGAAGGGCACGGCGAGCAGCGCGCCCGGGATGCCCCACAGCGCGCTCCACGCCGCGAGGCTGAAGAGGATCACGAAGGGGCTGAGATTCAGCGAATTCCCCATCAGCCAGGGATCGAGCAGGTGCCCGTTGAGGAACTGCACGAGCGAAAGCCCCGCGCACAGCCAGGCGATGGCCGCCAGGTCCGCGCCGCCCACCAGCGCAAGCCCCGCGGGCACGGCGACACCGAGCACCGAGCCGGCGTACGGGATGTAGTTCAGGAGCCCCGCCACCAGTCCCGCGACGGGCGCGAAGCTGAACCCACCCCAGGCCATCGCGGCCCACGTGACGGTGCCGATGCCGGCGCTCAGCAGCGTCTTCAGCGCAAGGTAGTTGCCGATGCGGTCGTTCACCGCGTGGATGACGGTGCGCACGCGCACCGCGCGCTTGGGGTCGCGGTGGAGGCGGTCGATCTTGCGGTCGAACACCCGCTTCTCCGCGAGCAGGAAGACCGCGTACAGGACCACCACGGCCAGGATCGCCAGCAGGTGGAACATCGCGCCGCCCATCATCCCGAGCAGGCGCGCCACGCCGACGCGTTCATAAAGCATCTGCCGCAGTTGCCGCCACGTGGGCTCCGTCTCGATCCCCAGCCAGGCGGCGACGCGCTGGATGGTCCCGAACACGGCGCGCTCGTAGCGCGGAGCATCGGCCATGATCTCGGCGACGCTTGCCAGCACCAGCAGGGCCACCACCCACACCGCGCCGAGGATGACCACCGCCGCCAGCGCATAGCGCAGCCCCGGCGACAGGTGCGGACCCACGACCGGGATGCGCCTGGCCTGCCGCGCCATGCCCAGCACGATGTACGCGAGCACGGCGCTGTAGGCCACGGGCACGAACACGTCGCGCCCGACATGCAGCACCCAGCCGGCCAGCACCGCGAGCGCCGTGCCATGCACCATGGTCTGCAGCAGCGGCCTGCGTTCGATCATTGCAAGCTCCGAGGACCGTCTCCGGACAAGTCTAGGAGCGGGCAGCGGAAGGCAAGGCCTTGCGGGGGAACGCGCGCACGGTGATTACAACCGTTGCGCGGTGGTGGCATTTGGAGACAGGGATGGAGAAGCGTGCGGCTCAGTCCTCGATGAGCGCCCTGCCCTCGCGCCTCAACGCCTCGAGGGATCGCAGCATCGCTTCCACCACCTCCGGCGCGTGCCCGGTCCATCCTTGCAGCTCGCCCACGATCTTCAGCGGCGCACGGCTGCGATACGAGCGGGTCGGATTGCCGCGGAAGCGCTTGTCGGTGACGTTGGGGTCGTCCTCGAACGGACCCGTCGGCTCCACCAGGTAGATGTAGCCGCGCTGCTGGGCCGCAGTGAGTGCCACCGCCAGTTCCGCACCCCAGATCGCCGCGTCGAGGGTGGCCGTGAAGTAGACGTGGTTGGAGATGCGCCCCGCTTCGTAGTTCGACGGCTGCCCCGGGACCAGCAGGTCTCCCGGCTGCAATGCGTGCCGCGTGCCGTGATAGAAGGGTCCTTGGTCGCTGGCCTTCATGCCGCGCATCCCTGCTCCAGGGCCACGCCCGGCGAACGCCGCGCGCAAGAGGCAAAGCCCAGCCAGGTGTGCGGATTGCCTTCCCAGCACCACCCCAGCTTGGGTTGCCCGTCGCTCAACCAGAATGCCGGCACCCGCTTGTCGCCGCCTCGCGAACCGAGCGCCATGAAGCAGCGATTGGATTGCAGGAACTCGGGATGCTGCAACAGCACCGCGACACCTTCCTCGATCGTCAGCGGTGACCGCCCGGCCGCCGCGATGCGCTGCTGGGCATCCACGGGACGGGCGTTGAGCGTCTGGTTGCCGCGGTCGACGTCGAGCAGCAGGTAGGCGTGTCCGGCGGGCAGCGCCAGCGAGGACAAAGGCCGGAAGAAGCCGGGGTCGCGCGGATGGAGCCGATGCACAGCCTGCCGCCCGCGACGCTCCACCAGCGGAAGCGTCTCCGCGACCGGCGCCAGTTCACCGTGGACCACCAGGACGAAGGCCAGCTTGCCCGCCTCGATATCGGCGTCGCAGCCGCCATCGGGCGCATGGGGGCGCAGGGCCTCCAGCTTTCGCCGGAAAACCGCGGCATCGCAGCCGGCGCGTTGCGGGAATCCGAGCGCCACCAGGCGCTCGACCTGGTCGTCGAAGGATGACATGGGAGTTTATATGCGTACCGTGTACGCTATCATCCGCGCATCAACCGGCCTTTGTCAACCAAGCCATGGCTCCTGAATATTCCGGCCGGGGCGACCCGCACACCACCCTCGCGCTGCTGTGGGGACTGTCCGCCGTCGGCCGCCGCGGACGCAAGCCCGCGCTGGCCCCCGAACACCTCGGGGCGGCGGCCGTGGCGCTCGCGGACGCATCCGGGGTGGACGGCGTGACGATGCGCCTGCTCGCGCAGCGACTGGGCGTTTCCACGATGGCGATCTACCGCTACGTTCGGGGCAAGGCCGAACTGCTGGACCTGATGGTCGAATGCGCGCACGGCGAACTGCCTGCGGAACCGCCGCGAGGCACCGTGGGACAGCGCGTGCGCTGCGTGGCCGAGGACACGTGGCAGTTGTACCTGCGCCATCCCTGGCTGCTGGAGGTCTCCACCTACCGCGCCGCGCTCGGGCCGAACTCGCTGCGCAAGTACGAGCGCGAGTTGCACGCGGTGGCGGGTGCGGGACTGTCGGACCTGGAGATGGACCTGGTCGCGGCGAGCATTTCGGACTATGTGCGTGGCGCGGCGCGGACAGCCGTCGAAGCGCGTGCCGCGCAGCGGCAGACCGGCCGGTCGGACGCCCAGTGGTGGGACACATACGGCGAGGTGCTGCAGGAGTTGATCGATCCCGGCGCCTTCCCGCTGGCTGTGCGCGTCGGCGCCGCGGCGGGCGCCGAATACGGCGCCGCCACGGACCCGGAGCGCGCCTTCGCCTTCGGGCTGCAGCGCCTCATCGACGGCATCGAAGCCTTGGTGGCGTCCAGGGCCACGGCCGCTGCGCGCAAGGAAAAGGCCGTCCGTGAAGGGCGCCGGACGGCGTCCCGCGCCGGTCAGCGCGCCAGGAAGCCGCCGTCGACGGGGTAGTACGCGCCGGTGGCGAACGACGCCGCGGGCGAACTGAGCCACAGCACCAGTTCCGCGACCTCCTCCGATCGTCCCAGTCGGCCGATCGGGTGCATGGCAACGAGCTGCTGCAGCGTCGCCGGGTCCGATTCGAGGCCGGCGATCATCGGCGTGTGGATGAAGGCCGGCCCCGCCGCGTTGACGCGGATGCCCCGCGCGCCGTACTCCAGCGCCGCGGCCTTGGTCAGGCCCAGCACGCCATGCTTCGCCGCCGTATATGCCGGCGCGTTGACGAAGCCGACCGCGCCCAGGATGGACGCGACGTTCACGATGGCGCCTCCTCCGGCTTCCAGCATCCGCGGGATCTGGTACTTCATGCAGTGGAAGACGCCGGTGAGGTTGACGGCGATGACCCGCTGCCAGGCTTCCAGCGGATAGTCGGCCGTGGGCGCGAGGTCCCCGCCGATCCCTGCGTTGTTGCAGGCGATGTCGAGCCGTCCGTAGCAACGGACGGCCTCTTCCACCAGCTTGCGGCAGTCCTCGGCACTGGCCACGTCCGCCGCCACGAAGAGCGCCTCGCCGCCGGCCGCGCGAGCCAGGGCGACGGTTTCCTCCCCGCCGCCGGCGTTGGTGTCCGAAACGACGACTTTGGCGCCGGCGCGGGCATAGGCAAGCGCGACGGCCCGGCCGATGCCCGATGCCGCCCCCGTGACGATCGCGACCTTGTCGTTGAGCATGATGTCGAGTCCTTGCTGGATGCGAGTGAGTGCGTCCGAGCCTAGGGACTCGGCGCGGAGCGCACTTGACCTTCATCAAGCGGCCGGCATCCGGGGCGGGCGCCTCGCCGCGGCGCGCGCCGTGGCCGAACAGGAGGAGGTGTCCCGGCGGGCCGTTCGTGCAACCGGTTGATCCAGCGCAACTGCCGCGTCGCCTCCGGCCGCAAAGTGGATCCATGAAGATCGTCCCTGCCGCCGGATTGCTCATGACGGTTCTGCTCGCCGGCTGCTCCTCGATGCTGCCCCGCGGAAGCTCGGACACGCCCTCCCCCTTCGGCTCCTATGCCGACGCGCAGGCCGCGGCGGAGCGTATCGTTCCGTTCCGGACGCGGGTTCCGGAACTTCCCGCCATGGGCTTCGACCCGCGGGAGGGCAGCAACGTCACGCTGATCCCCTATCCGGACATCGTCGCCCGCCTGGCGCCCTACCCCGGCGTGCCGCTCGACGAGCTCGACCCCGGCATCCGCGCATGCATCTCGGTCAAGTCGGCTTGCCGCGGCTACCTCTTCCGCTTCGAGCGGCAGGACCGCAAGCGTGAAGGGGGCTTCCTCCCCGACTTCTTCAACGTGCAGCGCGTCACGCACGTCACCGGCTGGTGGTTCGAGGCGCTCGTCGTGGTGAGCGAAGACGCCGTGCTGTTCCGCAACCTCGCCGGCGAGGCGCGCATCGACCGCATCGAGAGGCAGAAGAACCCCCTCGGCC
>JAEZEB010000223.1 GCA_023438115.1 Pseudomonadota bacterium | reverse complement strand
CTGCAATGGCTCCGCGCGTGGCAACTCCCGCGCCCGCGCCCGCGGCCCAGGATCCCGCTCCACGCGCGCCCCGAGCGCCGGCGGGCGTGCCGTCCGATCTCGACTGGGACGGCCTCGAACAAGCCGTCACCGCCTGGGCCGCGCAGCGGCGGCGCCCGGCCGTCTTCGGCGTCGGCGATCGCAGCCCGGACTGGCTGTGCGTGGGCGATCCGCCGGTGGAGGAAGAGGCGCTGCAGCAACTGCCTTTCGCGGGCGATGCAGGCCGTCTGCTGGACAACATGCTGGCCGCCGTCGGCGCCAGCCGCCAGCGTGGCGCGTATCTCACCAACATCGCCAAGTGCCGCCTGCCGCCCGACCGCGCGCAGGAGGACGAGGAACTCGCGCAGGGCCTGGCCTTCTTCGAGCGGCAGGCGGCCTTGCTGCGGCCGCGCGTGATCCTGGCGATGGGCCGCCTGGCCGTGCAGGGCCTGCTGGCCACGGGCGAACCACTGGGCCGGCTGCGCGGGCGCGTGCATGCGTGGAATGGCGTACCCGTGGTGGTCACCTACCACCCCGCGTACCTGCTGCGCAATCCGGCCGACAAGGCCAAGGCCTGGGCCGACCTGTTGCTGGCGCAGTCGCTGGTGGAGGGCTCCTAAGTCCGAGGCGCGAAGGCCGCCGGCGCCAGCGTGCGGGCGGCGTAATCGATGCCGCTGAAGGCGGCGTAGTCCGCGAGGCTGCGCACGCTTCCCAGGCCGTACACCCCCAAGTCCCCGCCCGCCACCAGCGCGGCCAGCCGCGCGCGCGAACGCTTCTCCAGGGTCTGCCAGCTGAGGTTGCGGCTCGCCTCCTGGGAATCGTCCCAGTGCAGCGCGCGCGGCGGTGCGCCCGCGCCGGGCACGTTGTACAGGTGGCGCAACGGCACGTCCGGCATGTGGAACAGGTCCCAGCCGCGCGTGTACAGCCGCAGCACCAGCGCCTGCTCCTCGCCGTGGAAGTAGAGCCAAGGGTCGTAGGGCACGGCCTGCGTGATGCGGCCCGGCGCGAACAGGAACCCCGCGCCCAGGTGGAAGGCGGGCAACGGCCGCGTGGCGGGTACGGCGCGGGCGACGAAGGGCAGCACCGGATGGCCGGGTTCGAAATCGGCGCCGGGCTGGACCGTCTGGGCCAGCACCGTGTTCGCGGGCGCGCCCTGGCGCACCGCCTTGCCGTCCTGGAAGCGGAACGCCTCGGGATAGGTGGACAGGACGAGAGGTCGCTCCGGCGCGCCCAGGGCTGTCGCCTGCGCGACCAGGCGCTCGTCCCAGCCCGGATCGAAATCCATGTGCGAGTCGATCTGCAGGTACCACTCCTCGCCGTCGTAGAGCGACATGGCGAGGGCGCGGGCCCAGCAGGGGCCGCGGGCCTCGGTGGCGTCGATGCGCACCTGGCTCAGGCGCGCGCCCGCGCCCAGGGCCACCATGTGCCGCGTGCCGGCGGGCGACTGGTCCACCACGCCGAAGTGCAGGCGCGCGGGATCGGCGGCGGTGAGGATGGCCCTCTCGACGGTGAATCCCAGGAGCGGGTCGCAATACGAAGCGATGCTGATGAAGATGCGCATGGGCACTTTTCACGGCATGTTACCCGCCGGACGCGGGTGCACCCGCCCGCGAGCGTGACGTATGCCGCAGCCGCAGGCCTGTTTCATCCCGGCGGCACATTGCGACCCCTGTAACGCTGTGCTACCTTCGAACGACAAGAGGCATGCCGCGCCACGCGCCGCCGTGCATGCCGTCAACGAGAAAACGCCGGACCGGGGCATGCCGCGGGCGCGGCCGCAGGAGAAAACGATGTCCAGGGTTCCGAACCGGTCCGCGCGTGCCGCGAGCCGTACCGCCGCCAGTCCGGCCGTCGCGGGCTTCCGTCCGAAGCTGGCGGTGGCCGCCGTCGCCGCCGCCTTTTCGCTGCAGCCGCAGCTGTTGCAGGCCCAGCCCAGCGGCGCCCATGTGATCCACGGCAAGGCCAGCATCACCCAGGACGGCCGCAACGTGACCGTGCGCACGGCCAACGGCAAGGGCACCTCGCACTCGGCGATCGACTGGCAGAGCTTCTCGGTGCCCGGTGGCAGCACCACCCGCTTCATCCAGCCCTCCGCGGCGAGCACCTCGATCAACCGCGTCCTTGGCGGCGATCCCTCGGCCATCTACGGCACGCTCAGCTCCAACGGCAAGCTGGTGCTGGTCAACCCCGCGGGCATCGCCGTGGGCGCCGGTGGCGTGGTCGACACCGCCGGCTTCACGGCCTCCACGCTGCCCATGCGCGACGCCGACGCGATCGCCGGGCGGCTCAGGTTCCAGGGGAACGGCGGGCCGCTCACGGTCGACGGCCAGGTGCTGGCGCGTGGCGGCGACGTCGTCTTGCTGGGGTCGAGCGTGCAGGTCGGCAGCGGCGCGGTGGTGCAAAGCGACGGCGCGACCCTGGTCGCGGCCGGCGAGCGCGTGGCGCTCACGGGGCGTGGCCTCGAAGGCATCCAGCTGGAAGTGAACGCCGGCAACGAGGTGCTCAACCTCGGCACGCTGAAGGGCGACGCGGTGGGCATCTTCGCCGGCACGCTGCGCCACAGCGGGCACATCGCGGCCGATGCCGTGACCACGCGCGGCGGCAAGGTCGTGCTGCACGCCAAGGGCGGCGACGCCTATGTACGCGGCAGCGTTTCGGCCGCGAATGGCAAGCGCGGCGGCAGCATCGACGTGCTGGGCGAGCGCGTGGCGCTCGAAGCCGGCGCGCTGCTGCGCGCCAGCGGCCGCGACGGCGGCGGCCAGGTCCGCGTGGGCGGCGACTACCAGGGCGCCAACGCCGACGTGCCGAACGCCAAGCGCGTGTACATGGATGCGGCGGCGCGCATCGAGGCCGATGCCACGCAGCAGGGCGACGGCGGCCGCGTGATCGTGTGGTCCGACGAGGTCACGCGCATGCACGGCAACATCTCGGCGCGCGGCGGCCAGTCCGGCGGCGACGGCGGTTTCGTCGAGGTGTCCGGCAAGGAGCACCTGGAATACACGGGCCTGGTCGACCTGCGGGCGGCGCAGGGCCGCCGGGGCACGCTGCTGCTGGATCCGGAGGACATCACGATCATCCGTTCCGACTATCCGAACAACACACTGGCTCCCGAATCGTCCAACACGACCGTGGGCTCGGTGTTCGAACCCGCCGGCGACGGGGACGTGACGATCACCGACACGCACCTGAACACCCAGCTCGCACTGAGCGACGTCCTGGTGAAGACGAGCTCCGACGCGAGCAGCGGCTCCGGCGGTCAGATCACCGTCAACAGCGACGCGGTGATCACTTGGCAGTCGGGGAACTCGTTTGCGCTGGAGGCCGACAAGGGCATCGACATGCTCGGCACCATCGACGGCAACGGCGCAGTCGTGTTCACGGCCAAGAACGGCGACATCGATGTGACCGCGGGCAGCACCTTGCGGGGTTCCAGCGTGCGGCTGGAGACGCTCGCTGCGGGCACGGACATCACGGTGAACACCCGGATCGAGGCGATCTCCGACGGCATCCACCTGGACGCGAAGGGCGCGATTACGGGCAGCGGCATCTTCACGACGCAGGGGGGCGCGGCCGGCTCGGTCCACCTGCAGGCGCGCGGCGGCGATGTCGTTTTCTCCCGCATCGAGGCGGATGGCGCGACGGGACAGAGCGGCGGCGACGTCAACGTCTTCGCCAAGGGAGACGTGAGCTTCGAAAATATCTGGGCCGACGGCGGCTGGGGCGATCTCGCGCTGGGTGGGGAAGGCGGCCGGGGTGGTTCGGTGCACGTGAAATACGACGGCGAGCTGAGGACGCCGTCGCCCACCGGGCCGCCCATCATCTCCGCGAGCGGCGGTGATGGCGCGAGCGTCGAGGGCGGCGGCGGCGGTGGCCGGGGCGGCGATGGCGGCGTCGTGGTCGTCGAGGGCGCGTCCGGCGACCTGGTGATCAACGACCTCGACATCTCCGTACGGGGCGGGGACGGCGGCTACGTCGCCAGCACCGACGCGGGGGCAGGCGGGGACGGCGGGCGCGTCATCTTCAAGGCCGCCGGCAAGACGATCATCAACGGCGACGTCGTGGTCAGCGCAAGCGGCGGCTGGGGCCAGCACGAACCCGCATTCGACACCTACGCCCCCGACGGAGCCATGGGCAGCCTGGAAACCCTCAGCGGCGTTACCGAGGTGTCTGGCTACCTGGGCATTCATGCCAACTGGGAGAACACCCGGGTCATGAACGTGACGGGCGGGCAGGTGTTCGGCGACACCGGCCGCAACGCAGGCGAGATCCACCTCTCGGGCGACACGATCTTCGAGTTCTACGAACTGGAGAACAGCGGCTTGTTCAAGGTCCACTCCGGCGGCGCGCAGGCGTGGCTGTCGCGGAACACGGGCACGATCGAAGTCGCCAAGGGCGCGACGCTGTCGACCACCTACTTCACGTCCAACGAGGGTGTTCTCAACGTGAACGGCACGCTGCGCGCCAACACGTTCTCGTGCGGTGAATGCGGTTACCTAGAGGGCGACGGAGGCTACGGCCTGCTTGCGGAGAGCGAGCTCGAAGGCTCGCCGTCCTTCGTGAACGCGGCCGGCGGCGTGATCTCCGGCAGCGGCACGCTGGCGATCGACGATGGCCAGGGCTGGCTGGACAACCACGGCAAGATCGCCCCGGGCGGCGTGGGCAGCACCGGCAAGCTCACCATCGACGGCAACCTGCAGATGCACTCCGACTCGGTGCTGCACGCGGACGTCGTGAACACCCTGACCCATGACATCCTGGCCGTCACCGGCACCACCGTCACGGGCGGCAAGGTGGAGGTGAGCCATCCGGCGGGCACGGCCATCCAGACCGGCGACACTTTCGCCGTGCTGCAGTCCGGTGCGCTGGACACGACCACGATGCCGGGCGTGAGCTCGAACGCCATGAGCGTTTCGGCCTCCGGCAACAACCTCGTGCTGCGTGCCACGGCGCCCGTGCCGGCACCCGCGCCGGCTCCGGCTCCAGCGGTTCCGCAGCAGCAGGCGCAACAGGAAGTGCTGGGCGAGATCATCACCTTCCAGCAGCTCTTCGAGCAGCAGCAGCGGGACGACGACCAGGGCGAGCCGGGCCGCGACGACATCGTCGTCACCGACACGTCCTGCCTGCCGCGCTGAAGGCCGCGCAGGCTCCTAGTAGCGCGGCAGGTCGGGGTGGGCGATGCGCCCGCCCCGCACCAGCATCTTTCCGTACTCCGCGCAGCGGTTCAGCGTTGGCACCACCTTGCCGGGATTGAGCAGGCCGGCGGGGTCGAAGGCCTGCTTCACCCCGCGCATCTGTTCCAGCTCGCCCGGGCTGAACTGCACGCACATGGAGTTGAGCTTCTCCACGCCAACGCCGTGCTCGCCGGTGACGGTGCCACCCATGGCGACGCTGGTCTCCAGGATGTCGGCGCCGAACAGCTCGCAGCGGCGCAGCTGGTCGGGGTCGTTGGCATCGAACAGGATCAGCGGGTGCAGGTTGCCGTCGCCGGCATGGAACACGTTGGCGCAGCGCAGGCCGTACTTCTTCTCCATGTCCTGGATCGCCAGCAGGATGTCCGCCAGCCGCTTGCGCGGAATGGTGGAGTCCATGCACATGTAGTCGGGGCTGATGCGGCCTGAGGCCGGGAACGCGTTCTTGCGGCCGCTCCAGAAGCGCAGGCGCTCGGCCTCGTCGCGGCTCACGGCGATGGCCGTGGCGCCGGCGCTGCGCAGCACCTCGCTCATGCGGCCGATCTCCTCTTCCACCTCCTCGGGCGTGCCGTCGCTCTCGCACAGCAGGATGGCCTCGGCCGAGAGGTCGTAGCCCGCGTGCACGAAGTCCTCGACCGCGGCGGTCATCGGCTTGTCCATCATCTCCAGCCCGGCGGGGATGATGCCGGCGGCGATCACGGCGGCGACCGCGTCGCCGGCGCGTCGGATGTCGTCGAAGGAGGCCATGATGCAGCGCGCGAGCTGCGGCTTGGGCACCAGCTTCACCGTGATCTCCGTGGCGACGGCCAGCATGCCTTCGCTGCCGATCACCACGGCCAGCAGGTCGAGCCCCGGCGTGTCGAGCGCATCGCTGCCGAACTCCACCGGCTCGCCGGCGGCCGTGAAGCCGCGCACCTTCAGCACGTTGTGCAGCGTCAGGCCGTACTTCAGGCAGTGCACGCCGCCGGAGTTCTCCGCGATGTTGCCGCCTATCGTGCAGGCGATCTGGCTGGAAGGATCCGGCGCGTAGTAGAGGCCGTAGCTCGCGGCCGCCTCGCTGATGGCGAGGTTGCGCACGCCGCACTGCACGAGCGCGGTGCGCGAGACGGGGTCGACGGACTTGATCGCGTTGAACTTGGCGAGCGACAGCGTCACGCCCAGCGCATGCGGCATCGCGCCGCCCGACAGGCCGGTGCCGGCGCCGCGCGCCACCACCGGCACGCCCAGCGCATGGCAGGCCTTCAGGACATCCTGCACCTGGCCTTCGGTCTCGGGCAGCGCCACCACCAGCGGCCGCTGGCGGTAGGCCGTCAGGCCGTCGCATTCGTAGGGCGTGGTGTCCTCGGCCTGCCAGAGCAGCGCGTGCGGCGGCAGCACTTTCTGCAGCGCGGCGACCACCTCGGCCTGGCGCTCGGCCCGTTGCAGCACGTCGGGATCGGTCGGGGCGTTCATGCGGCCATTGTGCGTCGCGCGCGCCGCGCCGCGGCTGAAAAAAATGGCGCCGGCGCGTGAATGGCGGCTATTCGCTCCGGATGTCGACGAGTTGCAGTTGCTCGTGGACGTAGAACCCGGTGACGCCCTGCCCGCCGCGGGTCTCCACCTCGAACCGGACGACGCGGCTCAGCTCCGGCGCATACCAGGCGGTCGCGGTGTAGCGGCCGGCCGGGTTCGTCCCCACCGGATGGACGGAACTGCCGACGCCGCGGGTGGTGAAGCCCGTGAATTCCACCCGGAGCACCCGCAGTTCGCGGTCCTTCAGCTGCATCTTCGATTCGCCCAGCGCGCGGGCCTCGAGTTCCATGAAGATCAGGGGCCCCGGCACGCCTCCCTTGTACTTGGCCTGCCAGGCCGCGCCCGGCTTGGGCTCGCCGGAGACCCAGCCTCCCGGCGGCATGCCGAGGTCGAACTCGCCGCCGGCGGCGTCCGTGTTCGACAACACCTCGCCGCTGGCCCGTTCGACGCGGGAGCCCTGGTTGAACACCAGCTTGTCGCCCTCGACGCGATCCAGCCGGTAGGTCACGGTGCGCACGGCCCCGGTCAGCTTGTCCCGCAGCTCGTATTCGAAGACCTGGCCGCGCGCCGGCGTGGCGGAGGCCAGGGCGGACCCGGGTTCGGCGCGCGAGGCCAGCGCCAGCTTCGCGCGCTCCGGCACTTCGGCGATCCAGTTCACGGGCACGGCGAAGTTCAGGTTCTGGCCGTCGCGCAGCTGGAAGGTGGTGATGCCGACCAGCCGGCCGTGGGCATCGAACAGGCCGCCGCCGCTGGAGCCCCTGGAGATCGGCACGGTGATCTGCAAGGCCAAGATCTCGTCGCGGGCCGAGCGCCGCACGCCCGACAGCAGGCCGTCGCTGATGGTCTGCTCCAGCCCGCGCGGGCTGCCGATCGCGTAGACGCGCGAGCCGACCCGCAGGCCTTCTGCCGTTCCCAGGGGCACGGCGGGCGCGTTGAAGTTGCGCACCTTCAGCAGGCACAGGTCGCGCTCCGGGTCGGGATGCTCGAGCGTCGCGCCATAGCTCACGTTCTCGCGCGCGACCGCCACGCGGGACGCCTTGGCCAGCACATGGCAGTTGGTGACCACGCTGCCCGGGCCGACCACCACGCCGCTGCCCAGCGCCAATGGCTGGCCGCGGCCGTCGTAGGTCTCCACGGTCCAGACGCTGGGCGAGAGCTTTTCGAACAGCTGGTCGGGCGGGATGGGGTCCACGCCCCGGGCATGGCTGGCGCCGGCCAGCAGGACGAGGCACGCGAGTGCTTTCCGTGCGAGTTTCATGGGCGGGCTCCCTGGGCCGGCAGCAGGCCCCGCAGGTCGTCCATCGTGACCGGGCCCTTGCGCGTCGCGGCCTGGGGCGCCTGCGTGCCGCCGCGCACCGCACCGGCCGTGACCGGGTGCGCCTGGCCGGGCACCAGCGGGATGGAGCCGATGTAGGCCAGCTGCGGCAAGGCGGCTTCGCCCATGGCCGCCGGGTGGACCATCAGCTGCGGGCGCCCGACCAGCAGCCCCATGCCGATCTGCAGGCTGACGTAGACCGTTTCGCCGGCCGCCAGCTCGAAGTCCACGCTGGATTCCGCTTCCGTGCGCGCCTGCGCGGTGTAGCGGCCCGCCGGACGATCGACGAAGAAGAAGCTTCCCGGTTGCGGCGCGCCCACCACTTCGCCGTTGAGCCGGACGTCTGGCCGGACCGTGGCGCCCATTCCCTTGTTCTCGCGGAAGACGAACACGCGGCCTTCGCCCTCGCGCAATGCGGGCAGGCTGCCCTGGACTTCGATGAACTTCGGGCCGGTCGCGGCGCAGCCGGCCACCAGCAAGGCGAAGGCAAGCACCAAGGCTGCCCGTAAAGAATGGATCATGTCGCTCCTCTTGCCGACCCCCGTGCAAGGGGCGGCCGTGCCCGGCCTGGAGGCCGGGTCTGCTCCTCGGAGGGCAATGTACCGCAGCGCCTCGCGGGCGGCATCTCGCTGTCGCCTGGCGGCTACACGAGGCTGTTCTTCAGCCAGTCGACGAAGGCCGCGCACTCCCACCGGTCCATGGTGCCGGTGCGCCAGCACAGGTAGTGCGCATGCGGGCTGGGCACGTTGCGCGGCGAGATGCGCTCCAGCGCGCCGGTCTCCAGCCAGGGCTGCCCCAGCTTCAGCCGCACCAGCGCTATGCCCAGGCCCTGCGCCGCGGCATCGCACATGAGGCCGATGTCGTTGAAGGACGAACCTTCCGCCGGCTCCGGCGCGTCGACGCCGTGCGCGAGGAACCAGGTGCGCCAGGGTTCCAGCGGGCTGCGGATCAGCTTCGCCGCCAGCAGTTCCTGCACCGAATCGAAGGGGCCGTGCTCGCGCAGGTAGGCGGGCGAGGCGAGCGGCGTCACTTCGTCGGTCATCAGGCACAGGTGCTCGACGTCGGAGTAGCGGCCGGTGCCGTAGCGCATCATCAGGTCGGCGTCTTCGGCCACCACGTCCAGCAGCGGGATGGAGACCTGCAGCGTGAGGTCCACTTCCGGATAGGCGTCGGTGAAGCCGCGCAGCCGCGGCATCAGCACCGAGCGCGCGAAGGTGGGCGTGACGGCCACGCGCAGCTTGCGCTTGCCGCCGTTGGCATCGCGCCCGGGGAAGCGCCCCAGCACCGCGAGGCCCTCGCGCACGTGGGCCAGGTACTCGCTGCCCTCGGTGGTGAGCGAAAAGTCGGAGCGGCCGAACAGCTTGACGCCGAGGATCTGTTCGAGCTGCCGCACGCGGTGGCTCACCGCGCTGGGCGTGACGAACAGTTCGTCGGCCGCCAGCGAGACGGAGCGCAGCCGCGCCAGCGCCTCGAAGGTCACGAGGCACTGGATCGGCGGGATGCGGGGCGCGCTCACGCCGGCTTCTTCTACTTGAAGATGACGGTCTTGTGGCCGTTGAGCAGCACGCGGTGTTCGCTGTGCCACTTGACGGCGCGGGCCAGCACCATGCTCTCGGTGTCGCGGCCCAGGGCGGTGAGGCTCTCGACGGTGTAGCTGTGGTCCACGCGCGCCACGTCCTGCTCGATGATCGGGCCCTCGTCGAGGTCCGCCGTCACGTAGTGGGCGGTGGCGCCGATCAGCTTCACGCCGCGGTCGTGCGCCTGGTAGTAGGGCTTGGCGCCCTTGAAGCTGGGCAGGAAGCTGTGGTGGATGTTGATCGCGCGGCCGGCGAGCTTGCGGCACAGGTCGTCCGACAGGATCTGCATGTAGCGCGCCAGCACCACCAGCTCCGCGCCCTCGGCCTCGATCACCTCGTACTGGCGCGCCTCGGCCTGCGCCTTGGTCGCCGCCGTCATCGGGATGTGGTGGAAGGGCACGTTGTAGCTGGCGGCCAGCTGGTAGAACTCGCGGTGGTTCGAGACGATCGCGCGGATGTCCAGCGGCAGCAGGCCGCTCTTCCAGCGGAACAGCAGGTCGTTGAGGCAGTGGCCCTCGCGGCTGACGAAGATCACCGTCTTCATCGGCTGCTCGGTGGCGTGCAGGCGCCAGTCCATCTGGAAGCCTTCGGCGAAGTGGCGCAGCTGCGCGCGCAGGTCGTCCTGCGTGAGCTGGCCGCAGGCGAAGCGCACGCGCATGAAGAACAGGCCCGTGTCGTGGTCGTTGTACTGGGCGGCTTCCTCGATGTTGCCGCCTCGCTCCAGCAGGAAACCGGAGACGGCGTGGACGATGCCGGGACGGTCCGCGCAGGAGAGGGTGAGGATGTAGGCAGAGGACATAAGGCGGCAATTGTCGCAGTTGTCGCAGTTGCGCGATTGACGGTCTCGCCGGGCGGCGGGCATCATCCCCGGGATCACAAGGAGTAGGGAGCCCACCATGCAACGCCGTCATTTCCAGGCCGCCGCCGTCCTGTCCCTGGCCTCGCTCGCCGCCTGGCGCGCCGGCGCCCAGGATTTCTCGCGGCTGGCGGGCATCAGCAACCTGGACGCTACGAAGGGACTGCGCACCGCGCTGGAGACGGGTGCCGTGGCCGCCGTGCGGCTGCTGGGACGCCCGGACGGCTTCCTGGGGAGCGAGCAGTTCCGTATCCCCCTGCCCGGCTACCTGCAGGACGCCGGCCGCATCCTCACCTTCCTCGGCCAGGGCCAGCGCGTGCAGGAACTGGAACTGGCGATGAACCGTGCCGCCGAGAGCGCGGTGCCGATGGCGAAGAACCTGCTGGTCGACGCCGTCAAGAAGATGAGCGTGCAGGATGCCAAGGCGATCCTCACGGGCGGCGACACCTCGGTGACCACCTTCTTCGAGGGCAAGACGCGCAGCCCCCTCACCACGTCCTTCCTGCCGGTGGTGCGGCGCGAGACCTCGAAGGTGCAGCTGGCGCAGAAGGCCGACCAGCTGGCGCAGAAGGCGCAGGCCTTCGGACTGGTGCGGATGGAGGATCCGACCATCGACCACTACGTCACGCGCAAGGCCCTGGACGCGCTGTACGTGGTGATCGGCGAGGAGGAGCGCAAGATCCGGCGCGACCCGGTGGGCACCGGCAGCGCCATTCTGCAGCGGGTGTTCGGCGCGATCCGCTGACCCGTCGCACAATGGGCATTCGCAAGAAGGAGTCCCCCATGGCCTACAAAGACTTCAACATGGACAGCCACTGGCTGCCCTTCACCCCCAACCGGGCGTTCCGCAAGGACCCGCGGGTGTTCGTCGGCGCCGACGGCATGCACTTCACCACGCACGATGGCCGCCAGGTGATCGACGGCATCTCCAGCCTGTGGTGCGTGGGCGCCGGCCACAACCGCAAGCCGATCAACGAGGCGATCAAGAAGCAGCTGGACACGCTGGACTACGCCACGGCCTTCAACGCCGCCAACGACCAGGCCTTCGCCGCCGCCGCCAAGATCGCCGCGATGGCGCCCGGCGACCTGAACAAGGTGCTGTTCTGCAACTCGGGCTCCGAGGCCGCGGACACCTCGCTGAAGGTCGCCCTGGCCTACCACCGCGCGCGCGGCGAGGGCCACCGCAACGTGTTCATCGGCCGCGAGCGCGGCTACCACGGCGTCGGGTTCGGCGGCATGAGCGTGGGCGGCATCCCCGCCAACCGCAAGGTGTACGGCACGGCGCTGCTGCCGCGCGTGGACCACATGCGCTTCATCCACGACCCGGCCAACGCGTTCATCCACAACCGGGAACCGGAATCGCAGGAGGACTTCCTCGCGGACCTGGAGCAGCGCATCCTGCCGCTGCACGACCCGAGCAACGTGGCCGCGATCATCGTGGAGCCGGTGGCGGGGTCCGCCGGCTGGTACATCCCGCCCAAGGGCTACCTGAAGCGCCTGCGCGAGATCTGCGACAAGCACGGCATCCTGCTGATCTTCGACGAGGTGATCACCGGCTTCGGCCGCATGGGCACCAACTTCGGCGCCGACCACTACGGCGTCGTGCCGGACATGCTGAACTTCGCCAAGTGCGTCACCAACGGCGTGATCCCGCTGGGCGGCGTGGTCTGCCGCGACGGCATCTACGACGCGATGATGAAGACCGACGCGCCGGAGCACGTGATCGAGTTCTTCCACGGCTACACCTACTCGGGCCATCCGGTGGCCTGCGCGGCCGCCATCGCCACGCTGGACCTGTACGAGAAGGAGCAGCTGTTCCCCCGCGCCGCCGAGATGGGCAAGGTGCTGGGCGACGCCTTTCATTCCACGCTCAAGGGCCTGCCGAACGTGGTGGGCATCCGCAGCCTGGGCCTGGCGGCGGCGGTGGAGTTCGCGCCGATGGCAGGCAAGCCGGGCAAGCGCGCCTACGACATCTTCGTCGACTGCTTCAAGAAGGGCTCGCTGGTGCGGCCCGCGGGCGACGTGGTGGTGATCGCGCCGCCGTATATCGTGGAGAAGTCGCACATCGAGACGCTGGTGAACACGCTGGCGGATTCGGTCAAGGCGCACGCCTGACGTTCGCCCTTCACCTTGTCATTGCGGGCTCGACCCGCAATCCATGCGGCGGTCGAGGCCCATGGATCCCGGGTCAAGCCCGGGATGACAAGGAGGGGGCCTCCCCCGTTCTCTTCTCCATCTGCCGCCGCAGTTCGGCGCAGTAGTCCTTCCCCGTCTCTTCCGCCGGCAGCACCAGCGGCTGCGCCTGCACGCTGCGCGGCAGGTGCAGCGGCACGCCCACGTCCGGCTGCACGTGCCCGGCGCCCGCGATCAGCACCACCGTCTTGCCGCGTGCAAGAGCCGATTCCAGCGTCTGCGCCATCGCGCGGTCGCGCGCGATCTGGATGCGGGTCATGGGGCGGATCTGGCTTTCGGGCAGCATCTCGCAGTGGCCGCGCCGGATCGCCTGCTGCTGCGCCTTGATGGCCGGGCCCGGCAGCAGGGCGTCGAGGGTGGCGTCCTCCATCGCCTCGCGCATCTGCTGGCGCGGCAGGTTGGCGCCCAGCACCGGCACGCCCGCGCGCACCGCGGCCATCACGGCTGGGCCGTAGCGCTCCCAGGGCCAGGCGCGGGGATTCCAGCCGAGCGCCGCCTGCACCTCGTCTTCGGAAGCATGGGGCGGCAGGCCCGTGGTGGTCGCGCCGCGCTCGGCCATTTCCAGCGCGACGGCGGCCAGGCGCCCCTGTTCGGCCAGGCGACGCACGTAGCGCTCCTGCAGGCCCGGATGGGCTGTCGCGTCGTGCTGCTCGCCCAGCAGCAGCGCGTCGACGCCACCGTGCGGGGCCGTTGCGCAGCCGGCCAGCAGCAGCGCCAGGGCGGGAAGGATTCGCATCGGCGGATGGTACGGAATCCGGTGGCGCTGCGAGGGACGGGGATCAGGAGGGTGGCCGGAGGGCGCGCGATGCGCCTGCGGCGGGGCGGAGCTCGTGCGGTGCGAGGCGCCAGGGCGCCGGGCCGCACCGCATGGCAGCGGCGGCCCGGCCTGGCCCATCAGTGGATGACGAGCGGGTTCTGCGCCAGCTCGGCATAGCCGTCGAGCGTGGCTTCCACCTCTTCCTGGGTGGGGGTGTTGAGCTGCCAGGCGTTGATCTGGCGCTGGAAGGCGTCGGCCCAGGTGCCGTCGAGGTAGACCTCCTTGTTGGAGCGCTTGTCGACGATCTCGAAGCCGTGCCTGGCCGTCGGGGGATGCGGTTCACCCTCGCCCGGCTCGTTCGCCTGGAGATGCACCACCACGAAAGAATCGGAGTCATAAAGCATTTGCATGGTCTGGTTCCTTCTGCCTTCTAGCTGGCTGCGATGGGCTTCGATTCAAGTGTGGCACTGGGAACCGTGCGTCGCAGGCGTCGGCCGGATCGGCCATGGGTTCAATCTAGGCGCAGGGGCGTTCAGCCCCTGTCGGTAGAGGACCAGCGCTGGTCGACCACCCCACCGTCCGGGTTTGTCAGACGCAGGCGCACCGGGGCGTAATCCCGCCCGGGAGCGAGCCACAGCTCGATCCGCTGGTCGTACGCATGGCGTGGCGCGCGTTGGAGCTTCCAGGCGCGCAGCGCGCCGCCCGGCAGCACGAGGTCTTCCTCGCCCTCGACGGCGAACAGCCACTCGCCCGAATCGCGCGTCCCGGCCGTGGGCAGCGCGATGCGCGTGCCGGCAACGAGGCGCGCGGGATCGGCGGCCAGCAGCATGGCGGCCTGCATCACCACGCTGATGCGGTCCTGCGCGCCCGCGGCCAGTACGGCCTGCGGGCTGTTGGCGCTGAAGACGATGCGGCCGCCTTCGCGGTCGAAGTGCACGGCGCGCTCGCCGTGGGCCTGCTCGTGGAAGTAATCGGGCTGCAGCCCTTGCGGCGTGAGGCGGCCGCGGCTGCTCTGGATGCGCGGCGGGAAGGGGCCTGAGAGGGCGAGACGCAGCGCGTAGTCGCGGCCGTCGTGGGTCCAGTCGATGCGGGCGGTGCCTTGTTGGACATGGCCCTGGCGCTCGATGAGGAGTTCGTAGTGGAAGGTGGCGGGGGGCGGTGG
>JAEZEB010000193.1 GCA_023438115.1 Pseudomonadota bacterium | reverse complement strand
CGCTCGTGCCAGCTCTCGAAGCTGCGGCGCGGATGGATGCGGCCCTGCGCCGGCAGCACCTTGCGCGGATCGCCGGCCCAGCGGATCGTCTGCACCAGCTCGGGCCGGAACCACAGCACCACGTGGCGGTGCACTTGCGAGATGGAAATCGCCAGCACGCCGGCGCATCCGGGCAGCAGTGTCTCGCCGTCCGGGTACACCTCGCGCAGGCGGTCGGTGGCGAACACGTCCTCGCGCCGGGCCGCGATCCAGTTCGCCAGCTCCAGCACCTGGCCGGGCGGCGGCGTGCTGCCGGTGGTCCAGCATTCCTCGTTCAGCACCACGGCGGCGCCGGCGGCACCGGCGAGTTCGCTCGTCGCCAGGTGCGGCTCCACCAGGCGCTGCAGGGTGCGGTCCGATTCGGCCATCAGGGCCACCATCGTCAGCACGCGCTGGTGCAGCGCCAGCCGGTGTCCGGCCGCGGCGCTGTCTTCCTGCGCCTTGATCTGCAGCGAGAGCAGGCGCCCCAGGTGCTCGCACGCGACGCGGGCGTGGAAGGGCAAGTGGCGCGGCGCGTGATCGTGGCAGGAGACCAGGCCCCAGAGCCGTCCGTCCACCACGATGGACACCGACATGGAGGCCGCCGTGCCCATGTTGCGCATGTATTCCAGGTGCACGGGCGAGACGCTGCGCAGCGCGGCGAAGCTCAGGTCGAGACCGCCGGGATCGGGAGCGCCTTCCGCTGCAAGCAGGGGCACGGGCGTGTAGAACGCGTCGGGGATCAGGCGGATGTGGTTGACCCGGTACAGCTCCCGCGCCTGCGCCGGCACGTCGCTGGCCGGGAAGCGGTGTCCCGCGTAGGCCTGGTAGCCCGCGTCGAGGCACTCGGCCAGCACCTCGCCATGGCCGTCGCCGTCGAAGCGGTAGACCAGGCTGCGGCCGAAGCCGGTGAGGCGCTTCATCTCGCGCGCGGCCACCTCGCACAGCTGGGTGACCGAGGCGGCCTGCTGCAACTGCGGGAGCACCTCGCGGGCGACGGTGTAGATCGGCGGCTGCGGCTCGCCGGCGGGGGCGGCGGGCTCGTATTCGGCGATGAGGCACTCGCCCTGTCGGTGCACCGTCAGGTCCCAGGCGCCTTCCTCGAGCGGCACGGTGCCCACCCACGCCGGGCCGGCGGGCTGCAGCCGGGCGCCATCGACCGGCAGCGCGGCCAGCGCATCGCGTACGGCCGCCTCGGAAGGCCAGTTGGCGCTGTAGGCGATCAGCGTGCCCGCCCCGTTGTCGAGCACCGCCATGCGTCCGTGGGGCTGGATGGCCCCCGGCACGCGGATCGGTTCGCTCGCGCACTGCGCGAGGTCAGGCAGCGGGAGCGCGCTCATGCAGGGAGGATTCCAGCAGGTGGGTGAGGGTGTCGAAAGTGCCGCAGGCCGCTTCGCAGGCCTGTTCGAGCGCCTGGGGCTGCGACAGCTCGTGTTCGAGCATGGCGCGGAATTCCCGCCACATCGCCGCGGTGGCATCGCCCCAGCCATGGAAGTAGGCGGCGCCGCTGTGCGGATGCAGGCCGGCTTCGGCGAGACTGCGCGTGATCACCTGCCCGCCCAGCGCGGAGCCTTCCAGTACGTAGACGGAACCCCAGGCGGCGGCCGCGCCGTGCAGCGGCGGCAGCGCGATGTCGGTGGCTTCCTGGTCCAGGCCGAGGGCGGCCAGGTCGCGGCGCAGGAAACCGAGCCGCGAGCGGGCGCGCAGCCAGGCCGGCCAGGGCGCCGGAAGCGCGGCGGCCACGGCGGGTTCCCACACCGCGAGGAAGGCGTGGAAAGCGCGCAGGATGGCGGCATAGCGGCCCGGCTCATGCAGCCGGCGCAGGTCCATCAGGCCGTCGATGCGGTCGTGGCGGCTGCGCGTGGCGGCGCGCAGTTGCGACAGGACACGGGCGGGAGCGTGGAGAGGGACGGCGGGCGGAAGCAAATGCGGCGACGAAGGCTGGGCGAACAAGAAGGGGATCGTGTCATCTGCCCGCCCTGCGCCATGTAGGACATGGCCTCACGTCGCGCAGAGCCATGTGCACCGGATGGTCATGCGGCAGCGGCCTGCCCACGAACCATCCGCACGAGGCGCTCGCATTGTTCCACACCGTTGCCCAGCCTGGACTCGCCGCGGGCGCGCGGCTTCGCTGCCTGGCTGGTGGAAGAGGCGGAGCGGGACCGCTGAACGTTCAGCGCGAAGGTGCGGTGGCGTCGGCCGCGGTGGCCAGCGGCACGCTCGCGGCTTCCGTCCAGCCCTGGCCGTCGACGTAGCGCGCCGTCTGCATCTCGCCGGCATCGAAGCCGCTCGGCCACTGCGCGACGACGTTGCCCCTGGCGTCCATTTCGAGCCGAGGCCCATCGTCTGCCAGGCCCTCGACGTCCGGGCGCGGCAGGGCGCCGGGAACCACGTCCGGCTGGCTCCAGCCCGCGCCCTGTTCGAAGCGGCTGAAGCGCAGGCTCTGGATGCTGCCGACGGTATGGCGCCACATCGCCATCGCGGCGCCGCGGCCATTGCTCGCCAGTTGCGCATCGCTCGCGGTGCCGTAGATGTCTTCCAGCGGCTGGATGGCGCTCCATCCGCCCTCGCGCGTCCACACCGACGTGAGCACGGCGCCTTCGTGCAGCCACAGCGCGAGCGCGGTGTCCTCGCCGGCCCGCACGGCCTGCGCCTGCACGCCGGCGGACACGGGTGGCGGCGGGATGGCGCGCCCGCGCGCATCGGTGAGCGCGGGATCGCTGCCGCTGCCGTTGCCGAGGACGGCCGTGCCC
>JAEZEB010000174.1 GCA_023438115.1 Pseudomonadota bacterium | reverse complement strand
CCCCCTCTGCGGGAGGGTTGGGGTGGGGGCACTCGCCCAGGCAAGGCTCCCGATCACCTCCCGCGCCACCCCCAGCGCATGCCGGTCATCCTCTGCCAGGTACTCCCCCAGCCCCGACACGCCCGTGTGCATCTCCGCCCCACCGAGTTCCTCCTCGGTCGCCACTTCACCCGTCGCCGCCTTCAGCAGCGGCGGCCCCGCGAGGAACGCGCGCGAACGCCCGCGCACCATGATCACCACGTCGCTCAGCCCCGGCATGTACGCGCCGCCCGCCGTGCCCGATCCGTGCTGCACCGTGATCACCGGGATGCCCGCGGCGGAAAGGCGCGCGAGGTTGCGGAACAGCGCCCCGCCGTGCACGAAGCCCTCGACGCGATAGCGCATCAGGTTGGCGCCTGCGCTTTCCACCAGGTGCACGAAGGGCAGCTTGTTCTGCAGCGCGATCTCCTGCACGCGCAGGATCTTCTCCAGGCCCATGGGCTGGATCGCGCCGGCGTCTATGCCCGAATCGCTGGCCACCACCATGCAGCGCACGCCGCGCACGAAGCCGATGCCGGCGATCATGCCGCCGCCCGGCACTGAGACCGTGGGATCCTTGCTGTCCTGCAGGTAGCCGGCCAGCGCGCACAGCGGCAGGAAGGGCAGGCCCGGATCGAGCAGCAGGCCCACGCGCTCGCGCGGCAGCAGCTGCCCGCGCTTGTCGAAGACGGCGCGCGCCTCGGCGGACTTGTCCGCGGCGCGCCGCTCCAGCGCATGCATCTCGCCGATGCGTGCCAGCATCGCCTCGCGCCGGTGCTGCGCCACCGCGCTCTGCGCATTCCATGCCGACTGGAACTTCATGACTGGAAGACCTTGGGCGTGACCGCGCGATGGAAGCCGTCGAAAGGCTTCACCGCGTCGCGTTGCTGCACCTCCGGCTCTGCCGCCACCTGGCCCCAGCCCTGGCGCACCTGCGGCCGCGCGCCGTCGATGCGCAGCACGCTGCCGCTGATGAAGGCCGCGGCCGGCGAGAGCAGGAAGACGATGCCGGCCGAAGTCTCCGCCTCGGTGCCGAAGCGGCCGGCCGGCACGGTCTGGCGCATCTCGCGCAGCATGGGCCCCGCCTCGGGCGGATAGTGGTCCATGCCGCTGGAGGCGATGTAGCCCGGTGCGACCGCATTCACGCGCACGCCGCTCTTCGCCCATTCCACCGCCGCCGTCTCGGTGAAGCTCACCATGCCCGCACGCGCGGCGCCGCTGTGGCCCATGCCGGGCATGGAGCCCCAGATGTCGGCCACGATGTTGACGATGGCGCCGCCGTGCGCCTGCATGGACTGCAGGAAGCACTCGCGCGCCACGAGAAAGCCGCCGGTGAGGTTGGTGGCCACCACGGCCTCCCAGCCCTTGGCGCTGATCTTCTCCAGCGGCGTGATGTACTGGCCGCCCGCGTTGTTGACGAGGCCGTGGATGCGCCCGCGTTCGGCCACGACGGACTGGACCGCGGCGCGCACGCCGGCCTCGTCGCGGATGTCGCAGGCCTGCGTGCTGCACCGGCCGCCGTCCTCGGCGATCTCGGCGGCGGTGGCCTTCAGCTTGTCGGGGTTGCGCCCCAGCAGCACCACGTGCGCGCCGAGCGCGGCGAGTTCGTGCGCGGTGCAGCGGCCGATGCCGGAGCCGCCGCCGGTGACGAGGACGACCTGGCCCTCGAACAGGCCGGGACGGAAGACGGAGCGGTAGCCGCTCATGGGACTTCTCCGATGAAAAGGGCCAGCGCGGCGTCGGTCAACTCCTCGAGCCCGGCTTCCTTGCGGCGGTCGAACCACTGCACCGACCAGTTGAGCGCGCCGAAGATCATCAGGCGCGCCAGCTTGACCTCGGCCTTCAGGCGGCCGTCGGCATGCAGCGCGCGCAGCACCGGATCCCACGCGCCTTCGTAGGTGGTGCGCAGCTCGGCGAGCGCGGCGCGCTGCCGGGACGTGATGGAGCGTGCCTCGTACAGGAGCACGGGGATGAAGTCGTTGCCGGAACCGAGCAGCACCTCGAAGTGGTTGCGGACCAGGACGCGCAGTTGCTGCGCCGCGTCCTTGCCTGCCGCGGCTTGCATCGCCCGGTTCTGGCGTTCGATGGCGTGGCGCATGCCTTCTTCCATCACCGCGAACAGCAGGGCCTGCTTGCTCTTGAAGTGGTAGAAAGGCGAGCCGCTCTGCATGCCGGCGGCAGCGGCGATGTCGCGCGTGCTGGTGGCGTCGAAGCCCTTGCGGCGGAACAGGCGCGCCGCGCCGCGGATCAGCGCGCGGCGGCGATTGCCGTCGTCACGCTCGTCGAGCCTCTTGCGTGGCCGCCCCCGCGGCCGCTTCGCGGCAGCGGGCACGCGGGCGGCGGCGGCTTCCATGGCGGGGAAACATAGCAGAGCGGCGGAATTTCGGCAAGCAAGTGCTTGGGGAAAAGCCGCCGGCGTGACCGGCGCCCGTGGATTGCGGGTCAAGCCCGCAATGACAAGAATGTTGTCATCCCGGGCTCGACCCGGGATCCATGCAGCCCGCGTTCAACCGAGGGCCTTCGCCAGGTACCCCGCCGTCACGCTCCCCCTGGCCCTCGCTACCTCCCCCGGCCGCCCCGCCGCCACCACGCGCCCGCCCTTCGCCCCCGCGCCTGGCCCCATGTCGATCACCCAGTCGGC
>JAEZEB010000153.1 GCA_023438115.1 Pseudomonadota bacterium | reverse complement strand
TAGGGGATGAGGTGCGCGACCGCCTGCTTCATCACGCGCGCCGACTTCACCACCTGCGGCAGGAACATCTTGCCGGCGCCGAACAGGTCGCCCACGATGTTCATGCCGTCCATCAGCGGGCCTTCGATCACGTTCAGCGGCCGTCCGCCGCCCGCGATGACCTTCTGGTACATCTCCTCGGTGTCGGGAACGATGTGCTCGGTGATGCCGTGCACCAGCGCATGCGACAGGCGCTGCTCGACCGGCAGCTGGCGCCACTCGTTCTTCTTCCCCTCGTCGCGCGCGGCGCCCTTGGCCTGTTCGGCGATCTCGATCAGGCGCTCGGCCGCGTCCTTGCGGCGGTTCAGCACCACGTCCTCGACGCGATCGCGCAGATCCGGGTCGATATCGTCGACGATCGGCAGCGCGCCCGCGTTGACGATGCCCATGTCCATGCCCGCCTTGATCGCGTGGTACAGGAACACGGTGTGGATCGCCTCGCGCACCGGGTCGTTGCCGCGGAAGGAGAAGCTCACGTTGGAGACGCCGCCCGACACCTTGGCGCCCGGCAGGTTCTGCTTGATCCACTTCGTCGCCTCGATGAAGTCGACGGCGTAGTTGTTGTGCTCCTCGATGCCCGTCGCGATGGCGAAGATGTTCGGGTCGAAGATGATGTCCTCGGGCGCGAAGCCGACATCGTCGACGAGGATGCGGTAGGCGCGCTCGCAGATCTCGATCTTGCGCTGGAAGGTGTCAGCCTGGCCCTGCTCGTCGAAGGCCATCACCACCGCCGCCGCGCCATAGCGCCTGACCAGCGTGGCCTGGCGCTTGAACTCGGCCTCGCCTTCCTTCATGGAGATCGAGTTGACGATGCCCTTGCCCTGGATGCAGCGCAGGCCGGCCTCGATCACTTCCCACTTGGAGGAGTCGATCATGATCGGCACGCGGGCGATGTCGGGCTCGCTGGCGATCAGGTTGAGGAAGCGCACCATGGCGGCCTTGCTGTCCAGCATGGCTTCGTCCATGTTGACGTCGATCACCTGGGCCCCGTTCTCGACCTGCTGCCGCGCGACGGCCAGGGCCTGCTCGAACTGGCCCGCGAGGATCAGGCGCGCGAAGGCCTTGGAGCCGGTGACGTTGGTGCGCTCCCCGATGTTCACGAACAGGCTCTCCGCGCCGATGGAGACGGGCTCCAGGCCGGAAAGCTTCATGGGGGGGACGTCTTGCTGCTGCATCTCACTCACCTTTGGTTGGACAAGGGTGAGCGCGGTTGGGTCCATCTCAAGCCTGACGGCGCACGTGGCCGCTGCAGCGCTCCTTGAGGTGGGGCAATTGTAGTCCGCGCGGGAATGTCGGGGTTCGCCTGCGGGCTCACCGCCGACCAACGCAAGCGGTGAGGCTCGTAGGTCGGCGGTGAGCGCGCGAAGCGCCGAACCCCGACGCCACCCCCTTCAAATCGGCAGATCCGCCTTCTTCAACGTCCGCAACACGAAGCTCGACTTGCTGTGCCGGATCCCCTTGATCTTGTACAGCCGCTCGCGCAGCAGCCGCTCGTAGTCGCGCGTGTCCTTCACCGCCACGCGCAGCAGGTAGTCGTACTCGCCGGAGACGAGATAGGCCTCCACCACCTCGGGGATCGTCGCCAGCGTCTCGCCGAACTTCTCGAGCGTGTTGTCCGTGTGGCTGTCGAGCGTGAGCTGCACCAGCACCGTGTCGTTCAGCCCCAGCGCCTGCGGGTTCAGGCGCACCGTGTAGCCCTCGATCACGCCGGCCGCCTCCATCTTGCGGATGCGCTCCCAGCAGGGCGAGGCGCTCAGGCCCACGGCCTGGCCGATCTGCTGCAGGCTGGCACGGGCGTCCTGCTGCAGGACCTTGACGATTTTCCGGTCGATGGCGTCCATGGGGCCGGATTATCGGCCGGAGGGCCTCGTATCAGAAGATTTTTCTGCTAGCGACCCAGATGGACCGAAGAACCGCAAGACTTTCGCCGCCATCCGCGGCAAAGTCTCCCCATGCGCCGGGGCTTACCCGCCCCAGGTGCACGACACGGGACCGGCGGGTTACCGCCTGCCGGTCCCCGGTGTTTCCAGCGCTCAGCGCGCCAGCCGGTTCTTGTAGATCCTGCCGTCCTTCATGATCAGCACGAAGTTGCGCTCCGGGTCCGCGACCAGCGCGATGTCCTGCAGCGGATCGCCGTCGACCACCAGCAGGTCGGCCAGGGCGCCGGGCTCGATCACGCCCAGCTTGCCTGGATAGGGATTGCGCAGCCCGGTCAGGGCCAGCAGCTCGCCGTTGACGGCCGTGGCCTGCTGCAGGATTTCCGCGTTGCTGTACCAGCGCGCCAGCTTGGGCAGCTGCGCGCCCTGCCGCGCGGCGAGCCTGGCGTCGAACAGGATGTCGGTGCCGAAGGCCGTCCTGATGCGGTACTTCTTCGCCAGCGCGTAGACGCGGTCCGTGCCTTCGAGCACCTGGCGCAGCCGCGCGTACTGCGGCGATCCCGGCGGCATGCGCGGGATGTCCTCGTCGTCCTGGAAGGGCTGCGTGCTCAGCCAGATGCCGCGTTCGGCCATCAGGCGCGCGGTGGGCTCGTCGATCAGGTGCGCGTGCTCGATCACCTTCACGCCGGCGGCGATCGCGCGGCGGATGGCCGCCGGCGTGTACGCATGCACCGCGACGTAGGTGCCCCAGTTCCCGGCCGCTTCCACCGCGGCGCGCAGCTCCTCCTCGGTGAAGGTGGAGACGTCCAGCGGGCTGTGCGGCGAGGCCACGCCGCCGCCGGCGGTCAGCTTGATCTGCGAGGCGCCGCGGGTCAGTTCCTCCCGCGCGCGCCGCCGGACCTCGTCCGGGCTGTCGGCCACCAGTGCGCCACCGAGCTGCTCCATGTGGCTGTGGCCGCTGCCCGTGCGCGGCAATTCGGTCAGCGCGCGGAAATCCCCGTGCCCGCCCGTGATGGTGATCATCGCGCCGGACGGATAGATGCGCGGCCCCGGCAGCAGGCCCCCATCGATCGCCCTCTTCAGGTCGAAGGACGGCCCGCCCATGTCGCGCACCGTCGTGAACCCCCGCATCAGCGTGGCCGTGGCCTCGGCGCCGGCCTGCAGGTTCATGTAGCCGGCGTCCCCCGTCAGCAACTGCGCGGGCGTGGGCCGCACGAGCATGGTGTGCCAGTGGGCGTCGATGAGCCCCGGCATCAGCGTGCGGCCGCCGCCGTCGATCCGCGTCGGCTCCCCGACGCCTTCGCTGGCCACCGGGCCCGTGGACACCGCGCGGATGCGGTTGCCCACCACCAGCACGTTCGAAGGCGGCGACAGGGCCGCGGCGCCGGTGAACACGCGCACGTTGGTGATGAGGACGCCGCTCTCGGCGGCCGACGGCGCAGTCGCCGCCGCGGGCTGCTGCGCGCGTATCCATCCGCTGGCCAGCACGGACAGCGCGGCTGCGGCCAGCAGCGTGCCCCTCGACATCGTGGCGCGGGTCGACTTCATGAAGGTACTCCCAGGACGTGCGCGCAGGATCGCGCGGGCGCCGGGGCGCCGCCATGGGACCTTGGGGTCGCACCGCCCTGCCGGGCGGCGGGAAGGCTAGGCCGCTTCCTTGTAGAAGAAGCCGCGCTGCACCGTGCGCGTGGGCAGCGGCTCCACCGCCTGCCGGATCGCCGCGATGTGCTCCGGCGTGGTGCCGCAGCAGCCGCCCACGATGTTCACCAGGCCTTCGGCGGCGAACTCGCGCAGAAGGCGCGAGGTGTCCTCGGGCTTCTCGTCGAAGCCGGTCTCGCTCATGGGGTTGGGCAGGCCCGCGTTGGGATAGCAGCTGACGAAGGTGTCGTCGGCCACGCGGTTCAGCTCCTGGATGTAGGGGCGCATCAGCGCCGCGCCCAGCGCGCAGTTCAGGCCCACGGCCAGCGGCTGCGCGTGGCGCACGCTGTGCCAGAACGCCGTCACGGTCTGGCCGCTCAGGATGCGGCCGGACGCGTCGGTCACCGTGCCGCTGATGATGATGGGCAGGCGCTCGCCCGTTTCCGCGAAGACCTCGTCGATCGCGAACAGCGCCGCCTTGGCGTTGAGCGTGTCGAAGATGGTCTCCACCAGCAGCAGGTCGGCGCCGCCTTCCAGCAGGCCCTCGACCTGTTCCTTGTACGCGGCGCGCAGCGCCTCGAAATCGACGTTGCGCGCGCCGGGATCGTTGACGTCCGGCGACAGGCTGGCCGTGCGCGGCGTCGGGCCGAGCGCGCCGGCCACGAAGCGCGGCTTGTCCGGCGTGCCGTGCTTGTCGGCGGCGGCGCGCGCGATCTTCGCGGCGGCCACGTTCATCTCGCGCGCCAGGTGCGCCAGGCCGTAGTCGTCCTGCGCGATCGCGTTGGCGCCGAAGGTGTTGGTCTCCACGATGTCCGCGCCGGCGGCGAGGTAGCCCTCGTGGATGTCGCGGATCACGTCGGGCCGCGTGAGCACCAGCAGGTCGCTGTTGTTCTTGAGGTCCCTGGAATGGTCCTTCAGGCGCTCGCCGCGGAAGTCGGCCTCGGTGAGCCTGAAGCGCTGGATCATGGTGCCCATCGCGCCGTCCAGGACGAGGATGCGTTGCTTCAGCAGCTCGGGCAGCGCTTGCGCGCGTGTATAGATCACAGGCTTCATGGTCGGCCCATTGTAGGAAGAATGCGTGGATCCGGCAGCATCCGGGACAATCGCTGCTTGGCCACTCCTGCACTCACCCTCCTCAAGGACGTCTTCGGCTACGCCGCCTTCCGCGGCGCCCAGGCCGAAATCGTCGACCACGTCATCGCCGGCGGCGACGCCCTCGTGCTCATGCCCACGGGCGGCGGCAAGTCGCTGTGCTACCAGATCCCCGCGCTGGCCCGCCAGCAGGCCGGCCACGGCGCCACCATCGTCGTCTCGCCGCTGATCGCGCTGATGCACGACCAGGTGGGCGCGCTGCACGAGGCGGGCGTGGCCGCGGCCTTCCTCAACTCCACGCTGAGCATGGAGGAGGCCAGCGACGTCGAACGCCGCCTGCTGCGCGGCGAGATCACCCTGCTCTATGCCGCGCCCGAGCGCGTGGCCACGCCGCGTTTCCTGTCGCTGCTGGACAGCCTGCACCAGAAGGGGCAGCTGGCGCTGTTCGCGATCGACGAGGCGCACTGCGTGAGCCAATGGGGCCACGACTTCCGTCCGGAATACCGCGCGCTCGCCGTCTTCCACGAGCGCTATCCCGGCGTGCCGCGCATCGCGCTCACCGCCACGGCGGACGACACGACGCGCGCCGACATCGTCCAGCACCTGCAGCTGGAGGAGGCGCGGCAGTTCGTCAGCAGCTTCGACCGCCCCAACATCCGCTACGCGATCGTGGAGAAGAAGGACCCCACGCTGCAGCTGCTGCGCTTCATCGAGCGCGAGCACGCGGGCGAATCGGGCATCGTCTACTGCCAGTCGCGCAAGCGGGTGGAGGAGATCGCCGAAGTCCTCTCCCGCGAGGGCATCACGGCCCTGCCCTACCACGCGGGTCTGGACGCCGAAGTGCGCCAGCGCCACCAGGACCGCTTCCTGCGCGAAGAGGGCATCGTGATGACGGCCACCATCGCCTTCGGCATGGGCATCGACAAGCCGGACGTGCGCTTCGTCGCCCACCTCGACCTGCCCAAGAACATCGAGGGCTACTACCAGGAGACGGGCCGGGCGGGCCGCGACGGCCTGCCCTCGGATGCCTGGATGGCCTACGGCCTGCAGGACGTGGTGAACCAGCGCCGCATGATCGACGAGAGCCCCGCCGGCGAGGAGTTCAAGCAGGTGCTGCGCGGCAAGCTCGACGCCCTGCTGGCCCTGGCCGAGGCGATCGACTGCCGGCGCGTGCGGCTGCTCTCCTACTTCGGCGAGCGCTCCGGGCCCTGCGGCAACTGCGACAACTGCCTGCAGCCGCCGGCCGTGTGGGACGGTACCGAGGCCGCGCGCATGCTGCTGTCCACCGTCTACCGCGTGCAGCAGGCGGGCGGCCTGAGCTTCGGCGCGGGCCACATCATGGACATCCTGCGCGGCAAGGACACCGAGAAGGTGCGGCAGTTCGGGCACCAGAAGATTTCCACCTTCGGCATCGGCGCGCAGTACTCCGAGCAGCAGCTGCGCGGCGTGCTGCGCCAGCTGATCGCCACCGGCGCGCTGGCGGTGGACGCGTCGGCCTTCAACACGCTGCACCTCACCGAAGGCTCGCGCGCCGTCCTGAAGGGGGAGCAGCAGGTGCGGCTGCGCGAGTCGGTGTCGCAGCCGGCGGGCCGCTCGCGCACGCGCGATCGCAGCGGCAGCAAGGCCACACCCGCGGGGGCCGCGGCGCTGGACAGGGCGGGCCAGCAGCGCTTCGCGGCGCTGAAGGCCTGGCGGGCGGAGGTCGCCAAGGCGCACAACCTGCCCGCCTACGTGATCTTCCACGACGCCACCCTGGCCGCCATCGCGGCGCGGGATCCCCAGTCCATCGAGGACCTGGAAGGCGTGAGCGGCATCGGCGCGAAGAAGCTGGAGACCTACGGGCCCGGCGTGCTGGACGTCCTGCAGGCCCTGGCCTGAGCGCGGGCCGCGGCGCCTGCCGCGGGATTGAAGCTTTCGTTCAAGCAGGAGCGGCGCGGGCCTACAAGGCTGGGGCAGCCGCCTGCGTATCTTTGTTCCCCGTGACGCCGGACACCCTCCCGGATCCCAGTCACGCGCCAGGGGGTGCGTGCGGGTGGCCCGTGCGCGAAGGACCTCTTGAACAACGAAGCCACCATCCCGCCGGATCCCGCCGGCCGCTCCCCCGAGGCGCGGTGGGAGCCCGTGCTAGAAGGGCTGTCCGGCCGCTGGCAGCAGCCCGGCACGCCCGTGCCCTCGCCGCTGCCGGACTGGCTGCTGCACAAGCTGCGCGCGCGCCTGGAGCGTGGTGACGGCGGCGGGGACGGCATCGCCGACGCCCTGCCGGCCGGCGATTCGCCGCCGGCCGAGGTCGTCCCCGCGCTGGATCGGATGGAGTTCGAGGCGCTGGCCTCGATGCTGGAGGACGGGCTGCTGGATCGCCGCGCGCTGGCGGCCGTGCACGCCACCTTCTCCGAGGCGCGCGCGGAACTGGCGGGGCGCGAGACCGAAGCCCCCGCGCTGGCCCGCGCGCTGGCCGCGCGGGACCGCCAGCTGTCCGTGGCCACGCACGAACTGCGCACGCCGATCTCCTCCATCCTCCTGAACCTGCAGATCCTGGAGCGCACCGCCCGCCTGCAGCCGACGATGGAGAGCGAAGCGGTGCTCAAGCTACTTGCCGTGCCTTCGCGCCAGCTGCGCCGCCTCACGCGCATGGTGGACCTGCTGCTGGACAGCGCGCAGGTGGAGAACGAGCGGCTGGAACTCGACCTGCAGCCCCTGGACCTGTGCGAGCTGGTGCACGACGTCGCCTCGCGCCTGCAGGAAGTCGCGCAGGCGGCGCGCTGCGAGCTGGACCTGTCCGAATGCCACACGGCGCGCGGCGAATGGGACCGGCTGCGGCTGGAGCAAGTGGTGAGCAACCTCCTCACCAACGCGATCAAGTACGGCGGCGGCAAGGTGGAGGTGCGGACCCACCAGCCCGGCGAGGCCTGCATCGTGGTGCGCGACTTCGGGCGCGGCATCGCGGCCGACGACCAGGCGCGCATCTTCGAGCCCTTCGAGCGCGTGCACAGCGGCAGCGGCGAGGAAGGCGCGGGCCTGGGCCTGTACATCGTGCGCGAGATCGTGCGCGCCCACGGCGGGCGCATCGAGCTCGAAAGCCGCCCCGGCGAGGGCGCGGCCTTCAGCATCTACCTCCCCGTCTCACCTCCAGGAGCGCAGGAAAGGTGACCACCCCCAACGAGGCCGGTGCACCCGGCGCCGGCACGCGCCGCATCGAAAGCGGCATCCCCCGGCTCGACTTCATCCTCAAGGGCGGCTTCTTCCGCGGCGGCACCTACACGCTGTTCGGCCCGCCGGGCGCGGGCAAGACCATCATCGCCAACCAGCTGTGCTTCAACCACATCGCGCGCTCGGACGGCAACTGCGTGTATCTGACGGTCCTCGCGGAATCGCACGACAAGATGATGCGTCACCTCTCCAGCCTGGCCTTCTACGACCCGGAGAGCGTGGGCACGCGCCTGAAGTACATCGCGGGCTACCAGACGCTGCGCGACGAAGGCCTGGAAGGCCTGCTCACGCTGATCCGCGCCACGCTGCTGAAGGAGAAGCCCAGCATCTTCGTGATCGACGGGCTGGAATCCATCGAGCAGGCGGCGGGCCAGCGCGCCCAGGCCAAGGAGTTCCTCAACCAGCTGCAGGCCTTCACTTCCATGACCGAGACCACCACGCTGCTGTGTGCGGTGGAACAGCAGGGGGAGGCGCGCCGCGACGAGAACGCGATGGTCGACGGCGTGATCGAGCTGTCGGACCACCTGATCGGCCCGCGCGCCGTACGCGAACTCACGGTGCACAAGTTTCGCGGCTGCGGCTACCTGCGTGGGCGGCACGAGGTGGAGATCACCGGCGCGGGCATCCAGATCCATCCGCGTACCGAGATCCAGTTCGACCAGCCGCCGGAGAGCGCGACCGAGGAGCGCGAGCGCATGGGCTTCGGCATCCCCGGCCTGGACCAGATGATGGGCGGCGGCATCCTGTCCGGATCGACGCTGGCCCTGCTGGGCGCGCCGGGCTCCGGCAAGACCACCATGGGCCTGAGCTTCCTGGTGGAAGGCGCGAGGCGCGGGCACAAGGGCATCTACTTCGGCTTCTACGAGCCGCCGCCGCGCCTGCTGGAACGCATAGCCGCGATGGGCATTCCGCTGCGCCAGTACGTGGAGGACGGCACCATCGAGCTGATCTGGCAGCCGCCGCTGGAGCACTTCATGGACTCGCTGGCGGAGTCGCTGCTGGAGAAGGTGCGCAGCGAAGGACCCGGGCGCCGGCGCCTCTTCATCGACGGCGTGCAAGGCTTCGCCGCGGCGGCCGTGTACGCGGACCGCCTGCCGCGCTTCCTCTCGGCGCTGACCAACCAGTTGCGCACCTGGGACGTGACGACCCTGATCTCCGAGGAACTGCCGCTCTTCGGCAGCGCGGTGGAACTGCCCAACCCCGAACTCGCGCACGTCGTGGAGACCGTGGTGCTGCTGCGCTACGTGGAACTGAAGTCGCAGCTGCACCGGCTGCTGTCCATCATGAAGATGCGCGAGAGCGTCTACGACACGTCCATCCGCGAGTTCACCATGGGCCCGGGCGGCATCGAAGTGAGCGGATCCTTCGACAGCGCGGAGGCGATCCTGTCCGGGTTCCCCCGCAGCCGGGGAGGTCCGCTGTGAAGACGATCCTCGTGGTCGACGACGAGTACGACCTGCTGCAGACGATCTGCGCGACGCTGGAACTGGGCGGCTACCACCCGGTGCCCGCCGGCAACGGCCGCAAGGCGCTGGAGATGATCGGCCAGCAGCGGCCGGACCTCGTGCTGACCGACGTGATGATGCCCTACATGTCCGGCTACGACCTCGTGGCCGCGATCCGCGAGATGCCCGATTGCGAGGACCTGCCCACGGTGCTCATGAGCGCGATCGATCCCGCGCAGCATCCGCGCGGCCACTGGGACCAGGTGCTCGCCAAGCCCTTCACGCTGGACAAGCTGCTGGCGACCGTGGAGGGCTTGATCGGGAAGGAGTGAGGAAGCGCCGGGTCAGGTGAAGCCGATGCTGCGCTGCTCGCGCACTTCCGGCTTGATGCGGTGCTCCGCTTCCAGCTGCTCCAGGAATTCCTCCGGCGCAAGCTGCGTCGCGAGGATCTCCACCTGCCGCTTCACCGCCGCGAAGTCGCCGGGGCACAGCTGGTCCAGCTTCGCCAGGCGGTTGCGCGCGTCGTCCGTGAGCGCGGACGCGTCGCCGGCCAGCGCCTCGGTGACGAACATCTTCTCGCGCTGCGGGCCGGTCAGCGGCTTGAAGCGGATCTTGAAGGCGAAGCGCCGCAGCGCCGCCTGGTCGATGCGATCGAGCAGGTTGGTGGTGCAGATGAAGATGCCGGCGAAGCGCTCCATGCCCTGCAGCATCTCGTTGACCTCGGTCACCTCGTAGGTGCGCTGCGCGCCGCGCCGGTCCTGCAGGAAGCTGTCGGCCTCGTCCAGCAGCAGGATCGCCTTCTCGGCCTCCGCCTCGCGGAACATGGCGGCCATGTTCTGCTCGGTCTCGCCGACGAACTTGCTCATGAGGTCGCTGGCCTGCTTCACCAGCAGCGGCTTCTCCAGCGCCGTGGCGATGTGTTCCGCCAGCGCGGTCTTGCCGGTGCCGGGCGCGCCATAGAAGCACAGCGTGCCGTGCCCGCGCGCGCGCAGCGCCTCGACGATGCGCGGCACCTCGAAGCGCGACTCCACGTTCAGCATCTCGAGGTCGTAGGCGGTCACGCTGCGGCGCGCGCCGGCTTCGCCGCTGCGATTGCCCAGGGCGTGGTCGGCGTTGCGCAGCTGGCGCTCGATCAGGTCTTCGGCCTTCACGCCTTCCGCGGCGGCCAGCTGCGCGAAGCGCACCGCGGTGCGGATCTGCGCGGGCGTGAGCCCCTTGCGTTCCGTGAGGCGCGCGACGAAGGCGGGCGAGACCTGCACGCCTTCGAGCGTCTTGCGCACCAGGCCCTCGCGCGCGCCGGGCGGCGGCGACTTCAGCTCCAGGTGGTAGGCGAAGCGGCGGCGGAAGGCCGGATCGATCTGCTCGATGCGGTTGGTCACCCAGATCGTGGGCACCGGGTTCGATTCGAGGATCTGGTTGACCCAGGCCTTGCCGCTCACGCTGCCCGAAGGCGGCGCCACCACCTGCTCGGCGCGCGCCATCATCTGCGCGGCTTCGCTGGAGATGGGCGGGAAGACGTCCTCCACCTCGTCGAACAGCAGCGCGGCCTGCGCGCTGCCCTTGAGGAAGACCTGCGCGATCTGCAGCGAGCGGTAGCGGTCGCGCCCGGACAGCGAGTTGCCGTCGCGGTCGGCGTATTCCACTTCGAACAGCTCCAGCCCCGCGGCCTGGGCCACGACCTTCGCCAGCTCCGTCTTGCCGGTGCCGGGCGGGCCGTACAGCAGCACGTTGACGCCGGGCTCCTTGCGGTCGATGGCGTTGCGCAGCAGCGCGCGCAGCACGCGCGCGTCCTCGGCGACGAAGGCGAAGTCGTCCAGCACCAGCGTGCTCTTGGCCGAGGGCCGCGTGAAGACGGCCATCAGCTCGTTCTGGTCGCGGTATTCGCGCATCAGCACCGGCGGCAGCTTCTCGCTCACCTTCATCAGGTCCGCGAGGTCGGTGATGTTGTGCTCGGAGATCAGGTTCTCCACCAGGCCGATGCGCTCCAGGCGCGAACCCGCGCGCAGCGCCTCGCCCACGTCGGCCGCGTTCACGCCCGCGACTTCCGCGATCGCCGCATAGGCTTCGGGAGCGTTGTTGACCTTGAACTCCACCAGCAGGCTGCGCAGGTCGCGCTGGTAGCGCGCGAGCGTTCCGTACAGCAGCAGCGCGCGTTCGGCCTTGTTCAACTGCAGCAGGTTGGCCAGCGCCGCGATGTTCTTCTCCACCAGCGTGGAATGCTTCTTCAGCGCGTGCGTCAGCCAGTCGCCGGTGACGGACAGCACCGAGAGCAGGTCCTTGGGCTGGTCCTTCGCGTATTCGTCCAGGTAGAAGAACAGCGTACCTTCCTCGTAGGGCCCGCGCCACACGCCGTGGCGATCGAGGAATTCGCGCGCCGACAGCTGCTCGTGCCCGCGCCAGAACTCGTTGTCCTTGCAGCGCCGGCCCAGGAACTCGCGCAGGCGTTCCAGCGAGGGCAGCGGCCATGCCAGGTGGCGGCCCGCGAGCGACAGCAGGCCATTGAGGTCGCGGCGCACGTTGAACTTCGCGCCCTGCTTGGCAGCGAGCGTCAGGACGAAGTGCGAGCACATCAGGTCCAGGACCGGCGCGTCCTTCAGGCCCGGCGAGGGCAGCACTTGCAGATCCAGCGAACGCTTGGCCAAACGACCTCCAGGTGGCAGCAGCGCCTTACGATAGCGCGGGTCGATGCTACATGGAAAGCCGTGCGGCGGCGCTGCCCCGCGGCCGTTGCGCCCGCGCCCCGCCGGGGCAAGCACAATGGGGCCCATGACCGCTCTCGAGGACATCCGCGCCGCCGCCGCCCGGCTGCAAGGCCAGGTGCTGAACACGCCCTGCGTGGAATCGCGCACGCTCTCGGAGATCGCCGGCTGCCAGGTGTTCCTGAAGTTCGAGAACCTGCAGTTCACGGCCTCCTTCAAGGAACGCGGCGCCTGCAACAAGCTCGCACAGCTGAGCGAGGAGGAGCGGCGCCGCGGCGTGGTGGCGATGAGCGCCGGCAACCACGCCCAGGGCGTGGCCTACCACGCGCAACGGCTGGGCCTGCGGGCGGTGATCGTCATGCCGCGTTTCACGCCCATGGTGAAGGTGGAGCGCACGCGCGGCTTCGGCGCGGAGGTGGTGCTGCACGGCGACACGCTGGAGCAAGCGAGCATCCACGCGCGGGAGCTGGCCCGCACGCAGCAGCTGACCTTCGTGCATCCCTACGACGACCCGGCCATCATCGCCGGCCAGGGGACCGTCGCACTGGAGATGCTGGAGGCGGTGCCGCAGCTCGACACGCTGGTCGTGGCAATCGGCGGTGGCGGCCTGATATGCGGCATCGCCGCGGCCGCCAAGGCGCTGAAACCGGGCATCCGCGTGGTCGGGGTGCAGACGCGGCGCTTTCCCAACATGTTCAACGCCGTGAAGCGGCAGGCCCTGCCGCAGGGGGGATCGACGATCGCGGAAGGCATCGCCGTCGGCAACCCGGGCCAGCTCACCCGCGCCCTGGTGGAGAACTACGTCGACGACATCGTCCTGGTGGACGAGGGCGACATCGAGCAGGGCATCGTGCTGCTGCTGGACATCGAGAAGACGCTGGTCGAAGGCGCCGGCGCGGCGCCGCTGGCGGCCATGATGAAGGAGCCCGAGCGCTTTGCCGGCCGCAAGGTGGGCGCGGTGCTGGGCGGCGGCAACATCGACCCGATGCTGCTGGCCGCCATCATCCAGCGCGGCATGGTCCGCGCCGGGCGGCTGGCGCGGCTGAAGGTCTGCGCGCGCGACGTGCCCGGTTCGCTGGCGAAGATCACGGCCGTGGTCAGCGAGGCGGGCGGCAACATCGACGAGGTGCACCACCAGCGCGCCTTCACCCTCCTGGCGGCGCAGAACGTGGAGATCGAACTGGTCGTGCAGACGCGCGGACGGCCGCACGTGCAATCCCTGCTGGAGGCGCTGCGCGCCGCCGGCTTCGAGGCGGAGGAGCTCAAGTAGATGGACAAGGACACCCTGCAGCGCGCGCTGCCCGAGTACTTCGCTCCGTGGGTGCAGGACCTGCGCCTGCAGGTGGAAACGATCGATGAAGCGGGCGTCACGCTGCGCCTGCCGCAGGACGCGCGGCTCTCGCGCGTGGGCGACATGCTCTGCGGCCAGGCCATGATGGCCGCCGCCGACACCGCCATGGTGCTGGCGCTCATCCGCCACTTCGGCGAGTTCCGGCCCTGCACGACCGTGCAGATGAACACCAGCTTCCTCAAGCCGCTGTCGGGCCAGGACGCGCTGGTGCAGGCGCGCGTGATCCGCGCGGGCAAGACGCTGGCCTTCGGCGAGATCGACATCCGCGGCGCCCAGGACGGCAAGAGCGCCTGCCGGGCGACCACCACCTATGCCCTGCTCTGACGGTCGGCTGCGGGGGGCAGGCTAGAATCGGGGTATCCGGAAGACAAGAGGAAACCATGACGAGCCCCAATGAGCCCGCCCAGCACGGCCACGACTTCCACCCGGAAGATCCGGTCGAGGCCGTGGTCCCCATGATCCCCATCGTGCTGCCGATGGTCGGTGCCGCGCTGATGTTCCTGCTTGCTTTCATCGCCGTCTACATGGCCTGACCGGCCATCCGGCACCGATGAAGCCCCCGTGCGCAGGCACCGGGGCTTTTTGTTTGCCCGGGTTCTGCCTGCGCATAACCCCATGCATGTTTTGCATGGAGAAGCAACCCCACGGACGGACCTCAGCGGGTACGGTCCCTAAAATGGGCGCCTTCCAGCCGACCCCGCGGCGACTCCTCGCCCGCAGCCGACTAGAGCCTAAGCCTGTTTTCAAAGGGCGCGCCCGGGCTGCCTCCTTTGAAAACACGCTTTTCAACTTTGGAGCTTCGAGGATGAACTCTCCCGCCATGCAGGGCCTGGACCTGCAGACCCCCGCCTACGTGAAGAACGCCAAGCTGGTCGCCTGGGTGGCCGACATGGTCGCGCTGTGCAAGCCGGCCGCGGTGCACTGGTGCGACGGCAGCCAGGAGGAATACGACCGCCTGTGCCAGCAGCTGGTGGACGCCGGCACCTTCAAGAAGCTCAACCCGGCCAAGCGCCCGGGCTCCTTCCTCGCTTGGTCCGACCCCAGCGACGTCGCCCGCGTGGAAGACCGCACCTTCATCTGCTCGGAGAAGAAGGAAGACGCGGGCCCCACCAACAACTGGGTGGCGCCGGCCGAGATGCGCCAGACGCTGCAGCCCCTGTTCGACGGCTGCATGAAGGGCCGCACGATGTACGTCGTGCCCTTCTCCATGGGCCCGCTGGGTTCGCCCATCGCCCACATCGGCATCGAGCTCTCCGACAGCGCCTACGTGGCGGTGAACATGCGCCTGATGACGCGCATGGGCCGCGCCGTGTACGACGTGCTGGGCGTGGACGGCGACTTCGTGCCCTGCATCCACACCGTCGGCGCGCCACTGCAGCCGGGCGAGAAGGACCAGACCGCCTGGCCCTGCAACAAGACCAAGTACATCGTCCACTACCCCGAGACGCGCGAGATCTGGTCGTACGGTTCCGGTTACGGCGGCAACGCGCTGCTGGGCAAGAAGTGCTTCGCGCTGCGCATCGCCTCCACCATGGGCCGCGACCAGGGCTGGCTGGCCGAGCACATGCTGATCCTGGGCGTGAGCAATCCCCAGGGCAAGAAGTACCACGTCGCTGCGGCCTTCCCCTCCGCCTGCGGCAAGACCAACTTCGCGATGCTGATCCCGCCGGCGGGCTTCGAAGGCTGGAAGGTCACGACCATCGGCGACGACATCGCCTGGATCAAGCCCAACGCCGACGGGCGCCTGTACGCGATCAACCCGGAAGCCGGCTACTTCGGCGTGGCCCCGGGCACCAACTTCAAGACCAACCCGAACTGCATGGAGTCGCTCAGGCGCGACGTCATCTTCACCAACGTGGCGCTGACCGACGACGGCGACGTGTGGTGGGAAGGCATGGACGGCGAGCCCCCGGCGCACGCCATCGACTGGCAGGGCAAGGACTGGACGCCGCAGATCGCGAAGGAGACCGGCGCCAAGGCCGCCCACCCCAACGCGCGCTTCACCGTGGCCGCCACCAACAACCCGGCGCTGGACCCGGCCTGGGACGATCCGGCCGGCGTGCCGATCGACGCCTTCATCTTCGGCGGCCGCCGCTCCACCACGGTGCCGCTGGTGACCGAGGCCAACGACTGGGTCGAAGGCGTGTACATGGCCGCGACCATGGGCTCCGAAACGACCGCCGCCATCATCGGCGCACAGGGCGTCGTGCGCCGCGATCCCTTCGCCATGCTGCCCTTCACGGGCTACAACATGAGCGACTACTTCCAGCACTGGCTGAACCTGGGCCAGAAGCTGCAGGCCTCGGGCGCCAAGCTGCCGAAGATCTTCACCACCAACTGGTTCCGCAAGGGCGAGGACGGCAAGTTCGTCTGGCCCGGCTACGGCGAGAACATGCGCGTTCTGAAGTGGATGATCGACCGCATCGAAGGCCAGGCGGCCGGCCAGAAGCACCCCTTCGGCATCAGCCCCAGCTACGAGGAACTGAACTGGCAGGGCCTGGACTTCAGCAAGGAGCAGTTCCGCCAGGTGATCGACATCGACCTGCCGGCCTGGGAGAAGGAGCTGCAGCTGCACCAGGAGCTGTTCCAGCAGCTGGAGCACCGCCTGCCGCAGGAACTGAAGGCGACCAAGGCGAAGATCGAGCAGCGCCTGGCGGCCTGAGCGGCTTCGCGCTTTGCAGGAAAGGCCACCCCCAGGTGGCCTTTTTCATGCCGGACGCGGGCCGAACATGATGATGCCCATGCCCAGCAGGCACACGGCCACGCCGACCAGGTCGGTCGCCGTGGGCGCGATGCGGTCCACCGCCCAGAGCCAGAGGATCGCCACGCCCACATATACCCCGCCGTAGGCGGCGTAGACGCGTCCGGCCGCCGTGGGATGCAGCGTGAGCAGCCAGGCGAAGAGCGCCAGGCTGGCCGCGGCGGGCAGCAGCAACCAGGCGGAGCGGCCTTCGCGCAGCCACAGGTAGGGCAGGTAGCAGCCGGCGATCTCCGCCAGCGCGGTCGCCACGAAGAGGCCCAGGGTCTTGAGCAGGTCCATGCGGCGATTGTCGGCGGGCTCGAAAATGCAAAAAGCCACCCGAAGGTGGCTTTCGTCAGGACCGGGCGGTCCGGTGGCTTACTTGGCCTGCGCGGCCTGGTGCTGCAGCCACTTGCGCTGGCGCGCTTCGTAGCGGCGCTGGGCCAGCCGGTGCGACCAGGCATCCAGCGCGCGCAGCAGCGGGGCCGGCATCGCGCGGACGATCCGCACGGCCAGCGAGCCGTAGACGGTGCTGGTCATCACGGCCTCCGCTTTCAGTAGTAGCGGGAGGCGCGCGAGGCTTCCTGGCTCATCGCGCGGCTCAGGTCGGCCATGACGCGGGCGTCCTGCAGCGCGACGTTCCAGAGCTTCTGGTCTTCGCGGCGCTGGCGGCGCTCGGCGGCCAGAGCGGACAGCGCGGTGCGCGCCTTGCCGGCCAGGCGGGTGACGGGCGAGCCGACGAAGGCCAGCGCATGCAGCGCGGCGCGGGTGGTGTTCAGGGCGGCCAGGGCGCCGAAGCCGCGGGTGACGCGGTCGATGCCGGCGTGGACGGGATAGTCTGCGTGGATGGTGCGTGCCATTGTTGTTCCCCCTACATAAACGCTTGTGGCGAGATTGCCGGGTGCGTAGCCGTAATACTAGGGTTGACCCTGATATTTGTCTACTTTCTGGTAGTGATGTATATCATTCACAAAAGACATGACTGCCCCGAACTTCCGCACCCTCGACCTGAACCTGCTGCGGGTCTTCGACCAGGTGATGGCCGAGCGCAACCTGACCCGGGCCGCCCGCAACCTGCACATGACGCAGCCGGCGGTGAGCAACGCCCTGAACCGCCTGCGCGACGCGCTGGGGGACCGGCTGGTGGCGCGCAGCGGCTACGGCGTGGAACCCACGCCGCGGGCGCTGGCGGTGTGGCCCGCGATCGCCGACGCGCTGCGGCAGCTGGAGGCCTCCCTCACGCCCGGACACTTCGCCCCCGCCGAGGCCACCACCAGTTTCAGCCTGGCCATGGCCGACGCCACCGGCGCCGAGCTGATGCCGGGGCTGGTGGAAATCATGGAGCGCGACGCCCCGGGCGTGACCATCCGCTGCCAGCCCCTGACCACGCGCGATCCGCGGCGGCTGCTCGACGAAGGGCAGATCGACCTGGCCGTGGGCTTCTTCCCCGCGGTGCTGGCGGACCTCACGGCCCAGGCGCAGAGCGGCAACCTGCCGGCCTTCGACCACCAGCGCCTCTACGACGGCCGCTACGTGTGCGTGATGCGCAAGGACCATCCGCTCACGCAGGGGCCGCTGACGCTCAAGCGCTTCTGCGAGGCGCGCCACATGCTCGTGAGCTTCTCCGGCCGTCCCTTCGGCTTCATCGACGAGGCGCTGGCGGCCCTCGGGCGCAAGCGCCGCGTCGTGCTCACGGTCAACCAGTTCTTCACCGCGGGCCGCGTGGTCGCCACGTCGGACCTGCTGACGGTGCTGCCGGAACACTTCATCCGCGTGACAGGTCGCGCCGAGCAGCTGGCCCAGCGCGACCTGCCCTTCGAGATGCCGCCCGTGCACGTCGACGCGCTGTGGCACCGGCGCGTGGGACAGCGTCCGGACCACGCCTGGTTGCGCCAGGCACTCGCGGCTTCCGCGCGCGGCCCGTTCGCGCATCGCCCGCCCGAGACCGCCGGCGGCTGAGGCGCAAGCCGCCGGCGTCCGACGCGGCGTCTGCGCGCCAAGCCGCACAATAGCCAGGGTGAAGATCCAGCTGATGTCCGACCTGCACCTGGAGGGCCACCCCGGCTTCCAGCCCCGTCCCGCCCCCGGGGCCGAACTGCTGGTGCTCGCCGGCGACATCGGCTCCTACCAGTCGGGCTCGCGGCTGCAGGATGACGATTTCGGCCTTGCGCGCTTCTCGCCGCTGCGCGGCTGGCCGGTGCCGGTGCTGTTCGTGCCCGGCAACCACGAATACGACGGGCTCGACTTCGACGCCACCCACGCGCGCCTGCGCGAGACCTGCGAGCGCCTGGGCATCACCTGGCTGGAACGCGAGGTGCTCGTGCGCGGCGACGTGCGCTTCGTCGGCACCACGCTGTGGTCGGACTTCGACGCGCTCGTGCTCCAACCCGGCCAGCCCGAGCCCACGCTGCAGGAGCAGCTGAAGCTGCGGCACAAGGCCTTCCGCGCCGCGAACTTCTATCTGCGCAAGGCCGCGGCGCTGCGCCACGGCGAGATGTGGCTGGCCGAAGGCTGGCGCGAACAGGCGCTGGAATGCCAGCGGTGGCTGCGCGCCGCACTCGCCCAGCCCTTCGACGGCACGACGGTGGTGGTCACGCATTTCGCTCCCAGCCTGCGCAGCGCCGATCCGCGCTACGGCGTGAACCCGGCCACCGCGGGCTTCTGCAATTCGCTGCAGGACCTGATGGCGCGTGCGCAGTTCTGGCTGCATGGCCACCTGCATTGCCAGCACGACTACGTGGAAGCGGGCTGCCGCGTGGTGGCCAACACGCTCGGGTATGCGGGCAAGGGCGAGCAGGAGGGCTTTCGCGAGCACTTTGTGCTGGACCTCGCGGCCGTGCACGCGTGAACTTTCGAACAACTGGCACAGGGGCTTTACACAAGCGACGCCCGCCTTCCGCGCAAACCGCGCACACTGCAAGCCACAACAATTCCATTCCGGGAGGTTTTGCGATGAAGCCGCTGTGGACGCAGACGCTCGCGTGGATCGTCGCGATCCTCATCGCGATCCTGTTCGCGCTCGCCGGCAGCGAATCTCCCCATGCGCCCGACGTGACGGACCTGCTGCCGCACGGCTCCGAGACGCCGCGCTGACTGCGCCGTTCAGCGGGCCGCGTCCAGCGCCTGGCGCGCGGCCCCGGTGAGCGCGGCGCTCAGCTGGTCGAGCAGCGCCGACTCCAGGTTCCAGCAATGCCAGTACAGCTGCACCGGCACGCGCGTGCCGGGCGCCACGTCGACCAGCGCGCCCTGTTCCACCAGCCCGCGGACCAATAGCTCGGGCACGACGCTCGCGCCCCAGCCCGCCAGCGCCCCGCGCACCTGGCCTTCCGAACTCGGCACGAAGAGCTGGTGCAGCGACACGCGCCGCAGGCCCACGGCCCGCGCGACGAACTCCGCCTGCATGTCGTCCTTGCGGTTGAAGGCGATGAAGGGCACGCCCTGGAAGCCGTGCGGCGTGAGCCCCTGCGGCAGGTGCTCGCGCGCATAGGCCGGCTGGGCCACGGCCATGTACGCCATCGCGCCCAGCGGCACCACCTTGCAGCCGCGCAGCGCCTGCTTGACCGTGGTGACGCAGCCCAGCACCTGGCCCTCGCGCAGCCACTCGTGGGTGAAGTCCTGGTCGTCGGTGATGATTTCCAGCGGCAGCCCCTGCCGCGCCAGCGCATCGAGCGCCGGGAGCGCCCAGGTGGCGATGCTGTCGGCGTTGATCGCCAGCGAGATCCGCTCCTGCTCGCGCGGGCCCGGCGATTCGCTGGGCGCGAGCTCGCGCATCTCGCGCTCGAGATCGGCCCGCAGCAGCCGCATCTGCCGCGTGTGCTTCAGCAGCAGCAGGCCCGCGGCCGTGGGCTTGAGCGGCCGGCTGCGCACGATGAGCACCGTGCCCACCTGCGCCTCCAGCGCGCGCAGGCGCTGCGACACCGCCGACTGGGTGATGTGCAGCCGCCGGGCCGCGCGCTCGAAACCACCCTCTTCCACGATGGCGGCCAGGCATTCGAGAGCGGCCGGATCGAAGGTCTGCATGATTAGCAATGCTGATGGAGCCGCTCGAAGTTTAATTTGGCTTTTGATTTCCGGCGTCCTGCCGCAAAGTGCAGGAGATGAAAACGCTCGTCCTCGGCGCCGGCATCATCGGCATCAGCACCGCGTGGCACCTGGCCCAGCGCGGACACGAAGTCATCGTGGTCGACCGCCAGGCCGATGCCGCGCTGGAGACCAGCTTCGCCAACGCCGCCCAGATCTCCGTGAGCTACTGCGAGCCCTGGGCCAATGCGCAGGCGCCGCTGAAGCTGCTGAAGTGGATGTTCCGCAACGACGCGCCGCTGCTGTTCCGCCCGCGGCTGAACTGGCAGCAATGGCGCTGGGGCCTGCACTTCCTGGCGCAATGCAACGACGCCGCCTTCGAGCGCAACGTGCAGCAGCTGGTCGCGCTGGGCGCGTACAGCCATGCGGCGTTGAAGGACGTCGTCGCGGCCACGGGCATCGAGTTCAACCGCCTGGAGCGCGGCATCGCGCACTTCTACACGGACTCCAAGGCTTTCGACGATGCGGCAGCGGCCGCCGAGCTGATGCAGCGCCACGGCGTGGACCGCAAGGTGGTCAGCCGCGAGGAGCTGCTGGCGATTGAGCCGGCCTTCCGCAATTTCGACCGCATCGTGGGCGGCACCTACACGTCCACCGACGAAAGCGGCGATGCACGTGTCTTCACGCAGCAGCTGGCACGGCTGTGCGCGGCGCGCGGCGTGCAGTTCCTGTGGAGCCACGACGTGGAGCGCCTGGAGACGGCCGGCGGCAGCGTCACCGCGGTGCGCGTGCGCGACCGCGCGACCGGCGTGGAGCAGCGCCTGGTGGCCGACGACGTGGTCGTCGCCATGGGCTCGTACAGCGCGCCGCTGCTGCGCCAGGTGGGCGTGGACCTGCCGATCTACCCCGGCAAGGGCTACAGCGCCACCTTCAAGCTGAAGAAGCCGCAGGACGCGCCCTTCGTCAGCAGCATCGACGACGAGGTGAAGGTGGCCATGAGCCGCCTGGGCGACGAGCTGCGCGTGGCCGGCACGATCGAGGTCTCAGGCTACGACGCGACGCTGGATTCCAAGCTGGCGCAGGACCGCTGCCGCATGCTGGCCGAACGCATCGAGCGCGTGCTGCCCGGCGTGTGCGACACGCGCCTGCCCGAGGAAGGCGGCAACCCGCGGTTCTGGACCGGCCTGCGCCCGGCGACGCCGACCAACATCCCCTACATCGGCCGCACGAAGGTGGCGGGGCTGTGGGTGAACGCCGGCCACGGGACGCTGGGGTGGACGCACGGCTCGGGCTCGGGCAAGGCGATGGCGGAACTGATCGGCGGGCGCTTGCCGCGGATGAATTTCCGCTTCCATGGGTTCGAGCCGCATTTCGTGGAGACGGAACTCGCGTTGAATCACTGAGGCCTGGTGGTGGGGAGCGGCGCGGGCCCCCCAACCGGGTGGGGCGTGCGGGCGGCACCCCC
>JAEZEB010000196.1 GCA_023438115.1 Pseudomonadota bacterium | reverse complement strand
CGCGCCCGCGCCGCAGGCCGCACGGGCTCCCGTCGCCGCCGCCCCGGCGCCGGCCGCCGCGCCCGCCTTCGATCCCAACATGACCACGCGCACCCAGGCGCGCGTGCAGACGGATGCCCGCGTGGCGCGCATGAACAAGGCGCGCCAGATGGTGCACACCAAGCTGATCTCGGTGATGGACCTGCGCCGGGTCGACGTCTCGCGGATGGAGGAGCAGGAGCTGCGAACCACCACCAGCGAACTGATCCGCGAGATCATTTCCGAGGCGCGCGACCTCCCGCCGGACCTGGACCACGAAAGCCTCGCCAAGCAGGTGCTCGACGAGGTGGTGGGCCTGGGCCCGCTGGAGGAGCTGCTGGCCGACGACGCGGTGACCGAAATCATGGTCAACCGCTACGACGAGATCTTCATCGAGCGCGGCGGCAAGCTGGCCGAATCGGAGATCACCTTCACCTCCGACAACGCGGTGCTGCAGGCGATCGAGCGCATCGTGGCGCCGCTGGGCCGCCGCATCGACGAATCCTCGCCGATGGTCGATGCGCGCCTGAAGGACGGCTCGCGGGTGAACGCGGTGATCCCGCCGCTGGCCCTGAAGGGCTGCAACATCACGATCCGGAAGTTCGCCAAGAACAAGCTGCAGGACAGCGACCTGGTGAAGTACGGCTCCGTCACCGCGGACATGATGTCCTTCCTCAAGGTGGCGGTGGAGCACGGAACCAACATCATCATCTCGGGCGGCACCGGCTCGGGCAAGACGACGCTGCTGAACGTGCTGTCCAACTACATCCCCGACGACGAGCGCATCGTCACGGTGGAGGACGCGGCCGAACTGAAGCTGTCGCAGCCCAACCTGGTGTCGCTGGAAGCGCGTCCCGCGAACGTGGAAGGCAAGGGCGCGATCCACATCCGCGACCTGGTGAAGAACTGCCTGCGGATGCGCCCGGACCGCATCGTGGTCGGCGAGTGCCGCGGCGGCGAGGCGCTGGACATGCTGCAGGCGATGAACACGGGCCACGACGGCTCGCTGACCACCGCGCACGCCAACACGCCGCGCGACTGTATCGCCCGCCTCGAGGTGATGGTGCTGATGTCGGGGCTGGACCTGCCGGTGCAGGCGATCCGCGAACAGATCTCGTCGGCCGTGCACCTGATCGTGCAGCAGAACCGCTTCCCGGACGGCAGCCGCAAGGTGACGCACGTGACCGAGATCACGGGCATCGAAGGCGGCGTGATCCAGATGCAGGACATCTTCCTGTTCCGCCAGGAAGGCTACGGTCCCGACGGCCGCATCCGCGGGCGCTTCGTCGCCACCGGCGCGATCCCCGACCTGTACCAGAGCCTCGCCGAGCGCGGCATCCCGGTCGACCTGTCGATCTTCCAGAAGGACAGGGAGCTGTAGCCTTGGGCATCGAACTCGTCATCGGCGTGGTCGCCCTGGCGGCCATCACGGTGATCTGGGCCCTGATCCAGATCGCCGAGACCGGCCTGCGCAAGCAGAAGCAGACGCTCCAGGCCCAGGCCGCGGGCAGCCTGTCGGAGATGTTCATCTTCGTCGACCCGACGAAGCTGTTCTACATGAACGTGCTCGCGCTGATCTTCGTGCCGGCGGCGCTGTACGTCATGACGGAGAACCCGGTGCTGGCGCTGGGCGCGGCGGTGCTGGCCATCGTCGGCCCCAAGCTGCTGGTGACCTGGCTCAAGGCCCGCCGCGAGCGCCGCTTCGAGGAGCAGCTGCCCGACGCGCTGCTGATGATCGCCGGCACGCTGCGCGCGGGCGCCAGCCTGAACGTCGCCATGGAGTCCATGGTGTCGGAATCCAAGCCCCCGGTCAGCCAGGAGTTCGAGCTGATGCTGCGCGAGCAGCGCCTGGGCGTGGACCTCGACACGGCGCTGCAGAACATGGAAAAGCGCATGCCGCTGCAGGACTTCATCATGGTGGTGGCCGGCATGCGGATCTCGCGCGAGGTCGGCGGCAACCTGGCCGACACGCTGGAAGGCATCGCCGACACGCTGCGGCGCAAGATCACCATGGAAGGCAAGATCCGCGCGCTGACCGCGCAGGGCCGCATGCAGGGCATCGTGATGACCTGCCTGCCGCTGTTCCTGATGGTCATCCTTCGCTGGATGGAGCCCGAGGCCATGGAGCCGCTGTTCACCACCTGGTACGGCTGGCTGGTGCTGGGCGTGATCGGCGTGATGGAGATCGTGGGCTACTTCTTCATCCGCAAGATCGTCAACATCGACGTGTGAAGCCATGACCAACACGCTGATCGTCCTCGTCATCGCCGTGCTGTTCGGCGTCGCCGTGCTGTGTTTCGTGTACGCGCTGGGCCGCCTGCGCCACGAAGTGCCGCGCGAGGACCGCGCCTATCTCGACCCGCTGCCGCCCATCCTGCGCATGGCCTGGCCGCTGGTGCGCTTCCTCGAATACCACGTGGGCCGCTTCCTGCCGGCCAAGGCGCTCGAAGGCACGGCGCGCCAGCTGCAGCTGACCGGCGTGAGCTTCCTCATGGGCGCCGAGCAGTTCTTCGCGCTGCGCTTCCTGTGCATGGTGATGGCCTTCGCCCTCACCTGGTTCTGCCTGGGCGCGCTGGAGAAGAGCTCGCCGGCCGGCCTGATGGCGGCGCTGCTCCTGGGCTTCTACTACCCGACGATCTGGCTGAACGACGTGCGCCGCAAGCGCGTCGTGCAGGTGCAGAAGACGCTGCCGACCTACCTGGACTACATCACCATGGCGGTGGAGGCCGGCCTGAACATGACCGGCGCCATCAACCAGGCGATGGAAAAAGGGCCGCCCGGCCCGCTGAAGCACGAGTTCTACCTGGTGGTGCGCGACCTGCGTTCGGGCGTGCCGCGCGCCGACGCGCTGCGCCGCATGGAAGCGCGCATGCAGATGCAGGAGATCACCAGCTTCGTCGGCACCACCATCCAGGCCGAGAAGATGGGCGCGCGCCTGGGCACCGCGTTGCGCGCGCAGGCCGAGCAGCGCCGCTCCGAGCGTTTCCAGCGCGCCGAGAAGCAGGCGATGGAAGCGCCCGTGAAGCTCATCTTCCCGCTGCTGGTGTTCATCTTCCCGCTGACCTTCCTGATCCTGGGCTTCCCGATCGCGATGAAGTTCCTCACCTCGGGGGTGGTCTGATGCAGGACCTGGCCGTGGGCGCCCTGCTGCGCGAAGGCGATGCCGCGCCCCTCGTGGCG
>JAEZEB010000390.1 GCA_023438115.1 Pseudomonadota bacterium | reverse complement strand
GAAGTTGCCATCGCCCACGTGGCCCACCAAAAAGTAAGGAATGCCGCTGGCGTTGACTTCGTCAATCGACTCCAGCAGGCAGTCGGCCAGGCGGCTGATGGGCACGCAGGTGTCGGTGCTGATCGCGCGGCAGCCGGGGCGCGACTGGATTGCCGCGAAGTACGCGTTGTGCCGCGCGGTCCACAGGCGCGTGCGCTCCTCGGGCGTGGCGGCCCATTCGAAGGCCTGGCCGCCGTGCGAGGCGGCGATCTCCTGCACCGTCTCGGCCTGCTCCTTCACGCCCGCGGGCGAGCCGTGGAATTCCATCAGCAGCATGGGCTCTTCGCGCAGGCCCAGCTTGCTGTGCGCGTTGACCATGCGCACCGTGTGGTGGTCGATCAGTTCCACGCGCGCGATCGGCACGCCCAGCTGGATCACCTCGATCGTCGTGCGCACCGCGGCCTCGATGCTGGGGAAGGAGCACACGGCGGCGGAAATCGCCTCGGGCAGCGGATACAGGCGCAGCGTCACTTCCGTGATCACCCCCAGCGTGCCTTCGCTACCGACGAACAGGCGCGTGAGGTCGTAGCCGGCGGAGGACTTCTTGGCGCGGGTGCCGGTGCGGATCACCTCGCCGCTGGCCGTCACCACCTCGAGCGCCAGCACGTTCTCGCGCATGGTGCCGTAGCGCACGGCGTTGGTGCCCGAAGCGCGCGTGGCGCTCATGCCGCCGATGGAGGCGTCGGCGCCGGGGTCGATGGGGAAGAAGAGGCCCGTGCTGCGGATCTCCTCGTTGAGCTGCTTGCGCGTGACGCCCGGCTGCACGGTGACCGTCAGGTCGTCGGCGTCCACGGCGAGCACCTTGTTCATGCGCGACACGTCGACGCTGATGCCGCCCTGCACGGCCAGCAGGTGGCCTTCCAGCGAGGAGCCCACGCCGAAGGGAATGACGGGTGTGTCGTGTTCGCTCGCGAGCCGCACCGCGTCGGCGACATCCTGGGTGCTCTCGGCGAACACCACGGCAGCCGGCGGCGGCACCTGGAAGGAGGATTCGTCGCGGCCATGCTGCTCGCGCACCGCGAGGGCGGTGGAGCACCGGGCCCCGAAGCGCTGCGCCAGGGCGGCGAGCAGGGCGGCGGGGACTTCCCGCTGCTGGACGTCGGGAACCAGGTGCGACAGGGCGGTCGGTGCGTTCATGCTTGTCTCCGGAGCGAAGCCGCAGTGTAGTGCGGCTGCGGCCGGGCGCCGCACCGGAGGGTCAGCGCAGCGTGTCCTGGTACTCGAAGCGCGTCACCACGCCGTCGAAATTGCGGTCCATCTCCTCGAAGGGCAGGGTGGAGATGCTGAGCCGGGCCGCTTCCGCGCGGGTCAGCTCGCCGTCCTTGTTGGCGTCGGCGAAGAAGAAGGAGCGGGCCTGGTCGTGGGCGCTGAAGCCGCCCGCGCCGGCGAGGTCCTGGGCCGGGCCGCGCACGGTGGCACTGCCCGCGCCGAGCACGGTCGTCACGGGCGCCACCGGCGGGGTGATCCCGTCGCCGCCGTTGTTGCCGGCGGTGCCGGTCCCGTTGCCGGCATTGTTGCTGGCGTCGTCGGTGCCGCCCGTGTTCCCCGTGCCCCCGGGGCGGGTCCCGCCGGTGTTGTTGTTCCCCGTGTTGGTTCCGGGATTGCCGCCGTTGGGCGCGATCGGCGAAGTGGTGCGGGCGATGGGGTCGTTGGACACCGCCGCGCCGCTGCCCGAGCTGATCCCGGCGGGGAACACGGGCTGCAGCCCGCCGGGACGCGGCGCCGCCTGCGCGGCCAGGCTGTTGCTCGATGGCGTGCGCGTGTTCGGCGCACGGCTCAGGGACCCGGTCTGCGCCTGCACTGCCGAGGCAGCGGCGGCAGCGCAGAGGCCGGCGGCAAGAAGACGGGTCAGGGCATGCATGGCGGACTCCTGGGAACGGAAAGGAACAGGCCGCCGGCACGCGGCGGCTTCTGCGTCCATCGTGGCGCGGCCGCGGCGCACGGCTCAGCCGCCTGGGGCGGAACTCCTTGTAGGACCGTTCAGCACCTTCGCGCACAATGGCCCCCAAGGAGAAGCAAGCATGGCCAACCGGCTGAGCCAGATCGCGACGCGTACCGGGGACGACGGCACCACGGGCCTGGGCGACAACACGCGCGTGTCCAAGGATTCGCTGCGCGTGCACGCCATGGGCGACGTGGACGAACTCAATTCGCAGATCGGGCTGCTGCTGTGCGAGGAGCTGCCGCAGGAGGCGCGTGCGCTGCTGGTGGAGATCCAGCACGAGCTGTTCAACCTCGGCGGGGAGCTGTCCATTCCCGGCTTCGAGCTGCTCAAGGCCGAGGCGGTGGCGGCGCTCGATACGGCGCTCGCGGGCTACAACGCGCAGCTGCCGCGGCTGCAGGAATTCATCCTGCCCGCCGGCAATCGCGCCGCGGCCCAGGCGCATGTCTGCCGCACCGTGGCGCGCCGCGCCGAGCGCGCCGTGGTGGCGTTGGGGCGCCAGGACCCGCTGCGCGAGACGCCGCGGCAGTACCTCAACCGGCTTTCGGACCTGATGTTCGTGCTGGCGCGCGTCTTCAACCGCATGAACGGCGGCGACGACGTGTACTGGAAAAGCGAGAAGCTGCGCCGGGCGCAGGCGGAGGACTGAGCGCCTCCGCCGGGACGACGCTCAGCGCGGCGCCAGCACCGCCATCGTCAGCCGCGACACGCAGGTCAGTTCGCCCTGGTCGTTGCGCAGCTCGATGTGCCACACCTGCGTGCTGCGCCCCACATGCACCGGCGTGGTCCGGCCCGTGACCCAGCCCGAGGTCGCGCCGCGCAGGTGGTTGGCGTTGATGTCCAGGCCCACCACGCGGTGCCCCTCCGGCGCGCAGTAGATCGCGCCGCAGGAGCCCAGCGTCTCGGCCAGCACCACGCTCACGCCGCCGTGCAGCAGGCCGTAGGGCTGGCGCGTGCGCGCATCCACCGGGATCCGCCCCGTGATGAAGTCGTCGCCGACTTCCAGGAACTCCATGCCCAGGTGCTCCGGGGCGGTGCCCTTGTGGATGGCGGCGAGTTCCTGGGCGGTGATGGGGCGGGTCCAGATGGCGGGCATGCGGCGATGTTAGCGCGGCGTGCTGGCCGGGGGCGTCTCGACGTTGGGTGCGTCGGCGACGGACACGCCGGCGGACGTGTTCTTGTTCAGCAGCGCA
>JAEZEB010000191.1 GCA_023438115.1 Pseudomonadota bacterium | reverse complement strand
CAGGTGGGCCGCGAGGTCCTGCGCGAGTTGCGTCTTGCCGGTGCTTTCGGCGCCGAGGAGGGCGATGCGACGGGGTGCCTGGATCCCGGCCTGCGCCGGGACGGCCGGTGCTTCGCCTGGCGTCACTTCACGATCTGCACGTAGATCTCGTTGGGCTTGACCATGCCCAGCTCCGAGCGTGCCTTCTCCTCCACCATCTCCAGGCCCTCCTGCAGGTCGCGCACCTCGGCGGCGAGCTGCTCGTTGGCCTGCTGCGCGACGGCGTTGCGCGCCTTCTGCTCGTCGAGCTTGCGCTGCATCTGCGCGACGTCGACGACGCTCCCGCGGCCCAGCCAGAGCTGGGCTTGCACGATCGCCAGCAGGACGACCAGGAGGACGACGACGCCTTTGGAGTTCAAACCACGACCTCCCCCAGGCTCGGCCGCTTCGCGGCCTTCTCCTCCCCCCTCCGCAAGCGGAGGGGGCGAGCGCCTTCGGGCGGCCGGGCGGCGCTCATCTCAAGTTGTAGAAGGCCATGCGGCCGGGATACTGGGCCACGTCGCCCAGGTCTTCCTCGATCCGCAGCAGCTGGTTGTACTTGGCCATGCGGTCCGAGCGCGAGAGCGAACCGGTCTTGATCTGGCCGGCGTTGGTGCCCACGGCGATGTCGGAGATGGTGGAGTCCTCGGTCTCGCCCGAGCGGTGGCTGATGACGGCCGTGTAGTTGGCGCGCTTGGCCATCTCGATCGCGGCGAAGGTTTCCGTCAGCGTGCCGATCTGGTTGATCTTGATGAGGATCGAGTTGGCGATGCCCTTGTCGATGCCTTCCTGCAGGATCTTGGTGTTGGTGACGAACAGGTCGTCGCCCACCAGCTGCACGCTGCGGCCCAGGCGCTCGGTCAGCAGCTTCCAGCCGTCCCAGTCGCCTTCGGCCATGCCGTCCTCGATGCTGACGATCGGGTACTTGCCGACCCAGGTCTCGAGCACGGTGGCCCAGTCGGCGGCGTTCAGGCGCTCGCCTTCGGCGGAGAGGTCGTACACGCCGTCCTTGTAGAACTCGCTGGAGGCGCAGTCCAGGCCCAGGGCGATCTGCTCGCCCGGCTTGTAGCCGGCCTTCTCGATGGCCTGCAGGATCATCTGGATCGCGGCCTCGTGGTTCTCCACGTTGGGCGCGAAGCCGCCTTCGTCGCCGACGGCGATGCTCATGCCCTTGTCGTGGATGATCTTCTTCAGCGCGTGGAACACCTCGGCGCCGTAGCGCAGCGCCTCGCGGAAGCTCGGGGCGCCCACGGGGATGATCATCAGCTCCTGCAGGTCCAGGTTGTTGTTGGCGTGCGCGCCGCCGTTGACCACGTTCATCATGGGCACGGGCAGTTGGCAGCCGTTCATGCCGCCGAAGTAGCGGTACAGGGGCAGGCCGGACTCCTCGGCCGCCGCGCGGGCCACGGCCATCGACACGGCCAGCATCGCGTTGGCGCCCAGGCGGCTCTTGTTCTCGGTGCCGTCCAGGTCGATGAGCGTCTTGTCCAGGAAGTTCTGCTCGGACGCGTCCAGGCCCATCACGGCCTCGGAGATCTCGGTGTTGATGTGCTCGACGGCCTTGAGCACGCCCTTGCCGAGGTAGCGCGCCGGATCGCCGTCGCGCAGCTCGATGGCTTCGCGCGAGCCGGTGGAGGCGCCGGAGGGCACGGCGGCGCGGCCCATGGTGCCCGACTCCAGCAGGACGTCGCATTCCACGGTGGGGTTGCCGCGGGAGTCCAGGACCTCGCGGCCGACGATGTCAACGATTGCGCTCATTCAGGTTTCTCTTGCAGTTTTTGGAAATCGTGCGTCTCAGACCGGGGCGGCCACGCCTTCGACCAGGACCATGTTGAAGTAGTCGGTGCAGCCTTCGCGGAAGCTGCGCGCAAGGGTGTAGCCCTCGCCGTCGTAGAAGGCCTTGGCCTGCTCGTAGCTGGGAAAGCGCAGCATGGCCACGCGGTGCGGCTTCCAGTCGCCTTCCAGCGTCTCGTGGCGGCCGCCGCGCACCAGGTATTCGCCGCCGGCCTCCTTCACCGCCTGCGGCGCGCGCGCCATGTACTCCTTGTAGCGCTCGGGATCGGTGACGTGCATCTCGACGATCAGGTAGGCGGCGGGCATGGCGGTCTCCGGGTTCAGGCGGAAAAGTCGTTCTCGAGGAAGCCGTTCTTCTTGGTGATGCGGTCGAACTCGACCAGCGTCTCCAGCAGGGCGCGCATGTGCTTCAGCGGCACGGCGTTGGGGCCGTCCGACAACGCCTTGGCGGGATCGGGGTGCGTCTCCATGAACAGGCCCGCCACGCCCACGGCGACCGCGGCGCGCGAGAGCACGGGCACGAACTCGCGCTGGCCGCCGGGCAGCTGCACCGAGTGCGTGGCGTCGAACACCACTGGCGCGCCCGTCTCGCGCATGATCGCCAGCGAGCGCATGTCGGAGACCAGGTTGTTGTAGCCGAAGCTGGCGCCGCGCTCGCAGGCCATGAAGCTGTCCTCCGGCAGGCCCTTCTCGCGCGCGGCGTCGCGGGCCTTCTGGATCACGTTCTTCATGTCGCCGGGGGCGAGGAACTGGCCCTTCTTGATGTTCACCGGCTTGCCGGACTGCGCCACGGCGCGGATGAAGTCGGTCTGGCGGCACAGGAAGGCGGGTGTCTGCAGCACGTCGACCACTTCGGCCACCACCGGGATCTCGGCTTCGGTGTGCACGTCGGTGAGGATCGGGACCTGCAGCTCCTTCTTCACCTTCGCCAGGATCTCCAGCCCGCGCGTCATGCCGGGGCCGCGGAAGCTGCTGCCCGAGGAGCGGTTGGCCTTGTCGTAGCTGCTCTTGAAGATGAAGGGGATGCCCAGCGCGGAGGTGATCTCCTTGAGCTGGCCGGCCACGTCCATCTGCAGCTGCTCGGATTCGACGACGCAGGGACCGGAAATGAGGAAGAAGGGCTTGTCGAGCCCCACCTCGAAACCACAGAGTTTCATCAGGCGACCACCTTGAGCGACTTGCCCGCGGCGTCCTTGTTGTGCGCGCCCGCCTGGTGTTCGCGGGCGGCATGGATGAAGGAATTGAACAGGGGGTGGCCGTCCCAGGGCGTGGACTTGAATTCCGGGTGGAACTGCACGCCCATGTACCAGGGATGCGCGTCCTGCGGCAGCTCCACGATCTCCGTGAGGTGCTCGCGCTGCGTGAGCGCGGAGATCACCAGGCCGGAATTGCGCAGCTGGTCGAGGTACTTGACGTTGGCTTCGTAGCGGTGGCGGTGGCGCTCGGTGACCACGTCCCCGTAGATCTTGTGCGCCAGCGTGCCCTTGGCGACGTCGGAACTCTGCGCGCCCAGGCGCATGGTGCCGCCCAGGTCGGACTGCTCCGTGCGCGTCTGGATCGCGCCGCTCGCGTCCTGCCACTCGGTGATCAGCGCGATCACGGGATGCGGCGTGTGCGGCTCGAACTCGGTGCTGTTGGCATCGGGCAGGCCCGCCACGTGGCGCGCGTACTCGATGGTGGCGACCTGCATGCCCAGGCAGATGCCCAGGTAAGGGATGCGGTTCTCGCGGGCGAAGCGGGCGGCGAGGATCTTGCCTTCCACGCCGCGCTTGCCGAAGCCGCCGGGCACCAGGATGGCGTCGAACTTGCCCAGCTGGCCGACGGTGTCGGGCGTGAGCGTCTCGGAGTCGAGGTAGTCGACCTTCACGCGCACGTGGTTCTTCAGGCCGGCGTGGCGCAGCGCCTCGTTGAGCGACTTGTAGCTGTCGGACAGGTCGACGTACTTGCCGACCATGGCGATGTTGACCTCGCCCTGCGGATGCTCCACCTCGAACACCAGGTCGTCCCAGCGCTTGAGGTTGGCCGGCGGCGTGTTCAGGCGCAGCTTGTCGCAGATCAGGCCGTCCAGGCCCTGTTCGTGCAGCACGCGCGGCACCTTGTAGATGATGTCCACGTCGGGCATGCTGATCACGCCCCACTTGGCCACGTTGGTGAACAGGCTGATCTTCTCGGCCTCGTCCTCCGGGATCACGCGGTCCGCGCGGCACAGCAGCGCGTCGGGCTGGATGCCGATCTCGCGCATCTTCTGCACGGTGTGCTGCGTGGGCTTGGTCTTGAGCTCGCCCGCGGCCTGGATGAAGGGCACGTAGGTGAGGTGCACGAAGGCGGCGTTGTTGGGGCCCAGCTTCAGCGCCATCTGGCGCACGGCCTCCAGGAAAGGCAGGGACTCGATGTCGCCCACCGTGCCGCCGATCTCCACGATGGCCACGTCGACCTCGTTCGAGGTGCCCATGGCGGCGCCGCGCCGGATGAATTCCTGGATCTCGTTGGTGACGTGGGGGATGACCTGCACGGTCTTGCCCAGGTAGTCGCCGCGGCGTTCCTTCTCCAGCACCGACTTGTAGATCTGGCCGGTGGTGAAGTTGTTGGCCTTGCGCATGCGCGTGGTGACGAAGCGCTCGTAGTGGCCAAGGTCCAGGTCGGTCTCGGCGCCGTCGTCCGTCACGAACACCTCGCCGTGCTGGAAGGGCGACATCGTGCCCGGATCCACGTTGATGTAGGGATCGAGCTTGATGAGAGTGACTTTGAGGCCCCGCGACTCCAGGATCGCTGCGAGGGAGGCTGAGGCGATTCCCTTGCCCAGGGAGGACACCACACCGCCGGTGACGAAGACGAATTTGGTCATGTCAGGTCGGGAGTGCGGCTCCCGGGAGGTGGTAAAGCGAGATTATAAGGAGGCCGCCCATGTCCCCGGCCGGCGAAGGGCGCGGATGTGCTTCAAATGCCTCAGTTCGTTCGTTTTCGTTCGGGCACTTGGGGCCTTGGCATCCGCCCGCATGCGGATCGGCAGGGAGCAGGGTGCGCTGTCCGGCGCG
>JAEZEB010000389.1 GCA_023438115.1 Pseudomonadota bacterium | reverse complement strand
GGTCGGCGGTGAGCGCGAAGCCGAACCCCGACGCCCTACCCCAACTCCCGCGCCAGCACGCCCCGCTGCACCTTCCCCAAGGCCGTCTTCGGCAAATTCCCCACGAAGAACCAGCGCCGCGGCAGCTTGAACCGCGCCAGCTGCTCCCCGAGATGGGCGGCCAGTTCCCGTTCCCGCGCAACGAGCCCCTCGCGCAGCACCACCGCCACCGCCACCACCTCCCCCCAGCGCGCATCCGGCAACGCGAAGGCCGCGCACTCCGCCACCGCGGGATGCTGCGCCAGCGCCTGCTCGATCTCCGCCGGATGGATGTTCTCGCCGCCGGAGATGATCAGCTCCTTCACGCGGCCCACGATGCGCCAGCTGCCGTCCGCCGCCTGCTGCGCGAGATCGCCGGTGGCGAACCAGCCCTCCGCATCGCAGGCCGCCTGCCCGGGCCAGTAGCGCCGCACGACGTTGGGCCCGCGCAGCAGCAGTTCCGCGGCGTCGCCATGCCGCGTGCCGGCGCGCGCCTCCACGCCCGGCGCCGCCCAGCCGCAGGAGCCGACATGGTCCATCGCGCGTTCCGGCGGCAGCGCGATCGAGAACGGTCCCGTCTCCGTGGCACCGTACACGTTGCACACGGGCACGCCGCGCGCGTGGAAGGCTTCGACCAGCGCCGCGGGGATCAGGCTGGAACCTGCCCACACCGCGCGCAGGCAGGAGAGATCGGTCGCCTCCCACCGCGGATGGTCCAGCAGCGCGTTCATGGTGGCGGGCACCTGGAGCGTGAGGCTGGGGCGCTCGCGCACGATGGCTTCGAGCGTTTCGCCGGGATGGAAGCGCGGGTGCAGGATCACGCGCGCGCCCGCGTGCAGCGCCGGCAGGGTCTGGATGCACAGGCCGCCGACATGGAACAGCGGCAGCACGGTCAGCACCGTGTCCGCCGGCGTCATCGCCTGCACCTGCGCCGCGATGCGCATGTTGGCCAGCAGGTTCGATTGCGTGTGCACCGCCGCCTTCGGTCCGCCCGTGGTGCCGGAGGTCGAGACCAGCAGCACGGGTGCGTCGGCACGGGCGCGCTCGGGCGCCGCGCGCCCTGCGCCGCCTCGCAGCGCCTCCGCGGACTGCGCCGGGATGCCACAGGCGGCCGCAAGCGCACGGGCCGCCTCAGCCCACTCCTCTTCGTGCACCACGAGCCCGGGCGTGCATTCGCCCAGCAGCCGCTGCCACTCGGCTTGCGCGAGGCGGAAGTTCAGGGGCAGCAGGATCGCGCCGATGCGCGCGAGCCCGAACAGCAGCGCGATCTGCAGCGGATGGCTCGCACCGAGCCAGGCGACGCGATCGCCGGGTCGGATCCCCCAGTCGTGCCAGGCCACGGCCGCCGCGCTGTCCGCGGCCGCGCGCAGTTCGCCGTAACTCGTCCAGCGGCCGCCGAACTGCAGCGCAGGGGCCTCGTCCGGGTGGGGGCGCAGCGCGTGCAAAAGAACCGCTTCCTGGCTGTTGGAGATGCCCATTTACCTAACTTTACGGCGGCTTCGCGCACCGGCGATGGGTGCTGCCGACCATCGCTTTACAAAGGCCCCGCGGTGGTGGCCTCAACAGTAACATCGACGCCCATGCAGCAACTCCTGATGATCGAAGACGACGCCCGCCTGGCGCAGATGGTCGGCGAGTATCTGGAACGATCCGGTTTCGGCGTCACGCACGCCATCGACGCGAAGGCGGGCCTCGGCCTGCTGGAAGACCCGCCGTCCGGCACCCCGCCGGACCTGCTGGTGCTGGACCTGATGCTGCCCGACATGGACGGCCTGGAGGTCTGCCGCCGCGTGCGCTCCCTGCCGGGCGAGGCGGGCAAGGTGCCCGTGCTGATGCTCACGGCCAAGGGCGACCCCATGGACCGCATCGTCGGCCTCGAACTGGGCGCCGACGACTACCTGCCCAAGCCCTTCGAACCTCGCGAGCTGCTGGCGCGCATCCGCGCGATCCTGCGCCGCCGCAGCGACGGCACGCCGCCGCCGGCCAAGACCATGAGGTTCGGCTCGCTGGAGATCGACCGCGACGCGCGCACGGTCACCGTCAGCGGCAAGCCCGCGGAGCTGACTTCCTACCAGTTCGACCTGCTGGTGGTGCTGGCCGAGCGCGCGGGCCGCGTGCTCACGCGCGACCAGATCATGGAGGCGGTGCGCGGCCGCGAGCTGGAAGCCTTCGACCGTTCCATCGACGTCCACATGGGGCGCATCCGCGCCGCCATCGAGGCCGACGCCAAGAACCCCAAGCGCATCCTCACCGTGCGCGGCGTGGGCTACGTTTTCGCCAAGCAACAGGACTGAGCGCCGGATGCATTCCTGGAACGCGCGCTGGCGCTTCCCCCTCTACCTGCGCATCTGGCTCGCCGTCGTCGTCACGGTAGGCCTGCTCACGGTCGCCTTCGGCTGGCTGTGGCGCATCAACGCCGAACAGCAGGAGCGCCCGGCGCGCGAGCTGATCATCCGCAACGAAGCCGGCGAGATCGTGGGCCAGACGGTGCTGCGCTCCAACCGGCGCAACCGCGCGCAGGGCTTCGAGTTCGACGTCGAACTCAAGGACGGCACCAGCCTCACGCTGGAAGTGCCGCCGCGGGCGCGGGCGCCGGGCGAGCGGCCGCCGCTGCGGCCCTGGCTGCCGCGCACCACCTCGGGCTACATCCTGCTGCTCGGCATGGTCGGCCTCGCCGTGGCGCTGGGCAGCTACCCGGTGGTGCGGCGCGTGACGC
>JAEZEB010000357.1 GCA_023438115.1 Pseudomonadota bacterium | reverse complement strand
GCCCACGGGGATGGCGCCCAGCGAACCCACCAGCTTGGTGACCTGCCGCGTGGGCGCGCGCCCCTTCAGGCCGCGCATGTCGCCCACGCTGCGCACCCGCTTGTCCGCCGGGTGGATCACGCCGGGGCCGTGCACGTGCAGCGCGATGACGTGGGTGTCCTTGAATTCGTCCGGGGCCATCGTCTGGACGTACTCCCAGTACGCCCTGGAGGTGGCCTCCGCGTTGTTCATCATGAAGGGCAGCTCGAACACCTCCACGCGCGGGAAGCGGCCGGTGGTGTTGCCGGGCAGGGTCCAGACGATGTCCACCACGCCGTCGCGGGCCTGGTCGTACAGCTGCACGGGCGTGCCGCCCAGCTGCATCGCCGGGTAGGCCTCGAACTTGATGCGGCCGTTCGACTCCTTCTCCACCTTGTCCATCCAGGCCTTGTGCATGTTCAGCCAGACGTTGGACGTGGGCGCCATGAAGGTGTGGAACTTCAGGGTGACGGTCTGCTGCGCCAGGGCGAGGCCCGGTGCGCCGAGGGCGACCGCCGCGGTGGACTTCAGGAGGGTGCGACGCTGGATCATCGTGTTGTTCTCCGACAGGGAGGCTTGGAAAAGCATGAACTTAACCGCATGCCGCGCCCCGTGCTACGGGGCTTTCCACTATCCGACGAACTTCACCAGCCACAGCGAGATGGCGGGGAAGAACAGCAGCAGCAGCGTGCGCACCACGTCGCTGGCCAGGAAGGGCAGCACGCCGCGGTAGCTCTCGCCGATGGGAACGTCCTTCGCCATCCCGTTCACGATGTAGACGTTCAGGCCCACCGGCGGCGCCAGCAGCCCGAAGCCCACCGTCATCAGGACCATGATGCCGAACCAGATCGCCGTCGCCTCCCGGCCCATGCCGAAGTCGAGCGCCATGACCATGGGGAAGAAGATCGGGATGGTCAGCAGGATCATGGACAGTTCGTCCATCACCGCGCCCAGCACCACGTAGAACAGCAGGATGGCGGCGACCACCGCGACCGGCGACAGGCCCCAGCTGGTCACGAGGTCGGCGAGCTGGCCCGGGACCTGCGTGAGCGCGAGCGCCGCGTTCATGAGGTCGGCGCCCAGGAAGATCAGGAAGATCATCGCCGAGGCTTCGGCCGTGGCGTAGAAGCAGTGCGCCAGCTTCTTCCAGGTCATCTCGCGTTTGAGCAGCGACGCGAGGAAGGTGGCTGCGGCGCCCACGGCCGCACCTTCGGTGGGCGTGAACAGGCCGCCGTAGATGCCGCCGAACACGAGCAGGAAGATGATGGCGATGGGCAGCACGCCGGCCACGGCCTGCCAGGTCACGCGCGAGGCTTCCTCGTGCTCGGGCGCGTGGCCGGGCACCATCCGCACGTAGACCGCGATGGCGATCATGTAGCCGACCATCGCGATCAGGCCGGGGATCATGGCCGCGGCGAACAGCTTCGCGATGTTCTGCTCGGTCAGGATCGCGTAGATCACGAGCGGGACGGAAGGCGGGATCAGGATGCCGAGCGTTCCGCCCGCGGCCAGCGTGCCCGTGGCGAGCCGGCCCGAATAGCCGTGCCGCTTCATCTCGGGCAGCGCCACGGACGTGATCGTGGCCGCCGTCGCGACGGAGGAGCCGCAGATCGCGCCGAAGGCGGCCGAGGCCATCACCGCCGCCATCGCCAGGCCGCCGCGCAGGCGCGACATCACGGCGCTCGCGAACTCGAACAGCGCCTTCGAGATCCCGCCCTGGGTGGCGAACTGCCCCATCAGGATGAACAGCGGGATCACCGACAGGTCGTAGCTTGCGAAGCGGGCGAAGGCCTGCGTGTTGAGGAAACTCTCCAGCGGCGCGAGGCCCGCCTGCAGGATGTAGCCGATGCAGCCGGCGACGAACATGGCGATGGCGATCGGCGTGCGGATCGCCATCAGCAGCAGCATCACCCCGAAGATGAGGCCGGTCAGTGCGAGCGGCGTCATTCGTGCACCTCCGGACCGAAGCCGCGCACGGCCTGCCACAGGGCGATGGCCGCGGTCAGCGCGAAGGCGGGCACCATGAAGGCGTAGACCACCCACTCGGGGAAGCCGAGCATCATGGTGGTGGACTGCGACTGCCAGGAGCTCAGCCCGCCGAGCGCCGTGCGCCACGTGAGCAGCGCGAGTCCCAGCCCGAGGAGCAGGGCGCCGAAGCGGTCCAGGGCCCGCGTCGTGCGTTCGCTCGCGCGGGCGGTGAAGAAGTCGACGATGATGTTGGAGCGCCTCGCCTGCGCCCAGGGCAGGAAGAGCGCGATGGCCGCGCCGGCCGCCACGCCCGTGAGCTCGAAATCGCCCACGAGGGTCCACCCGGTGGTGTTGCGCCCGATCAGGCTGGCGCAGGTCATGAGGGTGACGCCGGTCAGGATCAGACCGGCCAGGATGGCGCAGAACTTCGCCAGCAGTTCCAGGACGCGCAAGGCGTGGCTCCTCTTCTCATTGTTTCGTATCGGGAGGCAAGGCCGTGCGTGTCTCGGGCGCCGGCCGGTCGCGCGATTATGGAGCACGGCCGAGCTGTGCCCGGCCGCGTCCGCGCGGATGTCAGGCGGCCTGCACCTGGACGGCGATGTCCGTCAGGCCGGCGACGCCGCCGGTGAGGGTGTCACCGGCCACCACCGCCGCCACGCCTTCGGGCGTGCCCGTGTAGATCCTGT
>JAEZEB010000324.1 GCA_023438115.1 Pseudomonadota bacterium | reverse complement strand
CGAGAAGAAGCCGCGTTCGGCAGGCGCCTGGACCGGCGCTGCCGCCGGAGCGGGCGCGGCCACGGGCGTGCGCGCGACGGGTTCCGGCGCCGGCGGCTTGGCCACCGGGGTGGGGGCCGGCACGTCCGGCAGCACGCCCTTGATCACGGGGTCCTGGCGGTTGGTGCGCTCGTGCGAACGGCGCGTGACGGTGGTGGCCTCGTCGTAGTCGTCGGCCATGTGGTAGCTGGCCTTGAGGTTGTCCAGGCGCGGATCGTCGTGCTTCAGGCGCTCGAGCTTGTAGTTGGGCGTCTCGAGCGTCTTGTTCGGGATCATCAGCACGTTCACGCGCTGCTTCAGCTCGATCTTGGCGATCTCGGTGCGCTTCTCGTTCAGCAGGAAGGAGGCCACTTCCACCGGCACCTGCACGTGCACGGCGGCGGTGCCGTCCTTCATGGACTCTTCCTGGATGATGCGCAGGATCTGCAGCGCGGAGCTTTCCGTGTCGCGGATGTGGCCGTGGCCGCCGCAGCGCGGGCAGGGGATGGACGCGCCTTCGGACAGGGCCGGGCGCAGGCGCTGGCGGCTCATCTCCATCAGGCCGAACTTGCTGATGGAGCCGAACTGCACGCGGGCGCGGTCCTGCCGCAGCGCGTCGCGCAGGCGGTTCTCCACCTCGCGGCGGTTCTTCGACTCCTCCATGTCGATGAAGTCGATGACGATCAGGCCGCCCAGGTCGCGCAGGCGCATCTGGCGCGCCACTTCGTCGGCGGCTTCCAGGTTGGTGCGGGTGGCGGTTTCCTCGATGTCGCCGCCCTTGATGGCGCGGGCCGAGTTGACGTCGATCGACACCAGCGCCTCGGTGTGGTCGATCACGATCACGCCGCCGGAGGGCAGCTTCACCTCGCGGGCGTAGGCCGATTCGATCTGGTGCTCGATCTGGAAGCGGCTGAACAGCGCGGCGTCGTCGCGGTAGCGCTTCACCTTGCCGGCATGCTCGGGCATGACGTGCGCCATGAACTGGTGCGCCTGCTCGAAGATGTCGTCGGTGTCGATCAGGATGTCGCCGATGTCGTGGTTGAAGTAGTCACGGATCGCGCGGATCACCAGGCTGGACTCCTGGTAGATCAGGAAGGCGCCCTTGCCGCCCTTGGCCGCGCCTTCGATCGCGGTCCACAGCTTCAGCAGGTAGTTCAGGTCCCATTGCAGCTCGGGGGCGCTGCGGCCGATGCCGGCGGTGCGGGCGATGATGGACATGCCGTTGGGATATTCCAGCTGGTCCATGTTCTCCTTGAGCTCCTGCCGGTCCTCGCCCTCGATGCGCCGGCTGACGCCGCCGCCCCGCGGGTTGTTGGGCATCAGCACGACGTAGCGGCCGGCCAGCGAGATGAAGGTGGTGAGGGCCGCGCCCTTGTTGCCGCGCTCTTCCTTCTCCACCTGGACCAGCAGTTCCTGGCCTTCCTTGATGACGTCGTTGATCCGGGCCTGCGACACGGAGACGCCGGGGGCGAAGTACTGCCGGGAGATCTCCTTGAACGGCAGGAAGCCGTGGCGGTCCTCGCCGTAGTCGACGAAGCAGGCCTCGAGCGAGGGCTCGACCCGCGTGACGACGGCCTTGTAGATGTTGCCCTTGCGCTGTTCGCGCCCTTCGATCTCGATCTCGTAATCGAGCAGTTTCTGCCCGTCGACGATCGCCAGCCGGCGTTCTTCCGCCTGCGTGGCGTTGATCAGCATCCGCTTCATGAGCGTGTTTCCTCAAACGTTTCGACGCGCCCCAGGGGGGCGCGAATCTCGATGCCGGAACGGACGCTGCGAAACGAAGGAATTGCCGGGGCGCGAAGCGGTGGGCTGGAGCTGTCTAGCTCAGCAACCGTCGCAAGGGCACAGGGATGGGGGCGAGGGAGCGACGGCGCTGCACCGCAAATGCAGCGGTGGGAAGGGCGCCGAAGAGGGGCCATGGCGCCTGCATGGCGGGCGCGGGCAGCAGCCAGCGCCAGAAAGCCAGGAGGAGAACCATCAGCACCGTTGTCTCGCTTTGATCCGTCCGCGAGCCGGGGGCTTGCGGACCTTTTATTCCGTATCAGTGTTTCGAAGAGCCGCACCCTGCGGCAATCGCCCGCGCCACGACGGGCTTTGGCCCGGAATCTGCGCGGCACGGTGCCGATGGCATCGACCTGCCAGGGGGCCTTCGTGGGGATGCGTGGACTAAACTGCCAGCCAAATCAACCACTTACGGCGTAACTCTGGTGAAACCGATTATAGGGGGCGGCATGCCCCCTGCAAGCGCGGAAGTCCGATTTCTGAACGTCGGGGAGGAATCGGCCGGGCAGCGCCTCGATAATTTCCTGCTCCGGGTGCTCAAGGGCGTGCCCAAGACCCACGTCTACCGGATCATCCGCTCCGGGGAGGTGCGGCTGAACAAGGGCCGTGCGTCGGCCGACGCCCGGGTGGAAACCGGCGATGTCGTACGGGTGCCACCGGTGCGCATGAGCCAGCCGGACCCCGAGGCCCAGCCGGCCCCGGCCCGGGAATTCCCCCTGCTGTTCGAGGACGAGCACCTGCTGGCCATCGACAAGCCGGCGGGCGTGGCCGTGCATGGCGGCAGCGGGGTCAGTTTCGGTGTGATCGAGCAGTTGCGCCGGGCGCGGCCCGAGGCGAAATTCCTGGAACTGGTGCACCGGCTCGATCGAGAAACCTCCGGGATCCTGCTGGTGGCCAGGAGGCGTTCGGCCCTCACGAAGCTGCAGGACCAGTTCCGCGACCGCGAGACCGGCAAGACCTACCTGGCGCTGGTGCAGGGCGCCTGGCCGGCCAACCGCAAGGTGATCGACCAGCCGCTGCACAAGTACCTGCAGGCCGACGGCGAGCGGCGCGTGCGGGTGGTGGCCAGGGACGACCCGGACGGCATGCGATCCATCACGCTGGTGAAGGTGGCCGAACGGCTTCGCCTCCCTCCCCCTCCGGGGGAGGGTCGGGGTGGGGGCTCGCCGGGCGGAGACGAAGCGACCCTCCTCGAAGTCACCATCAAGACCGGCCGCACCCACCAGATCCGCGTGCACCTGGCCAGCGCCGGCCATCCCATCCTGGGCGACGACAAGTACGGCGATTTCGAGTTGAACAAGGCCTTGCAGAAGCACGGGCTGAAGCGCATGTTCCTGCATGCGTGGCGGTTACAGTTCGACCATCCCGCCACCGGCGAACGCATTTCCCTGCAGGCGCCCTTGCCGCCCGAACTGCAGAAATTCATCGACCATGCCCGACCTCCGACCGCGCCGGTTCGACCTGATCGCCTTTGACTGGGACGGCACGCTGTTCGATTCCACGCAGATCATCGTGCGCTGCATCCAGCGCGCCGTGGCCGACGTGGGCGGGGCGGTGCCCACCGACGCCGCCGCGGCCTACGTGATCGGCATGGGCCTCATGGAGGCGCTCGCCCACGCCGCGCCCGACGTGCCGGCGGAGCGCTACGCGGAACTCGGCGCCTGCTACCGCCGCCACTACATCGCGCAGCAGGACGAGTTGACGCTCTTCGAAGGCGTGCTGCCCATGCTGGCGGACCTGCGCGGGCGGCACCACTGGCTGGCGGTCGCCACCGGCAAGTCGCGCCGCGGCCTCGATGAGGCGCTGCGCTCGGTGGAACTCGCCGGCGTCTTCGACGGCTCGCGCACGGCCGACGAGACGGCCGGCAAGCCGCATCCGCGCATGCTGCACGAGCTGATGCGCGAGTTCGGCACCGAGCCGGAACGCACGCTGATGATCGGCGACACCACGCACGATCTGCAGATGGCGCTGAACGCCGGCTGCGCGAGCGTCGGCGTGAGCTACGGCGCGCATGCGCACGAGGAATTCGACGCCCTGCGGCCGCAGGCGGTCGTGCATTCGGTCGCCGAGCTCCACCGCTGGCTCCTGGAGAACGCATGAGCGCCGACGAAACCCGGCTGGTGCCTCTTTGCAACTCGCGCGACCTGGCCGACGGCGGGCTGGCCGTGCCTTTCGACGTGGTCTACGGCGGCCAGACCTGCCGCGCCTTCGCCATCCGCTACCACGGGCAGGCGCACGCCTACCTGAATCGCTGCACGCACGTCGCGATGGAGATGGACTGGCAGCCCAACCGCTTCTTCGACGACACGGGCCGCTGGCTCCTGTGCAGCACGCACGGGGCGGCCTACCAGCCCGACACCGGCGCCTGCGCCGGCGGGCCCTGCCGCGGCTCGCTCGTGCGCATCATCCTGACGGAGAGAGACGGCGTGGTGCACTGGCATACTGACTTCAACCTCCAACCCCTGGTGTTCTGAAATGAACGACTCCCCCACGCCGCCGGAAGACCGTCCGGCCCCCGCGCCCGTTGCGGCGTCGCCCGCCGCGGCTTCGACACCCGGCTGGGAACGCGCCACCGTGGAGCGGCTGCTGTTCGCCACGCTGGCCGAGCAGCGCTCGCAGCGCCGCTGGCGCACTTTCCGCAGCCTGGCGTGGCTCACGTTCTTCGTCGTGCTGATCTGGATGCTCGGCTTCCGCGGCACGCCCACCACCGACAAGGCGGTGGCGCACACCGCGGTGGTGGAGATCGAGGGCGAGATCGGGCCCGACAACGAGGCGAGCGCGGAGTTCGTGATCGCGGCCGCGCGCGCGGCCTTCGAAGACGCGGGCGCGCAGGGCGTGGTGCTGCTGATCAACTCGCCCGGGGGCAGCCCCGTGCAGGCCGGCATCATCAACGACGAACTGCGCCGCCTGAAGGCGCTGCACAAGAAGCCGCTGTATGCCGTGGTGGAGGAGTCGTGCGCTTCCGCGGCCTACTACATCGCGGTGT
>JAEZEB010000060.1 GCA_023438115.1 Pseudomonadota bacterium | reverse complement strand
CTGCGGGCCATGGTGGAGGAAGGCCTGGCCTACGAGGCCGCGCTCGCCTGGGCGCCGGGGCGCGCGGGCGAACCGCGCGAGTGGCGCGTGCAGGGACTGCGTGCTTCCTATCCTCAACTGGACTACGCGACGCTCCCGGTGGGCCTGGACGCATCGCTGCCTCGTACCGCGCAGAACCTGCCGCTGCAACGCTGGCCGCAATCCACAGAACTGCCGCCTTTCGATCCGCAGGCCGAAGCCGCGGCGCTGCGACGCGCCGAGGACATGGCCCGGCGCGCGACCGCGCAGGCACACGCTTCATCCGCTTCCGGTGACGCGCGGACGACGCCCGTCCCGGCCGCTCCCCCGGAGGCCGCGGGCGAGCAGCGCGCCGCGCCTTATCCCGCGGGCGGCGCGCCGGTGCACGTGCTCACGATGTACGAAGGGGCGTACGCCGACGGCCGCCGCCCGCGCGAACATCCGGAAGGCCGCGTGGGCGTCGCGGTGTCCGTGCCCGACGCGGTGCTGCTGCTGGCGGCCTACGAACCGGTCGAATGGCGCATCACCGCGACGCAGCCCGTGCGCCAGGTGATTGCCATCGGCTACCACGCGCAGCGCATCACCTTCAGCGGACCGGGCCGGCCGGCCATCGTGACGCCGAGCTGGCGCGAGGTGGTCGCCACCACCAGCCTGGATCGCATCCCTGCCGCCAGCCGCTGGACCGGTGACCGCAACCAGCTGGTCGACGTCGCGCGGCTGGCGCAGGCGCTCACGGGCCAGGGCCCCGCGAGCTTCCAGGCGCCACGCGGCAAGGAGCGCGAGTTCGTGATCGACGCCGGCACGACGGCCTTCCAGCTGCCGCCCGCGCAGTCGCCGCGGGACACGAAGGACCCCGTGCGCCTGCACGCGAGCTTCGAGCAGGACGTGCAGGGCACGACGCTGCGCCGCGGCATGGCGGGGGCGTACACCGACGCGTGGACCGACCGTGCCTTCTCAGCAGGACGCGGCTACTTCGAGGGCACCTTGCGCGTGACCGGACCGCTCGCCGCGCACACGCACGCGAACGTCGGCCTGTGCGAGGCGCGCGAGGAACGCATCGAGCATTCCGCCGACCGCACCCGCGTGCTGCGGCATGGGGAGCAGCGGCTGTACCAGGACGGCGACGTCTTCGGCCTGGCCGCGGACTTCGAGCGCGGGCGCCTCTACGTTCGCGTCAACGGCCGCTGGCTGAAGGGCGAGCCGGGCAGCGCCGGCGGCATCCCGCTGGAGAAGGGCAAGGCATACCGCGCCTGCGCGTTCGCCGCCGGCACCACGACCGGCGATGTGCGGGAGCGCGGCCGCCCGCAATCGGACAGCACCTGGGAGCTCAATTTCGGCGGGCGGCCCTTCCAGGCCGCGCCGCCGCGGGGCTTCGTGCCCCTGCAGGGCTCCTGAGGCGCGGCCTCAGAAGGCGTCGAGGACGGCGCCCTTGCTGGCGCTGCTGGCGTTGAACGCGAACTTGGCCTGCACGCCGCGCGTGTAGCGCGGGGCCGGCGCCGTCCAGGCCGCGCGGCGCTTCTCGATCTCCGCTTCGGGCACGTTCAGCTCCAGCTTGAGCTGGTGCGCGTCGATGGTGATGGAGTCCCCTTCGTTCACGAAGGCGATGGTGCCGCCCGCGGCCGCTTCCGGCGCGACGTGGCCGACCACCATGCCCAAGGTGCCGCCGGAGAAGCGGCCGTCGGTGATGAGGCCCACGCTCTCGCCCAGGCCCGCGCCGATCAGCGCGCCGGTGGGCGCGAGCATCTCGGGCATGCCGGGGCCGCCCTTGGGGCCCAGGTAGCGCAGCACCATCACGTCGCCGGCCTGGATCTTCCCGTCCAGGATCGCCTGCAGCGCCGACTGCTCGTCGTCGAACACGCGGGCCGGGCCGGTGATCACCGGATTCTTCAGGCCCGTGATCTTGGCCACCGCGCCTTCGGGCGACAGGTTGCCCTTCAGGATGGCCAGGTGGCCTTCCTTGTACATGGGATTGTCGATCGTGCGGATCACGTCCTGGTCCTTGCGCGGTGCATCCGGGATATCGGCCAGCGTCTCGGCGATCGTTTTGCCCGTGATCGTCATGCAGTCGCCGTGCAGCAGGCCGGCCTTCAGCAGCACCTTCATCACCTGCGGGATGCCGCCCGCCTCGTGCAGGTCGACCGCGAGGTACTTGCCCGAGGGCTTGAGGTCGCAGATCACCGGCGTGCGGCGGCGCACGCGCTCGAAGTCGTCGATGGTCCACTCCACGCCGGCGGCGTGCGCGATGGCCAGGAAGTGCAGCACCGCGTTGGTGGAGCCGCCCGTGGCCATGATCACGGCCACGGCGTTCTCGATGGACTTGCGCGTGACGATGTCGCGCGGCTTGAGGTCCTTGCGGATCGCCTCCATCAGCACCCTGGCCGATTCCTTCGCCGAGTTCTGCTTCTCGTCGTGCGGGTTGGCCATGGTGGAGGAGTAGGGCAGGGACATGCCCAGCGCCTCGAAGGCGGAGCTCATGGTGTTGGCGGTGTACATGCCGCCGCAGGAGCCGGTGCCGGGGATGGCGTGCTGCTCGATGTCCTTGAGTTCCTGGTCGCTGATCTTGCCGGCGGCGTTCTGGCCCACGGCCTCGAACACGCTGACGATGTTGAGGTCCTGGCCCTTCCACTTGCCGGGCAGGATGGTGCCGCCGTAGACGTAGATGGCCGGCACGTTGGCGCGCAGGATGCCCATCATGCCGCCGGGCATGTTCTTGTCGCAGCCGCCGACCACCAGCACGCCGTCCATCCACTGGCCCTGCACGCAGGTCTCGATGCAGTCGGCGATCACCTCGCGCGACACCAGCGAGTACTTCATGCCCTCGGTGCCCATGGCCATGCCGTCGCTGATGGTGGGCGTGCCGAAGATCTGCGGGTTCCCGCCGGCTTCCTGGATGCCCTGCACGGCCGCGTCGGCCAGCTTCTGCAGGCCGCTGTTGCACGGCGTGATGGTGCTGTGGCCGTTGGCCACGCCGACCATGGGCTTGCCGAAGTCCGTCTCCTTGTAGCCCATGCCGTAGTACATCGAGCGGTTGGGCGCGCGCGACTTGCCTTCGGTGATGTTGGCGCTGCGCAGCGGCTGGATGGGGATGGTCTTCTTGTCCATGGATGACGGTCCGGTGAAGCTGGAAAGCCGCGAGTATGCGCCGCTGCGCTGATTCTTTCCAATCCGTTTTCACCCCTGGATTAATATGCCGTGGATATGAGCGATCCCGCCATCGAGCTGCGCCTGTGGCGCCAGTTCGCCGCCGTCGCGGAGGAACTGCATTTCGGCCGCGCCGCCCGGCGCCTGCACATGACGCAGCCGCCGCTGACGCAGGCGATCGCGCACCTCGAGCGATTGCTCGGCGCGCGCCTCTTCGAGCGCACCAAGCGCAGCGTGCAGCTCATGCCCGCGGGCGAGGCCCTGCTGCCGCAGGTGCGCGAGCTGCTGGCGCGCGCGCAGGCC
>JAEZEB010000224.1 GCA_023438115.1 Pseudomonadota bacterium | reverse complement strand
AACGTCGCTGGTATGTCTGGTCTACCAAGCGACGACATGCGTCGAAGAAACACGACCGTAGACTGCCCCCAGAACAGGAGACAAGGACATCCGCCGAGACGCGGCGGGCGTTCCGAAGACGAGGCGTGCAAGAGTCACGCCCCGGTGGAAGCGTGCGCCTGCAAGGCGTGGTGTTTCGCCGGGCAAGGTTCATCACGCGATGCCGCGTCGCCTCCTTTTCCCGGGTGCACCCGCCCGCGGGCGGGGCCGAGTTTCTCGACCAAAAGGAACGTGATGAACAACGTCTTTCGACTGCTGCGGCTCGCGGTCACCGGCTTCGCGCTGGCCGTCACCGGTACCGCCCTCTGGGCCCAGGCCTATCCATCCAAGCCGATCCGGCTGGTGATCCCCTGGCCCACCGGCGGCGGCGCCGACACCCTGGGGCGCCCCATTGCGCAGCGGCTCTCCGAGCGCCTCGGCCAGCCGGTGGTCGTGGAGAACAGGTCGGGCGCGGCGGGCAGCATAGGCGCCGCGATGGTGGCGCAAGCTCCCGCGGACGGCTACACGCTCCTGCTGAACTACCTGAGCGACAGCGCCATCAACCCGCACCTGTACGACAAGGTCGGCTACGACCCGCTGAAGGACTTCACGCCCTTGACCGAGATCGCTCGCGGCACCTTCGTGCTGGTGGTGCATCCCTCGCTCGGGATCAAGTCCGTGCAGGACCTGGTTGCGCTCGCCAAGGCCAAGCCGGACGAGCTGACCTACGGCTCCGCCGGCAACGGCTCCCTGGGCCACCTGGCGGGGGCGATGTTCAGCACGATGTCCGGCCTGAAGCTCTCCCACATTCCGTACAAGGGCAGCGGCCCGCTGCTCACGGACATGCTGGCCGGCCGCCTGACCCTGACCTTCGCGGACGCCACCGTGGCGCTGCCGCACGTGGCGGCGGGCAAGCTCGTCGCGCTGGGGGCGACTTCCGCAAAGCGCTCGCCGGTCGCTCCCGACCTGCCCACCATTGCCGAGGCCGGTGTTCCCGGCTACGAAGCCGTGAGCTGGTGGGGTTTCGTCGGACCGGCCGGCCTGCCGGACGACATCGTCCAGCGCCTGAACACCGAGCTGGTGACCGTCCTGCGCACGCCGGAAATGCAGGAACGCATCGCCAAGCTCGGCGCGCAGGTGGTCGCCGGCCGCCCTGCGGAGTTCATGAATCACATCCGGCAGGAGAACGTCCGCTGGGCCAAGGTGATCAAGGACTCCGGCGCACGGGTCGAATGAGCGCCGGGATCAGGGCGCGCGTTTGAGAAGCTCGCGCACCAGGGCGGACACCTCGCGGGTTGCCCGCGAGGCCGGCCGGGCCGGGGTGTAGGCCATCGCGAGATGGCGCTCGATCTCCGGCTCCACGATGAGCGCGGAGTCCACCCCCGACTGACCCGCCAGGGCATTGCGTGTCAGGACCGCATACGCGTGTCCTCGCGCCGCGAGCGCGCCCTGCAACTGGGTCGAATCCGATTCGGCCACGACGTTCAGGGCGATCCCCTCGCGGCGCGCGAGTTGCTCGAGCAGCAGGCGCGTCGCGCTGGGAGCGGCGGGCAGCACCAGCGGCGCGCCGTCCAGTGCCTTGAACGGGACGGTTTCCCCCCGCACGAGGCGCCTGCCGGCCTCCCCCGCCAGATAGGCCGGGGAAGGTTGCAGCAGTTCGAAGTCCGTGGATGGCCGCCCGCCGTAGCGCAGGGTGACGATCAGGTCCACGGCGCCCGCGGACAGCCACTGATCGAGCTGCCCCGTCGAACCCTCGCTCAGGCTCAGCACGATGCCGGGGAATTCGCGGCGCACCCTCTCCAGCAGCGGCAGCACCAGCGAGAACGTCAGCGAGGGCAGGGCTCCCAACCGCACTTCACCGGTCGGCACCGCCGCCTGCGCCTGCAGGTCGCGCGTCAGGTGTTCGGCCTCGCGCAGCAACAGTTGCATCCGCGGATAGACCTGCTTGCCGAAATCGGACAGCTGCAGGCCGCGTCCCGTTCGCACGAACAGCTTTCCTCCGCACTCCTGCTCGAAGCGCGTGAGCTTGCGGCTGATGCTCGGTTGCGGCGTTCCGAGCAGCGTGGCCACGCGCGTCAGGCTGCCCTCGGTGACGATCTTCTGTACCAGGCGCAGGTGGGAGAGGTCCCACTCCGGTCCCGACGGCTTGCTCATGGCTTGGAGGATATGGCTGGTATGTCTTCGCCGTGCGCTGCGGCGCATGCTGCTGGCTAGAGTATGCCGCACGCGCCATGCCGCACCGCGTGCGCCGGCGAGCCTTCCGAACACCCATGCAAGCATTCGATGTCTCTCCCTTGAACACGGCCGGTGAGTTGTTGCGCCGCTGGGCCGGCGAGAGGCCGCGCACCGCTGCCCTGAAGACACCCGGTGCCGTCATCACCTATGCCGAAGTCCTGCAGGCGGCGCGGCGCGCCTGCGGGGAACTGCAAGCACTCGGCGTGCGACGCGCCGACGTGGTCGCCTTCCAGCTTCCCAACTGGATCGAATCGATCGTCCTGTACTACGCCATCCTCGAGTGCGGCGCGGTCGCCGTGCCCATCCTGCCCGCGATGCGCGAGCACGACCTGCGCTACATGCTTGGCCAGGTGAACGCGCGCGTCTTCGTGACGCCCACGGCCTGGCGCGGCACCGACCATCTCGCGCTGGCCCGGCGCAGCGCCGGCCCCGGAGTCACGCTGGCCACCATTGCGCCGCGCTATTCCGGGTGGGGCGCGGCGGAACTGCTGCAGCCCGCCGGCCAGGGTGAGTGGAGCGACGCCGCGGCCGAAGGCCCGCCCCGCGTGCCGGAAGGCGAAGGCCTGGATGCGGTGACCACCATGATCTTCACCTCGGGCACGAGTGGCCGGCCGAAGGCGGTTCTCTACGACCATCGCTGCCTCGCGATCGAAGGCGCGCAGATGGCGAAGCTGGACGGCGTCGGCCGCGACGACGTGCTGTTCGTCCCCGCATCCGTGGCCCATATCGCAGGCATCTGCTTCGCGATCCACATGCCGCTGAGCGTGGGCTGCACCGCATGCCTGCTGCCCGAGTGGGACCCCGAAGCGGCGCGGCAATGGATGGAGGAGCAGGGCTGCACCTGGACCGCCGGCGCGACCCCCTTCCTGCAAGGCATCGTGGCGGCAGCGACCGCCCATGGAGCCGGAGGGCCCTCGCGACTGCGGGTGTTCCGCTGCGGCGGCGCATCGGTCTCGCCGGCCCTGATCCGCAAGGCGCGTGCGCTGGGCATCGATGCCTATCGTTCCTATGGCCTGTCCGAACATCCAACCGTCACCGGCCATGCCGGCCAGGCCGCCGCGGCCTGCGTGGAAAGCGACGGTGCGGTCCATCCGCATGTGCAGGTGCGCATCGTGGATCCCGCCGATGCCGGCCGCGCGCTCGCGCCGGGCGAAGCGGGCGAGATCGCCGTGAAGGGACCCGACCAGTCGCGCGGCTACCTGCGGCCGGAGGACAACCAGGGAACGCAGCGGGACGGCTGGCTTCTCACCGGCGATATCGGCCGGCTGTCCGTCGACGGGCACCTGAGCATCACGGGCCGCAAGAAGGACATCATCATCCGCAAGGGCGAGAACATCGCCGCGCGCGAACTCGAAGACCTGCTCCTCGAGCATCCCGAAGTGGGCGAGGTGGCTGCGATCGGGCTGCCGGACGCCGAGCGTGGCGAGATGGTGTGCTGCGTGATCGTTCCACGCGGCCAGGCCACGCTGAGCCTGGCGGACTGCTGCGCCTGGCTGCGCGGCGCCGGGCTGGCGACCTACAAGCTGCCCGAGCGGTTGGAGTATGTAGCCGCGCTGCCGCGCAATCCGGGTGGAAAGGTGCTGAAGAACGCGTTGCGGCAGCGCTTCGCTTCGCTTGCGGAGGCCCGCGCATGAGCGCACCCCGCAACGGCTTTCCTGCCGCGATTCCGCTCGCGCTGTACCTGGACGCCCATCTCGCCACTTTCGCCGCCGGCTTGGCGGAAGTGCGCTGCGAGCCGGCCGGCGAGCTGCTGAACTCGTACGGTTCGGTGCACGGTGGCATCGTGATGTCGCTGCTGGACCTCGCCGTGGTCCACGCCGCGCGCAGTCCGCTCCACGCGGGCGAAGCGCCGCGGCCGCCGTGCGTGACCGTCAGCATGAACACCGACTTCATGCGGCCGGCCAAGGGCCGCCTCCTGGCGCGCGGCCGGCTGCAGGGCGAGCCCGGCCGCCTGGCCTTCTGCGACGCCGAACTTCTGGATGGCGAGGACCGGGTGTGCGCCCGCGCCACTGCCGTGCTCCGCTACATCGCCGATCCAGTCGACTGAACCCCTTCTTCGAACAGGAGTCCCCTTGATCCATATCGTCTCAGAGATCACCACGGCGCCCGGCCAGCGAGCCGCGGTGCTGGAGCTTTTCAAGGCGCTGGCGCCCACGGTCCGCGCCGAGGCCGGATGCATCGCGTACCAGGCCTGCGTGGACGCCACCGGCTTGCCCCGGTATGCGCAGCCGCGCGGAGAGGACGGCTTCGTGGTCCTCGAGCAATGGGCGGACATCGACGCCTTTCGCGCCCACGTGCGGGCGCCGCACATGGCGGAATACGCCATCCGCACGCAGGACTTGATCGTGCGCCGCGTGCTGTCGGTGCTGGAGCCGGCGACGTGACGGAAAACGCGATGCAGGACTATGCAACCCTGGAGACGGTGCGCGTCGAGGTGAACGATCATGTGGCGCTGATCCGCATGGATGCACCGCCCGTGAATGCGCTGTCGACGCAGACGCTGGACGAACTGACGCGTGCCTTCGATCTGGTGTCGGTGGACGACGCGGTGCGCGCGGTGGTGCTGACGGGCAGTGGACGCGCCTTCAGCGCGGGCGCCGACATCAAGAAGCGCGCCAAGGCGCTCATCGGCCCCGCGGACCTGATCGCCCACGCCCGCCGTTCGCGCGAATGCTTCCACTCCGTGCGCGAATGCGCCAAGCCGGTGGTGGCGGCCATCAACGGTGCAGCGCTCGGCGCGGGATTGGTGCTGGCAGCTTCCTCCGACATCCTGGTGGCTTCCGAGGAGGCCGTGGTCGGCCTGCCGGAGGTGGACCTGGGCCTCGCCGGCGGTTCTCGCCACGCGATGCGCCTGTTCGGCCATTCGCTGCTGCGCCGCATGGCCCTGACCGGCCACCGCATCGGCGGCGCCGAGCTGTACCGGCGCGGCATCGTCGAGGCCTGCGTCCCGGCCGGCGAGTTGCTGCCGCTGGCCCTGTCCATCGCGCGCGAGATCGCCTCCAAGAGCCCGGTGTCCACCCGCCTGGGCAAGCAGACCCTGAACGCGATCGAGGAGATGACGCTGCGCGACGGCTACCGCTACGAGCAGGACATGACGGCGGTGCTGGCCAGGACGTCGGACGCCAAGGAGGCGCAACGCGCCTTCGTCGAGAAGCGGCCGCCGGTATTTACGGGCGAGTAGGCGAAGCGATGGACTTTCTCTTCAGCGAAGAACAGAACGCATTCCGGCTGCGCGCCCGTGCCTGGCTGGCGGAACACCTGCCCGCTGCCTGGCGGGGCGGACAGCACCATCCCGAACTGGACGACGACGCGGATGCAGCCTTCCAGCAGCGCTGGGAACAAAGCCTGCATGCCGGCGGCTTTGCGGGACTGCACTGGCCCAAGGCCGTCGGCGGTCAGGGCCTGAGCCTCTGGGAACACCTCGTCTTCCAGGAGGAGCTGGGCCGTGTCGCGGCGCCGGAGGGCATCAACAGCATCGGCCGCGAACTGGTGGGGCCGCTGCTGCTGCACCTGGGAACGCCGCAGCAGCAGGCCCGCTACCTGCCGCGCATCCTGGACACCAGCGAAATCTGGTGCCAGGGCTTCTCCGAACCCGGTGCCGGCTCGGACCTGCGCGGCCTGCGCACCCGCGTCACCCGCACCGGCGAGGGCTGGGTCATCCAGGGCCAGAAGGTCTGGACCAGCTTCGCCCGCTACGCGCAGTTCTGCATCGTGCTGGCGCGCACGGCCGGCGCCGAGGCGGGGCGGGAGTCGCTGACCCTGTTCATCGTTCCGATGTCGGCCGCCGGCGTGCGCGTGCGTCCGCTCGAGCAGATCACCGGCCGGGCCGAGTTCAACGAGGTGTTCTTCGATGGCGTGGTGGTGCCCGAGGATGCGGTCATCGGCGGCGTCAACGCGGGATGGCCCGCGGCGCGCACCGTCCTCGACATCGAGCGCGGCACCAACCGGCTGTACCGGCAGGCACGGTTCATGAACGAGTGGCATGAAATGGCGCGGCTGGCACGAAGGCTCGAGGTCGATGTCGATACCGAGCTCGGCGATCTCGCCGCCGGCCTGATGGTGCTGCGCAGCCGCAGCTGGCGCCTGGTGCGTCGGGTCGTCCAAGGCGACCCCGTGGGTGCCGAGACCAGCGTGCACAAGCTGCATTGGAGCAGCCTGCACGCGCGCATGTGCCAGTTGGGCCTGCGCCTGGTCGGCGAAGCCATGCGGCGCGGCGATGGCGACGCGCCCGGCGTGCAACGCCTCAAGAACGTCTACAGCTATGCGCGCGCGGAGACCATCTTTGCCGGCACCACGCAGATCCAGCAGGAGATCGTGGCCGATCGCGTGCTGGCCCTGCCCCGGAAGTGAACACCATGCCTGCTCCCCTGATCCCCATCGACGAACAACAGAACCTGCTGGTGGACGCGTTCGCCGACGCCTTCGCGCAGCCGCGCTCCCCGGTCGAGGCCCTGGCGCTGGCACAGTCGCTCGGACTCGACGGCGTGCTGCGGCCGGAGGCGCAGGACGGCCTGGGCCTCGGCGCCTTCGAGGCCGGCCTGCTCGCCTTCGAGGCCGGCCGGCTGGACGCGCAGCTGCCGCTCAAGGAGTGGCTGTGGTCCGTTGCTGCCGCCGCTCTCGCGGGCGGCGCGGCGCTGCCGGCGCCCGGCCGCTCCGTGACGTGTACCTTGCCGGTGGCGCCGCCACGAATCGCCGGCCCCGCGACCTTGCGCTTCTTTGCCGTCCCGCTCGCGGATTGCGCGGACGTCCTCACCTGCGTCGTGCGCACCGGCGAAAGGCCGGATGCCAGGGGAATCCGTGTGCACTACCTGCCGCGCGAGGGGGGCGCCTGGCGCGTGCTGGGTCGCACCAGCCTGGTCTCCGGAACCAGCGCATTCGACATCGAGGTGGATGCGGCGGCGCTGAGCGAACCGGTGGAGGCGGCCGGCTTCGCGCTGCGCAGTTCCGACGCGACGTGGCAGCGGCTCGAAGCGCTCTGGCTGATCCTTGCGGGCGCCGAACTCGCGGGTGCCTGCGAGGGCGGTCGCGACATCGGCGTGGAGTACCTCAAGACCCGGCAGCAGTTCGGCCGGCCCATCGGTGCTTTCCAGCTGCTGCGCAAGCTGGCGGTGGACGGCTGGATGGCGGCCGAGGACCTGCTGTTGGCCTGGCAGCGCGCGGCCCTGTGCTGGGATCGCGGTGCCACCGATGCATGGATGGCGGCGCAGGCCTGTGCCGCGGCGGCGCCCGCGGCGCGGGAGGCGCTGGAAAGCGTGATCCAGATGCACGGCGCGATGGGCTTCACCGCTGAACTGGGGCTGCACCATCGATTGAATCGCGCGGTGCTGTGCGAGATCGGCTTCGGCCCGCGGGCGCCGCGCTTGGCCGCGATCACGCAAGCGTGGCGCGAGGCCGGCGGCGAGGAGTTCGCCGCCGTGCCCGCAAATTTCCTGACGCCGGCGCACGCCGCCTGAAGGACGGCCCGCGACAGCGGGCGCCCCAATGAAAAGAGGCCCTCGAAGGGCCTCTTTTCATTTCGGTTCGGTGGGGTGGCTGATGGGACTCGAACCCACGACAACCAGAATCACAATCTGGGACTCTACCAACTGAGCTACAGCCACCGTGAGCCCGCGATTATAGCCCGAGCGCGGACGACTTTCAGGGATTGACCATCACGAGCTTGCCCTTGACCTCGCGCGAGCCCATGCGCGCGTATGCCGCCTTGAGCTGGTCCATGGGCATCGTGCGGTCGATCACGGGCTTGATCCTCCCCTGGCCGTACCACTGCGCGAGCTCGCCCATCATGGCGGCGTTGGCCTTGGGCTCGCGGCGCGAGTAGTCGCCCCAGAACACGCCGACGATGGAAGCGCCTTTGAGCAGCGCCAGGTTCAGCGGCAGGCTGGGGATCGGGCCGGCCGCGAAGCCCACCACGAGGTAGCGGCCGCGCCAGGCGATCGAGCGGAAGGCCGGCTCGGCGAAATCGCCGCCCACGGGGTCGTAGATCACATCGGGCCCTTTGCCGCCGGTGGCCGCCTTGACGGCCTCGCGAAAGGCGTTGGGCACGGGGTGCTCCGTGTAGTTGATCGTGGCATCGGCGCCCAGCGAGCGGCACAGTTCGCACTTCTCTTCGGTGGAGGCGGCGGCGATCACGCGCGCGCCCATCGCCTTGGCGATCTGGATCGCCGCCGTGCCCACGCCACCGGCGGCGCCCAGCACCAGCACCGTCTCGCCGGCCTTCAGCTGCGCGCGGTCCACCAGCGCGTGGTGCGAGGTGGCGTAGATCATGATGAAGGCCGCCGCGTCCACGAAGGGGAAGCCGGGCGGCAGCGGCATGCAGCGGTCGGCCGGCGCGATGGTATGCGTGCCGAAGCCGCCGGTGCCCGAGAGGCAGGCCACGGGCTGGCCCACCTTCAGGTGCGCGACGCCTTCGCCCACCGCCGCCACGACGCCGGCGTATTCGGAGCCGGGCACGAAGGGCAGTTCCGGCTTGAACTGGTACTTGTTCTGGACGATCAGCAGGTCGGGGAAGTTCAGGCTCGCCGCCTTGATCTCCACCAGCACTTCGCCGGCCTGGGGCTGCGGGGTGGGCAGTTCCTTCCATTGCAGGGCGTCGACGCCGACGGGGTTCTCGCAAAGCCAGGCATGCATGGGGTGCTCCGTTGGGAATGCGCCCATCATAGGCAAGGGCGCGCGCGGGCCATGTCGCAGCGATGACGGCCGCCTACAATCGCGGCACCGCACCATGAAGATCCTGCTCTCCAACGACGACGGCTACCAGGCGCCCGGCATCGTCGCCCTGTACGAGGCGATCCGCGACCTCGGCGAGGTCGAGGTCGTCGCCCCGGAGCACAATAACAGCGCCAAGTCCAATGCGCTCACGCTGCACCAGCCGCTGTACGTGAACATCGCGGCCAACGGCTTCCGCTACGTGAACGGCACGCCGGCCGACTGCGTGCACATCGCCTTGACGGGCCTGCTCGGCTACCGGCCGGACCTCGTGGTGAGCGGCATCAACAACGGCGCCAACATGGGCGACGACACCATCTACTCCGGCACCGTCGGCGCGGCGATGGAGGGCTACCTGTTCGGCATCCCCGCCATCGCCTTCTCGCAGACCGAGAAGGGCTGGGCGCACCTCGATGCAGCGGCACGCAAGGCGCGCGAGCTGGTGGAATACCTGATCGCGAAGCACCGTACCGACGGCGCGCACTGGCTGCTGAACGTGAACGTCCCCAACCGCCCTTACGAGGAGCTCAAACCCTTCAAGGTGTGCCGCCTCGGGCGCCGCCACGCCGCGGAGAAGGTGATCTCGCAGACCAGCCCGCGCGGGGAGACCATGTACTGGATCGGCGGCGCGGGCCTGCCCAAGGACGCCGCCGACGGCACCGACTTCGACGCTTCCCTGCAGGGGCATCCCACCATCACGCCCCTCAAGGTGGACCTCACGGACCACGACGCGCTGCCCTACTGGAGCCAGGCCGCCGCCCGGATCGAGCGGGGCGAGGGCGGCGCATGACGCGCCGGCCCGCATTTCCCGCCCGCATCCCCACGGGCGCGCCGGCTCCGGTGCGCCGGGCGGGCATTCCCGCGCCGGTGCTTCCCCGCGCGCCCGCGCCGGCAGGCCTGGGCCTGGATTCGCAGGCGGTGCGCGCGCGCATGGTGCAGAAGCTCGTCGCGCAAGGCCTGGCCGATGCGCGCGTGCAGGCGGCGATGAACGCGGTGGAGCGCCACCGTTTCGTCGACAGCGCGTTGGTCAACCAGGCGTACGAGGACACGAGCCTGCCGATCGGCCTGGGCCAGACGATCTCCAAGCCCAGCGTCGTCGCGCGCATGATCGAACTGCTGCTGGGCGGCCGCCCGGCCTCCGCGGGGCGCCTGGGCCGCGTGCTCGAAATCGGCACCGGCTGCGGCTACCAGGCGGCGGTGCTGAGCCAGGTCGCGACGGAGGTCTACAGCATCGAGCGCCTGCGCGGCCTGCATGAGCGCGCGCGCGAGAACCTGCGCCCCTTCCGCCTGCCGAACGTGCACCTGCTGTTCGGCGACGGCATGGCGGGCTTCCCCAAGGGCGCGCCATATGCAGGCATCATTGCCGCTGCGGGCGGCGAGGCGGTGCCTGCCGCATGGATCGAACAGCTCGCCGAAGGCGGGCGCATCGTCGCTCCCACCGTGATGGGCAACGCGCAGCAGGCGCTCGTGATCCTCGAGAAGAACGCGGGCCGGCTGCAGCAGACCGTCCTTGAGAGCGTGCACTTTGTCCCCCTAAAATCAGGGATCGCATGAGGAAAGAATCGATGGAGTTGCGCGGTCGCGCCTGGACCTGGATGGGTCTGTTGCTTGCAGCGGCAATGCTTGCCGGCTGCGCCTCGCCGCGCCGTGCACCCGCGCCCGTGGTGGATCGCAGCGCGCAGCGCCCCGGCGTGGCCGTCGCGCCGCTGCCCGGCGAGGCGCCGCGCGTGCCGCCAGGCGCGGAGAACGCCGGCAAGCCCGGCTACTACACCATCCGTCCCGGCGACACGCTGGTGCGCATCGGCCTGGAGACCGGGCAGAACTGGCGCGACATCGCGCAGTGGAACAACCTCGAGAACCCGCACGTGATCGAAGTGGGGCAGGTGCTGCGCGTGGTGCCGCCCGTCAGCGCGGTGGCTGCCGCGCCGGTGGCCCCGGCACCCGCTCCCGCGGCGTCGGGACCGGCTCCCGTCGCCACGGCGCCCGAGCCCGCGGCCAGCGCGCCGCGTCCCGCGCCCTCGGGGCCCGACGACAACATCGCCTGGGGCTGGCCCACGCCGGGCGCGGCCACCGTGCTGGCCGGCTTCGACGAGCAGAAGAACAAGGGCATCGACATCGGCGGCCGCGCGGGCGATCCCGTGGTCGCGGCTGCGGACGGCCGCGTGGTCTACGCGGGCGCGGGCCTGCGCGGCTACGGCAACCTGATCATCCTGAAGCACAACAACACTTACCTCACCGCCTACGCGCACAACCAGACGCTGCTGGTGAAGGAAGACCAGAACGTGCGCAAGGGGCAGAAGATCGCCGAGATGGGGTCCACCGACACCGACCGCGTGAAGCTGCACTTCGAGATCCGCCGGCAGGGCAAGCCGGTCGACCCCACCCGGTACCTGCCACCGAGGTAGCCATGAAGCGGCGCAACGGGCACGGTTCGCCGACGCCTGCAGGCGCCCGCCAGGATGCGGACCCGCCCGGCACGGATGAGCCGGCCGGGGCCGCCGCCGATCCCCCGCCCGAAGCCGCGCTGCGCGAGATCCCCGCCGACCTCTCCGGCGAGAGCAGCGACACCCTCACGCTGTACCTGCGCGACGTGCGTCGCACCACGCTCTTCACCGCGGAAGAGGAATACGCCACCGCGGTGCGCGCGCGCGCCGGCGACTTCGCCGCGCGGCAATCGATGATCGAGCACAACCTGCGCCTGGTGGTGAGCATCGCCAAGGCCTACCTCGGGCGCGGCGTGCCGCTGTCGGACCTGATCGAGGAGGGCAACCTCGGGCTGATGCACGCCATCGACAAGTTCGAGCCGGAGCGGGGCTTCCGTTTCTCCACGTATGCGACCTGGTGGATCCGGCAGTCGGTGGAGCGCGCGGTGATGAACCAGGGCCGCGTGATCCGCCTGCCGGTGCACGTCGTGCGTGAATTGCAGCAGGTGCTGCGGGCCCGGCGCACGCTGGAGAACGATCCCGCCTTCGTGGCGGCGCGCGGCGGCGACCGCGAGACGGTGCGCGTGGAGGACGTCGCGGCGCTCCTGGGACGCGACGTGCAGGAAGTGGCGCAGTTGCTCGCCATGGCGGAAACGCCCAAGTCGCTCGACGCCGTGGTGGACCGCTCGGACGACGAACACACGCTGGCGGATTCGATGGCGGACGAACTCGCCGTCGATCCCACCGGCGTCACCCACGGGCACGAGGTGCAGAAGCTGCTGGCCGGCTGGATCGAGACGCTCACGCACCGCGAGAAGGAAGTGCTGGAAGGCCGCTTCGGCCTGCACCACCGCGAACCCGAGACGCTGGAGGTGCTCAGCGACCGCCTGGGCCTCACGCGCGAGCGCGTGCGGCAGATCCAGAACGAGGCCCTGAGCAAGCTCAAGCGGCAGATGGTGCGCAGCGGCGTCGACAAGGAAGGGCTCCTCTAGCGCTGCGGTACAGTGCACGCCATGGCGTGGCCTGTACTCGTTTTCGACATCGAATCCATTCCTGACCTCCAGGGCCTGCGCATGCTGCGCGACGCGCCCCCGGAGGTCAGCGACCAGCAGCTCTATGCCGCTTGGCTGCAGGAGCGCAAGGACAACAACCAGAGCGACTTCATGCCGCTGCACCTGCAGCGCGTTCTGGTGATCAGCTGCGTGTTCCGCAACGCCGAGGGCCTGCGCGTGCATTCCTTCGTGGACCGCGACGACGCGAGCGAAGGACGCGTGATCCAGAATTTCTTCAACGCGGTGGACAAGCACGTGCCGCAGCTCGTGAGCTGGAACGGCGGCGGCTTCGACCTGCCGGTGCTGCACTACCGGGGCCTGCGCCACGGCGTCACCGCCGACCGCTACTGGTGCATGGGCGAGGGCGGCGGCCCGGACGACCGCGAGTTCAAGTGGAACAACTACATCAGCCGCTACCACATGCGCCACCTGGACCTGATGGACCTGCTGGCCATGTACCAGCCGCGCGCCAGCGCCCCGATGGACGCGCTAGCCAAGCTGTGCGGCTTCCCCGGCAAGCTGGGCATGGACGGTTCCAAGGTGTACGAGGCCTATCTCGCGGGCGGGCTGGAGGACATTCGCCGCTACTGCGAGACGGACGTGATGAATACCTACCTGCTGTACTGCCGCTACCAGAAGATGCGCTGCGGCTTCACCGAGGCCGAGTACGAGCAGGAGATCGGCTTCGTGAAGCAGACGGTGGCGGAGCTGTCCGGAACGGATCCGCACTGGAAGGAATACCTGGCGGCCTGGACCTGAGCGCCGGCCTGCGAAAATCGCGGGCATGACCGACAAGCAGTCGCCCGCCCCGCATCCCGAGGGCTGGCTGGAAATCGAATCCCTCGACATCGAGGCGCAGGGCGTGGCCCGGCGTCCCGAGGGCAAGGTGGTGTTCATCGACGGCGCCCTCCCCGGGGAACTCGTCACCGCCAACGTCCACCGCAAGAAGAACAACTGGGAGCAGGCCAGCCTGGTGGCCGTGCACCGGGAGTCGTCCCAGCGCGTGCGTCCGCGCTGCCCCCACTTCGGCCTGCACGAGGGCGCCTGCGGCGGCTGCAAGATGCAGCACCTGCACGTGGGCGGCCAGGTGGCCGTCAAGCAGCGCGTGCTGGAAGACAACCTCTGGCACCTGGGCAAGGTACGGCCGGACACCCTTCTGCCCGCGATCGAAGGGCCTGCCTGGGGCTACCGCTGGCGGGCGCGCTTCTCGGTGCGCCACGTGCGCAAGAAGGAGACCGTGCTGGTCGGCTTCCACGAGCGCAAGAGCCGCTACGTGGCCGACATCCGTGAATGCCACGTCGTGCCCAAGCACGTGAGCGACCTGCTGTTGCCGCTGCGGGCGCTGATCGGCTCCATGGACGCGATCGAGACGTGTCCCCAGATCGAACTGGCTTGCGGCGAGCGCGTGACGGCGCTCGTGCTGCGGCACCTGGAGCCGCTGTCCGCCGGCGACGTGGAGAAATTGCGCGCCTTCGCGCGCGAGCACGCCGCCGCGGGCGTGCAGTGGTGGCTGCAGCCCAAGGGGCCGGACACCGTGCACCTGCTGGACCCCGGATCGGGTCCGGGGCAGGCTCCGGGCGGCGAGGCGCTGGACTATTCGCTGCCCGAGTTCGGAATCACGATGCCGTTCCGGCCCACGGACTTCACGCAGGTCAACCCGCACATCAACCGCGTGCTGGTGGACCGCGCCGTGCGCTTGCTCGACCCGCAGCCCGGCGAGCGCGTGATCGACTGGTTCTGCGGCCTGGGCAACTTCACGCTGCCGCTGGCCACGCGCGCCGGCGAGGTGCTGGGCATCGAGGGCAGCGAGGCGCTGGTGGCGCGCTCGCGCGAGAACTACGCGCGCAACCAGGCCGGACGCGCGGTGCCGCTGGCACCCGCGAGCTTCGTGGCCCGCAACCTGTTCGAGATGGATCCGAAGCAGCTGGTGGCGGACGGACGCGCCGACCGCTGGCTGGTGGATCCGCCGCGCGGAAGCCCCCTA
>JAEZEB010000220.1 GCA_023438115.1 Pseudomonadota bacterium | reverse complement strand
GCTCCACCGCGCGCCGCACGTAGGCGACGGTGGCGGCGCCCGCGGCGGCGCCGATCGCACCCGGCTGCCAGGCCGAGCGCGCCAGCGCACCGACGCTGCAGACCTCGTAGGAGGCGCGGGCGGATGCGTCGAGCCCCAGCATGGAGGCGACCGCCTCGGCGATGTAGTCCTCGCCCACCAGCAGGCTGCGCACGCCCGTCGCGGCGTGCAGCGCGCAGGCCGCGCGCACGGCGATCTCCGGGCCGATGCCGTTGGGGTCGCCGAAGGCCACGCCGATGCGCGGCGCGGGCAGGCTCGTCGTCACAGCGGCAGCGCCAGCAGCGTGTCGATGCGCGAGCTGTCGCACACCACGTCGCGCTTCTTCAACCGCAGCCGGCCGTCGGGCGCGCGGACGGTCTCGTCCAGGTAGCGGCCGCTCACGAACACGGCGGTCTCGCCGGTGCGCATGATGCGCAGCACCGCGAAGCCCGTCTCCACGGCCTGCACGCCGCCGGCGTCGGCGACCACGCGCGGCAGCCCGACGAGGTGGCGGTAGGCCTGGCGCTCGTAGATGTTGGCCTTGCGCAGCGACAGCACCCGGTCGGCCAGCATCTGGCGCGAATCGGCGTACACCAGACCCGCCTGCAGCCCGCGCGCGTGGTTCTGCGCCGTGGTGATCCGGTAGAAGCAGTCCTCGGTGAAGAAGGCGGGCCAGTCCTCCAGGCGATCGTCGTCGATCGCCGCGGCGTAGTCCGCGTTCAGCTGGATCAGTTCGTTGTGCATGCTCACAGCTCCATGTGGGTGCGGTAGGCGCGCCAGAAGCCGCGGATGGACGCTTCCGTGGCGCGGTAGTCGGCGCTTTCCGTGCCGGCGCCGCCCATCTCGATGACGGCCTCGCGATCGGCCGCAGCCTGGATGCCGCGCTGCACGAACCCGCCGACGGCGCCGTCCTCCATGGACACGAAGCCGGCCGGACCTACCAGGTTGGACTGCTTCAGGCGCAGGCGCCGCATGTCGTCGGTGTCGTCGGCGTAGCCGAGGTAGGTCCAGTGCAGGTCGGTCGTGGCGGTGCCGGTGGGCAGCACCTGGCGCACCGCGATGCAGTTGTGGATCTGCTGCAGCACGAAGCCGGGGAACACGCTCAGGATCTGCAGCACGATGCCGTCGCCGATCTCGTCGACGGTCTGCAGCATGGACAGGTCGCCGATCTGCAGCTCCTGGTTGTCCGAGCGGATCGCCTGCTGCTTGTAGGCGGCTTCCGCGCCGTCGATCACGCGGCTGTACGAGGCGCTGGCGTGGTTGCCGCCGTCCTCGCTGACGATCACGCCGCCTTCCTGCGTCAGGCGCGTGATGCCGAAGGTGGTGAAGAAGGTGTGCAGCAGGCTGGCGTGGTAAGTGTCGCGCACGTTTTCCGTGTACAGCTTCCAGTTGTTGGGAAGGGCCTGCGTGAAGCGGCCGATCACCTCCACCGGCTTGCCCAGAACGCGTTCCAGGCGCGCCGCCACCTCCTCGCCGAGGTATTCCTCGATCGGCGGCACGTCGTCGTGCAGGCTGCCGAACACGAGGCCGCAGAAGGTGGTGGTGCGCAGCTTGCGCGGGCCGTGCTCCTCGCGGCAGAAGCTCTCGGGCATGCCGCCCTTGCCGTTGACGCCCTTGTCGAAAGCCACGCCGCGCAGGTTGCCCTGCAGGTCGTAGCGCCACGCGTGGTAGACGCAGGTGTGCTCCGGCGCATTGCCCGAGTCCTCCAGCACGATCAGCGCGCCGCGGTGCGCGCAGCGGTTCTCGAAGGCGTACACCTCGCCGTCGGTGTCGCGCGTCATGACCACGGGCATGGTGCCTACGAAGGTGGACTTGAAGTCCCCGGGTTCGGGCACCTCCGCCTCCAGGCCCAGGTAGTTCCACACCGGGCCCTCGAAGATGCGCTGCTGCTCGGCCGCGAGGACGTCCTCGCGCTGGAAGACGGCGTAGGGCACCCGGGTATAGGTACCGGGCTGCCACTGGATGGGGATTTCTTTCATTTCGAATCCTTGGCTGTGACCACCGCCAGCAGGTCGCACTGCAGGTGCATGCCGGCGGGCAGGCGGTCGTTGACGACGACGTGGCGGGCGGGACGCGAGGCCGCGTCCGGGAACAGGCGGACCCAGTGCTCGTTGAGCAGCTCGCGCGGGACGTCCGGGGCGACGTGGAAGGTCATCTTCAGCACGTCGTCCCAGCCGGCGCCACCCGCCGCGAGGATGCGCCCGGCCGTCTCGAACATCAGCTCGCACTGGCGCTCCAGCCCTTCGGCGACCTTGCGGGTGGCCGGGTCCATGCCGAAGATGGCGCCGGAGGCGAGCAGCGGGCCCACGCGGCTGGCGGCCGGGGTGGGCTGGGCGCCGTGGCCAAAGCCGTCGACCTGGATGCTCTTGCGCATGGTCCTAGTCCTTCAGTCCGCGCATCGCTTCCGCCGCGGCGCGGCCGAAGAGCGAGGCGTCGTTGCTCACCATCACGAAGGAGAAACCGCGTTCGCGGCTCTTCTTCGCCGCGGCCGCATCGCCCACGGCGGTGCCGCAGGGGATGCCGCGCTCGCGGCAGCAGGCCAGCAGCGACGCGACCAGCGCGTCGTTGTCGGGATGCGAGCCGGGCTTGCCGGTCACCAGCGAGAGGTCGCCCAAGCCGACGAAGCCGGCGTTGACGCCGTCGACGCCCAGGATGTCCGGCGCGCAGCGCAGGGCCTCCGGGTCCTCCAGCTGCACGGCGCGCAGCACGCGCTCGTCGCCGTCGGCGATGTACTGCGGGATGGGGCGCATGCCCCAGAGCCCGGCGCGCGAGGTGATCCCCATGCCGCGCGAGCCGCGCGGGCTGAAGATCATCCCGTCCATCGCCGCGCGCGCCTCGGCGACAGAGCGCACGCGAGGCACCAGGACGCCGTCCGCGCCCGCATCCAGGATGCGCTGCACGTCGCCGCCCTGCTGGTCCGGCAGGCGCACCAGCGCCGACATGCCGAAGCCCTGCGCCGCCACGATCGTGCGGTAGGCGGACTGGAAGGTGTGGGGCGCGTGCTCCGCGTCCACCACGACGAAGTCGAAGCCGGCGAGGGCCAGCATCTCCAGCGTCTCCAGCGAGTCGAGCTTGGCCCACGTGCCGAAGAGGCACGCGCCGGGTGCGCGCACCCGCTCCAGGAAAGCCGCCATGCGCCCCTCCTCAGGCCACGGCCGCGGGCGCCTGGGCGCGCAGGGCCTCGGGCAGCGGGTACTCGTCGGCATTGCAGACCAGTCCCGGCTTGAGCGAGAAGTCCGCGCGCGGCGGCGAGAAAATGTCGACCAGGCGGATGCGCTCACCCTCGATGGTCTGCGAGGTGTGGATGACGTTGGGCGGCATGACGATCAGCGAGGGGCTGCCCACGCGCACGTGCTCGTCGTCGCGCCAGGCGGTCATGTCGGGCGTCCAGGGCCAGCGCAGGTGGTGCACGAACTGGCCGGACAGCGTCAGCGATCCCTGCTCGAAGTCGTCGTGCGAGTGCGGCGAGAGCTTGCGGATGTCGCGCGGCTTCATCGTCGGCAGGAACACGTTGATCATGAGGTTGGTGCTGCGGAACAGGCGCATGGTGCTGTCCGGGCGCGCGTACTTCGCCAGCGGGTAGTGGCGCAGCCGGAAGCCGCCGACCGGCTGCGGCCAGTCGTGCAGCGGCGCGACGTCGGTCACGCCCTCGTACGCGTTCGCATTGGACGCCCACGCCAGCACGTCGGCGGCGCGGTGGCTGAACACGCGATAGACGTAGCCGGCCTGCCTGACCGTCACGCGGCTGGCGCCCGGCGGCAGGATGGTGAGCGAATCGCCTTCGGAACCCACCGTGTCGGGGCCGGCCTGCAGCTCGGCGCCCACGTCCTCGGGCAACAGCACCATGTATTCGTCGGGCTGCTCGCTGCGCTCCAGCACGCTGCCGGCCACGGCGCGCGTGACGACGACCACGAAGTTGCCGCCGCGCAGCGCCCAGTGGGCGGTGCCGTCCGCGTCGGTGCGGTCGGGCGGGGACTCGTAGAACCGGCTGCAGGGGGCCGGGCGGTTGGGGGCGTTCTGGGGATTCATGGCGGATCTCGATGGAAAAGGACGGGCCGCGGCGCTAGAGCGCGACCGCGGAGGCGGACGACAGGATGCGGCCGGCGCTGAAGATCAGCGCGTCGCCGGCACCCCGGCTGAAGTTCTCCACCCGGCCGACGAACACCACGTGGTCGCCGGCCTCGTACTCGTCGTACTTGGAGCATTCGAAGGTCGCGAGGCTGTCCTCGATTAGGGGCAGCTGCAGCTCGCTCGGCGCCAGGCGCACGCCGTCGAAGCGGTCGCCTTCCAGCGGCTTGGCGAACCGCCAGCACAGCGCGTGCTGTTCGGCCGACAGGACGTTGATGGCGAAGTGGCCCGCCGCGCGGAACGCCTCGAGGTTGGCCGAGCGGCGATTCAGGCTCCAGAGGACCAGCGCCGGCTCGAGCGACACGGAGGTGAACGAGTTGGCGGTCAGGCCGATGCGGCGGCCGTCCGGCGTGACGGTGGTGACCACGGTGACGCCGGTGGCGAAGCTGCCCAGCGCCTCGCGCAGCTTCTTCTGCATGTCGGCGCCGGGGAGGCAGGCGGTAGCGGAAGTGCCCATGACAGCCTCGCCGGGGTCAGGCCGCGAGCTCGCGGCCGGCGGCGGTGCCGTCCCAGACGGCCGCGCGCTCGCCGATCTCTTCCAGGATCGCGTCCATGCGCGCGTGGAAGGGCTTCTTGTCGTAGCCGCTGAACAGCATGCCCGCCAGGCGCACGGGATCGCCGGTGTAGTAGCGCTCGTACAGCTGCTGGCGGCCGGCGAAGGCGGACATCGAGGCGTCGAAGGCCAGGCGGAACAGCTTGATGCGCTCCACGGCGCTGCTGTTGGCCGACTGGTAGAAGCGCTCGACCATCTCGGCCGATTCGCCCTCGGCCTCGGCCAGGGAGGGCACCGCCACCAGGCCGCTGGCACCCAGCAGCTGGATGATCTCCTGCATGCGCACGAACATCTTGGGGAAGCCCATGCGGACGACCCACAGCGCGTTGGCGTCGGGTGCCAGCGTGCCCCAGGGCGTGGTGGTGGCGCCGGCCTCGCTGGCCGCGATCACCGCCTTGATGTTCTCGCGGAAGACGATGATCTCCGAGAGCATGCCCTGCACGTGCAGGTGCTCGTCGATCTTGGTCGAGTGCGCCATCTTCAGCGCCAGGGCGAGCATGAACTCGGTCTTGGCCAGCGCGCGCACGGCGGACTGGGTGGCCGCGTGCGGGCCGGTCAGGGTCTTGGGATAGAGGCCGTTGCAGGCCGCCACGTCGCGGTACAGGAAGACGCGCTCCCAGGGCACGAAGGCTTCCTTGAACACCACCACCGCGTCGGTCTCGTCCATGCGGTGCGACAGCGGGAAGTCCGCGTACGACTTCGCCTGCGGCAGCAGGCTGGGGCGCGAGATCCAGGTGACGCCGGGCGTGTTGACGGGGATGCCGCAGCCGAAGGCGTAGTCGGCCGAATCGGGCGAGGGCGTGAGGTAGGTCGAGGGGAACACCAGCACCTCGTTGGAGAACGAGGCCAGCGTGGAAACCGTGCGGGCGCCGGAGATGTAGATGCCCTTGTCGTCCTCCTTCACCACCTTGGCGGCCAGGTCCTTGTCCTGCTTCTCCACCGGGCGCGAGCGGTCCACCTGCGGGTTGACCAGCACGTGCGTCATCACGATGTCGTTCTCGCGGCAGTAGTCGGCGTAGCGGCGGATGTTGTCGCCGCAGCCCGCCTTCGCGTCCTCGAAGTAGCGGTGCGCCGAGCCGAAGGCCGAGATCATGACGTTCATGAAGTCGGGGCTGCGGCCCATCATCCCGTAGGTCGTGTCGGACCAGGTCTTCAGCGCGAGGCGGCGGGCCTTCAGGTCCTCGGGGGTGCGGGGCTCGATGAAGCTCGCGCCGACCCGCTCGCCGCTGGTGGGCGAGGCGTAGGTCAGGACGTCGCGCTGCTCGCCGTGCTGCATGTCCAGCAGCTCCGCGATGGTGTGGGCGGCGCCGGCGAAGCGCCGGTCGCGCGTCACGTCCTTCACCTGCTCGCCGTCGATCATGATCCGCCGGCCGTCGCGCAGCGATTCGAGGAATTCCTTGCCAGTTCTTGCAGCCATCGGTGCTCCGTTCGTTGATGTGGCTCAAAGACAAACGTCTCTAGATGCGCAACACTGTATCGGTAAGAGAAACGCGCGTCAAGCGCGGCCGCTGCCTTTTCGAGGCCGCCGCTATACTCCGCCGCCATGTCCGATCCCGCTCCCGGCGCGCGCAGGCGCAAGACCGCCGGCGATGAAGAAGCCGCCGGCGCCGGCGTCAACCAGTCCGTCACCACCTCGGCACGTATCCTTGGCGAGCTCGCCAGCAGCGCGCAGCCGCTGGGCGTGAGCGAACTCGCGCGGCGGCTGGGCGAGACCAAGCCGCGCATCTTTCGCCACCTCGCCACCATGCGGCAGGTGGGCTTTGTCAGCCAGGAGCACAGCGGGGACGACTACCGCCTCGGCTGGAACATCTACCGCCTGGGGGTCGCCGCCGCGGAGCAGGTCGGCGTAATGCGCGTCTCCGAGCGCCACATGACGCGGCTGCGCAACGAGACGGGCGAGACCGTGGGCCTGGCGATCCCGGCGAACGGAGAGGCCCTCGTCGTCGGCTCGGTGCAGAGCGAGCGCCCGATCGCGCTGGCGGTGCGCCACGGCGTCGTCATCCCGGCCAATTCGTCCGCGCTCGCGCGCGTGCTGCTGGCGTTCTCGCCGGAGGATGTGCAAAAGCGCGTGCTGGCGCGTGCCCCCAAGGCGCTGAGCGACACGGCGATCACCGATCCGGCGCAGCTGCGCAAGCGCCTGGCCGTCGTGCGCCAGCAGTGGTACGAGGTGGCCAGCAACGAGAACGCCTACGGCGTCTCCACGCTCGCCGCGCCGGTGTTCGACCACGACGACTGCATCATCGCGGCCGTCGGCATCGTCGCCCCCGGCACGGCCTTCGGCAGGGCGCCGGACGCGCAGCTGCTGGCGGCCGTGCAGGGTTGCGCGGCCGCGATCTCGGCCGACTTCAACTCCACCGCCTGGGTGGAGCGCAGGCACGCGGCCTGAGCCGCGCGCCTCAGGCCCGCACCAGGCGGTTGCGCAGCCGGCCGATCGAGGCGATCTCCAGCTCGATGACGTCGCCGGCCTGCGGGAAACGGCCGAACTCGAAGCCGCAGCCGTTGCCCACGGTGCCCGAGCCGATGAACTCGCCCGGGTAGAGCGTCTCGTCGGCGGAGATGTGCGCGATGATGTCCTCGAAGCGGTGCGCCATGGTGGCGCTGTTGCCGCGCGACCATTCCTCGCCGTTCACGCGCGCCACCATCTCCAGCGCGTAGGGATTGGCGATCTCGTCGGCCGTGACGATGCACGGGCCGATCACGTTGCCGGTATCGAAGTCCTTGCCCTTCGCCGGGCCGAGCATGCCCGCCATCTCGTCGGCCTGGGCGTCGCGCGCCGAAACGTCGTTGTAGACCGTATAGCCGAAGATGTGCTCGCGGGCCCGCGCGGCCGGGATGTCGCGGCCGCCGCGGCCGATGAAGATGCCCAGCTCCAGTTCGTAGTCGAGCACCTGCGAGTAGGCGGGCCAGCGGATGTCGTGGCCGTCGCCGACCACGGTGAAGCGGTTGCACTTGTAGTACAGCGGCTGGCGCGACCAGATCGCTGGCGGCTCGAAGCTGCCGGCGGCCTCCAGCTTGCGCATCTCGTCCTCGGCCGCGGGATGGTGGCGCAGCCGCATGCGCGCGCTGGCGCGCTTGGCCTGCCGCAGGTGCAGCTCGAAGGCGAGGGCGTCGCGCATCTGGATCGGCGTGGGCACCGGGGCGAGCAGCCGCACCGAGGCCGTGGGACGCACGGCTTCCTCCGGCGGGTTGTCGGCGAGGATTCGCGCCCGGTCCAGCGCCGCGGGGCCGCCGTCGATCAGCGCCTGCATGGAGGCGAAGGAGGGCGCCTCCAGGTCGTGCAGGCCCGCCGCGCGCTGCAGGTCGACGACGTCCGCGTCGCCATGGATCCAGGCGCCGAGCCGCGGTCCGTTTCCGTCGTGGTAGGTGATGAGTCTCATGATTTCCGTTGCGAAGCGCCCCCGGCTTCGAGGGCCAGCAGGCCATAGCCCGTGAGCATCGGCGCGCTGTAGTGGCGCTGGATGCGCCGCGGCCGGGCCGCGCCCAGCGCGCCGCGCATGGCGAGCCAGACCATCATCTCCACCGACTCGGCGCCGCCGCGCTCGATCAGCTGCGCGTGCGTGATGCTGGCGAGGGTCTCGGGGTCTTCCTCGAGCAGGTCGAGGAAGCGCAGGTCCCATTCGGGGTTGGTGAAGCCGAAGTCCGGGCCGTGCAGCTGGTGCGAGAGGCCGCCGGTGGCGGCCACGACCACCCGCTCGCCGCCCGGCGCGCTCGCGATCGCGCGCGCCAGCGCCTGCCCGAACTTCCAGCAGCGCCGCGGCGTCGGCATCGGGTCCAGCACCACGTTCACGGCGACCGGGATGACGCGCAGCGACCAGGGCGGTGGATCCAGCAGCGGCAGCACCGACAGCGCGCCATGGTCCAGCGCCATGTCCAGGCACAGCGAGGGATCGAATTCGTCCGCCACCAGGCTGCGCGCGATGTGCCAGGCCAGCGCCGAGGCGCCCGGCACGGGCGGCAGCCGGCGCGGCTCCTTGCCTTCGCCGGCGACGCGGTGCAGCTCGCCGGTGCCCAGCGCGAAGGCGGGGTAGTTGTCGAACTGGAAGTTGTTGAGGTGGTCGTTGTAGACCACCACCAGCGTGTCGACCTCGCGCGCCCGCAGCCAGGCCTGCACCGGCGCGTAGGCCTCGAAGAAGGTCTTCCACGCGGGCCGGTCCTGGTGGCCGGCGTCGTGGGCGAAGGCGATCGAGGGAGCGTGCGACGAGCCGATGCCGCCGACGAGCGTGGCCATCAGGCAGGCTCCTTCGGCGGCTCGCCGCGCATCAGGCGGCCGATTTCCATCAGCGTGGCGCCGAACACGTACCCCGCCTTCACCACCGCGTAGATGTTGACGCCCCAGGCGAGCATGCCCACGTAGTCGCGGCGGCGCACCAGCTCGCGCTCGTCGTCGCCGAGGTCCGCCGCCGCCATGGCGGCTTCCTCGTCGCGCAGGAAGGCCTCGCGGTTCTCGCGCCGGGAGATGGCGACGAGGAAGGCGTTGAGGCGGTAGCCGCGCTGCGCGAGCGCGCCGCCGTAGCGCACCACCCCGCGCAGCGCCACCGCCGGCCCGAAGGCGCCGGGCTGCATGTCCGCGGCGACCCTCACTTCGCCTTCTCGGCCAGGTTGAACTCCGCCACGATCTGCTTCTCGATCGGCATCTGGCGCCTGGCCCACTGCGCGAACTCCGCGCTGCCCATGAAGTCGGCGCGCTGGTAGTTGCGGTCCATGAAGTCGACGACCTGCTTGTCCTTCAGGACGGCGGCGAACGCCTTCTCCAGGTAGGCCACGTGCTCGGGGCGCATGCCCTTGGGGCCGCCGATGCCGACCGGCGCGACCACCTCGATGGGGAAGCCGTTGTCGCGGAACGTGGGGACCTGCGGCAGGCGCGGATGGCGCTCGGGCGTGAGCCAGGCCAGCAGCCGCAGCCGCTTGTCGTCCACGAAGGCCATGGCGCTGCCGCCGGCGACGATCATGTCCACTTCGCCGCGCAGCAGCTGCATCGCCGTGTCGGCATCGCCGCGGAAGGGCACGTGCAGCATCTGGATGCCCGCCGCGCGGCTGAACTCCTCCATCGGCACGTGCGACAGGCCGCCATGGCCGAAGGCCGTGCCGTAGGTCAGCTGGCCCGGCTTCGCCTTGGCATCGGCGATCACGTCGCGCAGCGAGCGCCACGGCGCGTCGGCGCGCACGTACAGGCCGAACCACGACGAGGTCACGTTGCAGATCCAGGTGAAGTCCTCGACCGGGTCGTAGGTCACCTTGCCGTTCAACTGGTGGTACAGCGACATCTGGGTGCGGCCCATGACGCCGATGGTGTAGCCGTCCGGCCGCGCGGTGGCGATCGTCGCGGGCGCCAGGCCGCGGCCCGACTTGTTCTCGATGACCAGGGGCTGTCCCGTGTGCGCCTGGAACCCTTCGGCGATGCGCCGGAAGGTGGCATCCGTCACCCCGCCGGGCGGGAAGTTCACGATCAGTTTCACCGGCGCGACCGGATATTTCTCTTCGGCACGCAGCGCCGCGGCCGGCAGCAGCGTGGCGGCGGCGAGGGCACCGGTGGTGCGCAGGACGGCCCGGCGGGAAGGGCGGGCGCCGCGCCCGGGATGGTTGTCGCAGGTCAAGAAATTGTCTCCTTTGTCGAAATGCCGTTTCGATAAGAGATATTATGCGGCGGCGGAACGCCCTGTCAAACGCAGCCGTGCGCGCGCACGCCTGGCCGGGGGCGTGCGGGTTCGCGCCGCGCCATAGCGCAGCGTGTGATTGCTTCGGGAAGGGAAAAGTGCCGGGCGGCGGGCCAGTTCGCAGGCTGCGCGCCGACGGGCCCGGCGTGGCGGTTTCAGTCGGCCGTGCGCACGCCGCCGTCGCCGCCCACGATCAGCACGCGGCCGTAGCCGGCTTCGCGCAGTCGCTCGATCTGCCGCCCCAGCTTCTTCTCGCCCGGCAGCACGGTGGCCAGCGCACCGGCGCCGCGCGCTTGCTCGGCTTCGCGGTAGGCGCGCACGGCGCCCTCGGGCCGTTCGTGCAGCACCGCGACGCGCTCGACCTGCCGGCCCTGGTAGATCGCCTCGTCGGAC